>NZ_CP017477.1:3149588-3479451 GCF_001761365.1 Polaribacter vadi | reverse complement strand
AAACTACAATTTCTGCATCTGCAATGGTTACTTGCCCTGTAACTTTATCTATTTTTTCTGATTTTACTCCAGATTCTGCAATCGAAGCTTCAAAAGTTTCTGTTGTTCCAGAAACTGCATTCTCATGAACTCCATAAGAATTTTTAGCAACTCCAATTATTTTTTTATCCGTAGAAATTACAGTATTACTAAATCCTTTGTTCGAGAAAGCTTTTCTTTTTACTGTAAAAGGACTCGTTGAACTTGGTAAAGCTACAACATTGGATGCGTAACCAGCATCTAAAGCAACCGCTAATAATGGTGCAACATGTAAAACATCTATACTAGAACCTAAAACGATCACTGATGAACCTTCTGCATCTGCAACTTGTTTTAATACTGAAGCATATTCTTTTGCATTAAAAATTGATAAAGAATCATTTTTTACGGAAACAACTTTTTCTGCTCCATACGTATATAATTCTTCTGTACTATTTGCATCTATGGTTACAACAACTACGTTACTTCCTAATTGTTCTGCTACTTTTTTTCCGTAAGAAACTACTTCAAAAGCACTTTTCTTAAATTTTCCTTCTGTGGAATCTGCAAAAACTAAAACTGACATATTTTATATTGTTTAATTGTTAAACTGTTTAATTGTTGAACTGTTTGCACAATTACACTTTCAAACAATTTTACATTATTTTTATTTTATTGAAAACTTTAATCGTGAAATTGTTAAGTTGTAACTAAACAGTTACACAATTAAACGCTTAAACATTTACACCTTTTTATATTACTTTCGCTTCATTATGTAATAAGTCAATTAACTCATCTACATTATCTGCATCTATTAATTTAACGGTTCCTTTTGGTGCTGGTTTTTCAAAAGATGTTATTGATGTTGCATTTTCTGCAGCAACAGGTTCAACCACATTTAAAGGTTTTTTACGAGCCATCATAATTCCACGCATGTTAGGAATACGTAAATCTTTTTCTTCTACAATTCCTTTTTGACCTCCAATAACTAAAGGTAAAGATGTACTTAACGTTTCGTTTCCACCATCAATTTCTCTAATAGCTGTTACAGAAGTTCCATCAACCTCTAAATCTATACAACCATTTACAAAGTTAAAATCTATTAAAGAAGATAACATTCCAGGAACCATAGCTCCATTATAATCGATAGATTCTCTTCCAGCCAACACTAAATCATACCCTCCGTTTTTTACAACTTCTGCTAATTGTTTTGCAACAGACAAGCCATCTACTGCTTCCATATTTACACGAATTGCATCATCTGCTCCAATCGCTAAAGCTTTACGTAAAGTAGGCTCTGTTGATGCATTTCCAACATTTACAACAGTTACAGTTGCTCCTTGTTTTTCCTTAAACCACATAGCTCTTGTAAGGCTAAATTCATCATAAGGATTTATTACAAACTGTACTCCATTCGTATCAAACTTTGTATCGTTTTCGGTAAAATTAATTTTTGAAGTGGTATCAGGAACGTGACTAATACAAACCAATATTTTCATAATTCTGTTTTTTAAGCTTTATTGATTACAAAGTTACACCTTTTTTTAAAAAAATACTATGCACGCATAGTATTTTTTATTTATTTAACAATTTGCGAAAACGATTGAGAAATTATTTACAGAAAAAATTATCAAACTTATAAAACTATTCCATCTTAAATTTTTCAGAGTAATAAAAGAAGATGATAGGGATTATCATCCCTAAGTATGTTATATCAAATAAGTTACCATGTAAATTATTATAAAACCCTTCTTCCATCCAATTTAAAATAAATGTTACAATAATCAAGACCGAAATTATATAGAATGAAAACCGAAATACATCAACACTTTCTTTAACCCTAAATGAGAATAAAAAAGGAATTAATAAAGATGCTATAATTAAAGGTTTTGGAGCAAATGCTGTTTGATGATTAAACGGATTATGTTCTTTTATAGTAACATAACTTGGCAAATCAATTAATACAATAGAAGCTATTAATAATAAAAATACCAATAACCAAAAAATAAATTTTGTTTTAGATTTTAGATTTAAAATATAAAATTTAGAAAACAAAAATAATGTTAAAGGTATTACTACAATTCCTCTAGTTAAAACAAAAAGCGCAGTAAAAAATGCTAACAAAATGCTTTTTTTAAAAATATTATTTTTAAAATTTGATGACCATAATGATATAAATAAAAGCACTAAAAATATATTACTCATTAAATCACTCTTTCCTATTATTTCAAAAAGATAAGCTGGAGATGATACTAGAAAAAAAAGAAGAGCTATTTTATTGCTTTTTTCTATTTTTAAATAAAAAACAAATAACATTAAAATAAGAAAAATGAAGGGCTGCAACAAGCCAACATTACCCATTAAATAAAAAGGCAAACCAATAAAAAATAAACCAGGCAAATTAGAAGATGTTTGCCCCAAGTGATCTAATTCAGCGTAAGGATATTTTCCATTTAAGATACTTTCTATTGTTACATGCATTGCAGACCACCTATCTGTATTTAATGTTGTACCATCAATATAAAAATTTATGATACAAAATACACAGAAGATCATAAAACTCAAAATTAGAAAATTATAATTTTTTAAGTTATTTATGAATCTATATTTTTTGTAAATGAGAAAAAAACCACCAAAAGTTAAACCAAAATAAAGTATAAAGACTAATGCAACTGGCATAAAATAATACTTTGTACTATATTTTAATACAAATAGTGAGTTTATAAATAAGTAGACAATAAAAAAAACTTTATGTTTATATTTAAAAAAAGATAATTCATTCATAACAAGCAAAAGTCATTTAATTTGCAATAAAAGTACCCCTTTTTTATTCATAATTTCATTACTTTTGTCCAACTTAAATAAATAATAATTTAAATTCAATGAAAACAGTTCAATTCAGAGAAGCAATTTGCGAAGCAATGAGCGAAGAAATGCGTAGAGACGAAAGCATTTATTTAATGGGTGAAGAAGTTGCAGAATATAATGGAGCTTACAAAGCCAGCAAAGGAATGCTAGATGAATTTGGCGAAAAAAGAGTTATTGATACTCCTATTGCTGAATTAGGTTTTGCAGGGATTGCTATTGGTTCTGCTATGAATGGCAACAGACCAATTGTAGAGTATATGACCTTTAACTTCTCTTTAGTTGGTATTGATCAAATTATAAATAACGCTGCAAAGATTAGACAAATGTCTGGTGGTCAATTCAATTGCCCAATTGTTTTTAGAGGTCCAACAGCTTCTGCAGGTCAATTAGGTGCAACACACTCACAAGCTTTTGAAAACTGGTTTGCAAACACACCAGGTTTAAAAGTAATTGTACCATCAAATCCTTATGATGCAAAAGGTTTGTTAAAAGCTGCAATTAGAGATGATGATCCAGTTATTTTTATGGAATCTGAGCAAATGTATGGTGATAAAATGGAAATTCCTGAAGGAGAATACATTATACCTATTGGAGTTGCAGACATTAAAAGAGAAGGTACAGACGTTACTGTAGTATCTTTTGGAAAAATTATAAAAGAAGCTTACAAAGCTGCTGAAGAATTAGAAAAAGAAGGTATTTCTATAGAAATTATCGATTTAAGAACGGTAAGACCTATGGATCATGATGCCATCTTAAAATCAGTAAAGAAAACAAATAGATTAGTAATTTTAGAAGAAGCTTGGCCTTTTGGAAATGTTTCAACAGAAATTACCTATAGAATTCAAGAAGAAGCATTCGATTATTTAGATGCACCAATTAAAAGAATAAATACTGCAGATACTCCTGCTCCATATTCTCCTGTTTTATTTGAGAAGTGGATTCCTAATGCAAGCGATGTTGTAAAAGCAGTAAAAGAAGTGATGTATATTAAAAGCTAAAAATCCTTTTTTTATTTTCATATAAAAATCCTTTTTGATTCATTTCAAAGAGGATTTTATGTTTTAAGCAACTTTCTCTTCTAAATTTAACAAAAGTCGAAAACCTTTGCGTAAAATATTCTTTTAAAAACTCAATAATTCAGTATTTTTGCAAAACTATAGAAAATATAAATATTAATTATGAGCGATAAAAAAGTAATAACTTTTGATGTTTTAATAGAAATACCTAAAGGAAGTAGAAATAAATACGAATACGATTTTGATTTACACAAAATCCGTTTTGATAGAATGTTATTCTCTTCTATGATGTACCCTGGAGATTATGGTTTTATTCCTGAAACTTTAGCTTTAGATGATGATCCTTTAGATGTTTTAGTATTAGGTCATGAACCAACTTTCCCAATGTGTGTTAGCGAAGTAAAACCAATTGGAGTTTTCCACATGACAGATGAAAAAGGCCCAGATGAAAAAATTATTTGTGTACCTGTTTCTGACCCTATTTGGACTAATAACAATGACATTTCTGACTTAAATCCTCATAGATTAAAAGAAATTGAGCACTTTTTTAAAGTTTACAAAGATTTAGAAAAGAAAAAAGTTGATGTTGGTGGTTGGGGAAATGCAGAAGAGGCTATTAATATTTTTCATGAGTCTGTAAAAAGATACCAAGAAAGTGATTATAAAAAGACTGATAAATTCAAGATATAATAAAATTTACAGCACTATTTTATCAACCTCTTAAAATTAAACCTTTTAAGAGGTTTTTTTTTATTCTGATTTTCATACTTTAGCATCCGTTTTAAACTAATCAAATTAATAATATTTATGGAATCAATGATGATTTACATGCCAATTGTAATGGCAGTTTTAGGCTTAATCTATATGTGGGTTAAGAAATCTTGGGTAATGAAACAAGATGCAGGAGATGGTAAAATGAAAGAAATTTCAGATTATATTTACGAAGGTGCACTCGCATTTTTAAGTGCTGAATATAAACTACTTGCCATTTTTGTGATAATCGTAAGTGTTGCTTTAGCAGCTGTATCTTTTATAGTACCAACAACTCACTGGCTAATTGTAATCGCTTTTATTTTTGGAGCTGTTTTTTCTGCTTTCGCAGGAAATATAGGAATGAAAATTGCCACAAAAACCAATGTTAGAACTACACAAGCTGCCAAAACAAGTTTACCAAATGCTTTAAAAGTATCTTTTGGAGGTGGAACTGTAATGGGTCTTGGAGTTGCTGGTTTGGCTGTTTTAGGGTTAACAATATTTTTTATTATATTTTACAACTACTTTATGGATGGTGCAGAAGGTGTTTTTTCTGTTGATAAAATGACGATTGTTCTTGAAACCTTAGCTGGTTTTTCTTTAGGAGCAGAATCTATTGCTTTATTTGCTAGAGTTGGTGGAGGAATCTACACAAAAGCAGCAGATGTTGGTGCAGATTTAGTGGGTAAAGTAGAGGCTGGTATTCCTGAAGATGACCCAAGAAATCCTGCTACAATTGCAGATAATGTGGGTGATAATGTAGGTGATGTTGCAGGAATGGGAGCAGATTTATTTGGTTCTTATGTTGCCACAGTTTTGGCTGCCATGGTTTTAGGAAACTATATTATTAAAGATATGGGAGGTGCTATTGATGATGCTTTTGGCGGAATTGGTCCTATTTTATTACCAATGTCTATTGCTGGAGTTGGAATCATTATTTCTATTATTGGAACTTTACTAGTAAAAATTAGCGATAATAGTGCTAAAGAAAATCAAGTAATGAGCGCTTTAAATAAAGGAAACTGGACTTCTATTATTTTAGTTGCAGGAGCTTGTCTTGGCTTAGTAACTTGGATGTTGCCAGAAACCATGCAAATGGAATTCTTTGGAGAAGGTTTACAAGAAATCTCTTCAATGAGAGTATTTTATGCAACTTTAGTAGGTTTAGTAGTTGGAGCAGTAATTTCTTCTGTAACTGAATATTATACAGGTTTAGGGAAATCTCCAATTTTAAAAATAGTTCAACAATCATCAACTGGAGCAGGAACCAACATTATTGCTGGTTTAGCAACTGGTATGATTTCTACTTTTCCATCAGTATTATTATTTGCTGGGGCAATTTGGGCTTCTTATGCTTTTGCAGGTTTTTATGGAGTTGCTTTAGCAGCTTCTGCAATGATGGCTACAACTGCTATGCAGTTAGCAATTGATGCTTTTGGACCTATTGCAGATAACGCAGGTGGTATTGCAGAAATGAGCGAACAAGAACCAATTGTTAGAGAACGTACAGATATTTTAGATGCTGTTGGAAACACAACTGCTGCAACTGGTAAAGGTTTTGCAATTGCTTCTGCAGCATTAACATCCTTAGCACTTTTTGCTGCTTATGTTACTTTTACAGGTATTGACGGAATTAACATTTTTAAAGCGCCAGTTTTAGCAATGCTTTTTGTTGGTGGAATGGTTCCTGTTGTATTTTCTGCTTTAGCAATGAACGCTGTTGGAAAAGCAGCCATGGAAATGGTACAAGAGGTTAGAAGACAATTTAGAGATATTCCTGGAATTATGGAAGGAACAGGGAAACCTGAATATGACAAATGTGTCGCAATTTCTACGGAAGCTTCTTTAAAAGAAATGATGTTACCTGGCTTATTAACCATTGGTTTTCCTTTAATAATTGCTTTTGTTCCAATGATTTTTGGAATGGATCATTTAGCAATTGCAGAAATGTTAGGTGGTTATATGGCTGGTGTTACTGTATCTGGAGTTCTTTGGGCTATTTTCCAAAATAATGCTGGTGGAGCTTGGGACAATGCAAAAAAATCTTTCGAAGCTGGTGTAGAGATTGATGGAGTAATGACGTATAAAGGTTCTGAAGCGCATAAAGCTGCTGTAACTGGAGATACTGTTGGAGATCCTTTTAAAGATACTTCTGGCCCATCTATGAATATTTTAATTAAACTTACTTGTTTAATTGGTTTGGTAATTGCACCAATTTTAGGTGGACATGCAGATGCAGAAACTGCCAAAACAGATGAAACTAAAAAAGAAATTAAAGTTGCTGTTAAAAAAGTGGACAACACATTAGCTGCAAAAACAAAAGTAGTTACTTTGAAATAGTAAGTTTTACTTTTTAAAAATGATAACCTATTAAGCTGATAACTTAATAGGTTTTTTTTGGTTTTTAGAGTACGTTTAAAATAGTTCATTGATTTATAAAATTGTTATATTTACAGAATAACAGTAATATATATAGTATCATATCATGTTAATTTTACAGGATATGCGTAATAAAAGTTATTATATAACGAGCTGTAAACAATTTAAGCATAGTAACAATAATTAACATTTATCAGATAAAAAATATTGAGAAGTCGGACACACATACTAGAAGAAGAGAGTTTATTTGAACTTAAAAGAACACTTCCGAATGAATGGGTTATTCGAGAAAAACCTAAAGATTATGGAATTGATCTAGAGATTGAAATTTTCACTTCTAAAGGAGAATATACAGGTATAGTATTTTGGGTTCAATTAAAAGCGACAGATAGTGAGAAGTTAAAAGACCATAAATCTATAAGAATGCCTATTGCTAAAATAAGACAACTAGCATCTTATGATTTACCAGTAGCTCTTTTTAGATATAATTCAAATAGTAGAACTTTTTATTTTGATTGGATTAAGCGTCACGCTTACCTTTCTTCTAGTTCTGAAAAGAAAAGTTTTAACATTGAGTTTCAAGATTATCATTTATGGTCTAAAGACTCAACTTGTCAAATAATTTCATTTCTAAAAAGTAAAATTAGATTTAGCAATAATTCATTTTCTTTTCCAATTAAAGGTTTTTTAAATAACATCAATGCACCTGATAAAACTGTTAGAAAATTATCCTCAAAAATTTCAAAAAATATTGCATTAATTGAAATCACAAGAGATAGAAACTTGGCTAATATTGAAATAAACTTATTAGAAAACCGAATTGTTTTAAACCTTTCTGGTTCTTTTGGAGGTTCAATTGGGTATAAAAAAGGAGACCTAGACAATGAGGAACTAATATTTAAAGCCTTTAAAAGTTGCTTAATACTTATAGTATTTCAAACAGACAAAGATGTTGAGTTATTCAAATTCATAAATGACCACGAACTTCTGCATGAAGTAATCAATCATCCTGGAATGTTGGACTATTTAATGCCAAAATTAATAGCAAGTGAAAGTGGTAATCATTTTACAAAAGAAGTAGTTGAACACGTCTTTAAATCTGGCAATTCAATATCGGCTACAATAATCCAAACTATTATATTCCTATCAAGTAGAAATGTTATTTCTAAAGAGAGAGTTGAATCATATTTTAACCAAATAATAGATATTGGTTTAGAATTAGAAAATTATACTTCATTAGCTACTTCTTATTATAATTTCGGAGGATATTATAGAGGTATAAAACTGTATGATAAAGCATTACATTACTACAATAAAGCTTATAAAACAGAAAATAATTACTTGAAAAAAGGATATTTCTGTCGTGAATTAGGAGGGATTTTATTTGAACTAGATTTTTTCAGATTAAGTGCAAAACTCTATAAAAAAGCAAATGTATTAGAACCTGAAAATGTTTTTCTTTTAGCGACAATTGGTGACGCAGAATTCTATTCGGGAAATTATGAAAAAGCTTTAAATTATTTTGATGATTTTTTAGTTAAAAACGCTTATCAAAAACACGACAAATACGAATTTTCTTTAAAGTTTACAATCTGTAAAGCATTGATTGAGATTATAGAAACAAAGGCTCAAAAAAGAAATCCAAAGAAACTATTAGGAATTTTAAAAAATATTGATAAGAAACAACTGCACAATTCAGATAAACTTGATGAGTTAATTAAAATTGATGCTCTTAATCCAATTATTTGGAGTTATTATTCAACGCTATTCTTGAAAAGTGAAGATTTAACTATGCTTTTTTTATCTTCTTTAATGCAAGCTGTATTAGTAAGATTTGATTCAAAAATATGGTCATATGTATCAATATTAACGACATATGAAGGTTCACCTTTAGGTTTGTTAAATGATATCGTGAATACTGCATATTTCTATTGTAGAGAAGAATTTCTTTCAGATTTACAAGATATGATTGAATTAGAAGAGTATGATGATTTCAAAGGAGAGAAATTTATTAATTATGTCGAGGAACTAATAAAAACACCTAAAGAATACCCAATGGAATTGAGATTTTGGGAAGAAGATGATGTTAAAATAATTGAATTATAAAAAAAACTTAAGCCGTATAAAATTAATTGCTGGTTCTAGCCTACTTACAAAAGTCCTCTTGGACTTTTTATATCTATGTTTTATTTGCTAAATTAGGTGGTTAAACCACGCAACAAACCAGATACAAAAACGTTGCCAACAATTTAAAATCACTCAACACTATGAACTTTGACGATATAAAAAACTCATTAAATAATCCTGAATTTAAAATTGACATAGCTACTTTTCTATTAGAATTAAAAGCTGATTCTCTTATGAATAGCTACAAATTAGATTCAATACTAAAAAGACAAATTGAAATATTAGAATTGCAAAAAGGAAAAACAGGGCAAGAACTTGAAAATGCTGTAGAATCCGAGATTGAAATGTTAGATGACAAGTATTCTGAATGGTTAAAAAACGACCTGATTGACGTTGTGAACGGTTATGACATTTAACAATTACATCGTCGATTTATTTTTTGAAATCTCAAGTTTCCTAATTTTTGAATATAAAATTTATAATCAGATAAAAAAACTGGCAACAACATCCATACAAAATAAATATAATTTAGAACATTTCATTAAAATCTAAATTAAAACTTCATTATTTTTAGTATAAATATCAAACAACGATTTAACAATTAAATAAGATTATAAAACATCAAATAAGGTAAATAAATTATCAGATTAGTTTAATTTTGAGCTGTAGCCATAATTCAGGGCTAGACATTTAAATAAAACTAATTATAAAAAATAATATGACAAAATTGAAAAATAAAAAAGCAATCATTACTGGAGGAGGAAGAGGACTTGGAAAAGCAACTGCTATTGCTTTTGCAAAAGAAGGAATTGACATTGCTATAACAGGTAGAAATGAAGCTGTGCTAAAAGAAACAGTTGCTGAACTAGAAGCGTTTGGAGTAAAAGCTATCTATTCAGTATTTGATGTAGGTGATTATGAAGCTGTTAAAAACAGTATTAAAAGCATTGTAAATGAACTGGGTTCTGTCGATATTTTAGTAAATAATGCAGGAATTGCAGCTTTTGGTACTCTAAATGAAATGAAAGTTGAAAAATGGAGTCAAATAATTCAAACCAATGTTATGGGTATGTATTATGTGACTAAAGAAGTTTTACCTTACTTAATAAATCAAAATGAAGGTGAAATTATTAATGTTTCATCTACAGCTGGATTAAGTGGAAATGCGAGTACTTCTGCCTATTCAGCATCAAAATTTGCAGTTATTGGAATGTCTGAATCTTTAATGAAAGAGGTTCGAAAAAACAATATTAGAGTGTGCACATTAACACCAAGCACCATTGCTTCTGACATGTCTGTTGATTTAGGTATTGCTGATAAAGATTCTCAAGAAAGTGTTTTACAACCTGAAGATTTTGCAGAATTAATAGTAGCTGGATTAAAACTACCAAGAAGAGCAATGCTTAAAAGTGCCTCTTTATGGTCTACAAATCCTTAATTTATATAAAAATCTAAACTTTTAAATCGTTTTAAAAACATTAATACATAAGTTGATTATTCTTTATCTTTTGAGGTTCTTTAAAACAGTTGAATAGTATTGCATACATATATTCATCAACCTTAAAAATTAAGTTTAGAAAAAAATTAAATTCATAATAAAATTTCAAAAATCACATTTTTATGTGATTTTTTTATGCTTTATATTTACATTTAAAATAAAAAGAATGTCAATTTTCACAAACGATCCTTTGCAAATTATAGTGTTCCAAAGTTATGGAACTAACAACCATTTTTATGCAAGAGGAAGAGCTTTAGAAGATGAAAACATCAACTTAGAAAGTAATAATTTTTTTAGATTGCTTATAAATACTTGGAAACGTTTTGAAAGTGATGAAATTAAAAACACGTCGTTAACAATTACCTTTCCTAACAACTTTACAATTACAACAAAAACAGATGAAAATGGTTATTTTGTGGTTGATGAAAAAATTGAAGGTTTAAGTGATTTAGCAAACAGCGAAGGTTGGTTGCATTTTACTGTTTCTTTCACAAACGAACATGTGGGTAGAAAAATAAACCTTAAAAATAAATTTCCTGGAGAACTTTTAATTCCAAAACAAACTGCAGAGTTTGGTGTTGCAAGCGATATTGATGACACTATTTTACACACAGGTGTTATCTCAAAATTGAAATGGAAATTATTAATAAACACATTTTTTAGAGCGCCATTTAAGAGAAAAGCGTTAAAAGGTTCGTCTGATTTTTATAGTTTGTTGCATTTGGGAAAATCAGGTAAAAATGCCAATCCAATTTTTTATGTAAGCCATAGTCCTTGGAATTTATACAGATATTTAGAATATTTTTTAAAGAAAAATAGCTTTCCAAAAGGCGCTATTTTATTAAGAACTTTAAAAAATATGATGCATAAAAACAAGGCTGAAAAACCTCAAAAGCAAAAAGAAATCATCAACATTTTAAAAACATACCCTAATTTACCTTTAATATTAATTGGTGATGCAGGAGAACATGATGCTGATATTTATATGGAAATTGTAAAAAATCATCCAGAGAGAATAAAAGCTATTTTTTTAAGAAGCGTTAAAAGTGAAAGAAGAATTTTACGAATTAAAAACCTAATTGAAAATTATACAGAAGTTCCGTTTTTTATTGTTGACTCCAGTGAAGAAGCTATACAAATTGCTAAAGAACATCACTTTATTGCATAAAAAAACTACCTAAATAAAAATTTAGGTAGTTTTTTTTATTTGTTATTATTTTTATACTTTTCTTCTTCCTGTAATTAAAGAGATTACAAATAAAACTATAAATATAAAAAATACAATTTTAGCAATACCTGCTGCTGCTCCTGCAATTCCTCCGAATCCTAAAACTCCAGCTATTAATGCGATTATTACAAATATGATTGTCCAACGTAACATAATTATTTATTTTAAGGTTAGTATATAAAATAGTTTGGTAACTATTTCTTCTTATACAAAGATAAAGGACTAACAGCCTTCGGTTTAACTCTTTTGAAATTCGTTTTAACTCAAACAAATTCATTTTAATTCAAAAAAAAGAGGTTGCCTCTTCAGACAACCTCTACCAATCAACCAAACTAAAATCTTTAGTGAATATTCTCTAAAGACTTAATGTTTTGTAAGCCATTTTCAATTTTATTTTTTTGAGAGACTAAAATATCTCTTGTAGAAGATGGCAAACTTGTATCATTTATAATTTCTTGATACTCTTCAACTGCCGCTTTTTCTCCTCTAATAGCTTCTTCTAACATAGATTCTTCGCTATCTAAAGACAAAAAACCCTTAATATCCATCCAAGCTCTGTGTGCAGATCCAGTAATACTTCCACCTTTATCAATTTCTTGATTAAATGCTCTAATTTCTGTTTTTAATTCATGTCCAAAACTATATCTTTCTTCAGCTTTTGTGTTAAAGTAATTTTTTAAAGCTACGTTTTCTACATTTTCTGCTGCTTTTTTAAAACCTTTTTCAGCATCGTACGTTTTTTCTAATAAATCATTTAATTTCTTTCCTACTTGTTCTGAGTATGTATTCATAATTTTTTCTTTTTTAGTGAGCGTTCGTTTTTTTATTTAGATGTTAAACGCATTACATCTCTTTTTTTCATAACTAATTCTTACACTACAAAGATATTTAGATAGTAGGTTTCTAATTGATGCAGAACATTTGTTCTTTAACTCATTTCAATGTTTTTTAGCATCATTTCTGGCTTATAATTCTCAAATAATGACAACATGCTTTTTTCTGATGCTGAAAAATATTTATCTTCCTTTTTATTCTGCAATGTTGTATCAAAATACTTTTTTATGGATCCAGATTTGTAAGTATCTATAATTTCTGGATGTATATAATATTTTCTAGAAACATTTCTTGTGTTTCCTAAACCTTTTGCTGCTTCATCTATTGCTGAAATTACATTTTTTTTGTTTTTAGTTTCATCCTCTTCAATACCAAAATCAAGTAATTTATTAAAACAAATAAAGGATGCAGACCAAGTTCTAAAATCTTTTGCTGTAAATAATTCTCCACAAATATCATGTAGATAATCGTTTACTAAACTGCTATCTACTTTTCTTTTTACTCCATCAACATCATAATATTGAAACAAATTCCAACCAGGAATTTCCTGACATTGATTTACAAGTTTTACCAGTTTTTTATTTTTAAGAGTAACTTTATGTTCTTTCCCTTTTTTACCTACAAATTCAAAACGAATTTTATTTTCATCCTTTGTAATATGTCTACTTCTTAACGTTGTTAAGCCATATGTTTTATTTCTTTTTGCATATTGTTGGTTGCCAATTCTTATATGAGTTTCTTCTAATAATTTTACAATAAGTGCTAACACCTTGTTTAAAGTCCACTCTTTTTGTTTTAAATCGATGTCTACTTGTTTTCTAATTTTAGGTAGGTTTTTTCCAAAATCTACCATTTTAAAAAACTTGGTTTTATTTCTGATAGCATTCCAATTTAAATGATATTTATATTGCTTTCTACCTTTTGCATCTCTGCCAATTGCTTGTAGATGTCCGTTTTCTAAATCAGAAATTCTTACATTTTTCCACATTGGTGGTACTACTAATTGATTAATTCTTTTTAATATATTTTCATCAGAAATAAGAATATTTTCTTTTTTATACTTGAATTTATCACCTTTTTTAACTCTTTTAATAGTTAAATCATAATCGTTTACATATACAAGATTAAAATAATCTATACATGCTTCTGGTTTTGTTAAAACATCTTTAACTGTTATGGTATCTGTAATTTTTATCATTTTATAGAATGGCTTTTATCTTTAAATATGCTTATATAATTTGATTTAAAAATTTAAAAACGCTAAAAAAAAATTCGTAAACCGTGTATAAAAATAATCGTAAACTACAATGTAAATGAACTCAATTCAATTAATTGTTATTCTATTTAAGACTTTTTCCTATTTTAACTACCTTTACAAAACTTGCTATAGCTACTACTAGTAATTATTTAACATTGTAAATTGTATGATACATATTGAGATTATTGCTGACAGCCCAAAAGATTTTATAGAACAACTGCAAGATGCAATTGGTGGAGAAACTACAGAAAGATGGAGCGAATTTGTTTTAAAGATAAATAACGAAAATGGTATTGGTAGTATTCGTTTTATTCCTTTTGATTGGGGTGTAAATTTGCTTGATTTTGATATTAAATTTCATAAAGAAATCACTTTACACATTAAAGCAAATGATCAATTTAATCCTATTCGTTTTATTTACCCAACTGTAGGGAACATTAAACATAAATTTGGTATTCATGAAAAAGAAAAAGAGGTAAACCAATTTCAATCCTTAATCTTTACCAATAAAACTGATGGTTTTAATGAAATTATTTTTCCTAAAAACGAAAAATTAGAAATTAATGTTATTGAAATTGTTAGAAAACAATTTTTAAAGAAACGAACCACAAACGTATCTACCTTAAATAAAAAATTATACGAAGTTTTTGTAGATACAGATCATGACAATAGGTTTGCCAATTATGGAATTATGAATCTTAGAATGGCAGATTTAATTAACAAACTTCATAAAATTAAAGCGAAAGGAATGCTTAGAATCTTAAAGATTGAAGCAAAAATTTACGAAATTTTATCCATGCATATTCAGCAACATAACAGACTTTTAGAAGGCGATAATTTGCCTGAATCTATGAATAAAAGCGAGTTAAAAATTGTTAGGAAAGTTGCAAATGCTATTTTAAAAACACCTGCAAAAGAATATTCCTTAGATCAACTTTCCTTTAAATCTGGCTTAACACAGGCAAAATTACAAGAAGGTTTTAAATTTTTATATAACAGAACTGTTACAGAATATATAAGGCATGTTCGTTTAGAATCTGCTAGAGATATGCTTAAAAATACAGATTTAAACATCTCTCAAATTGTGTATAGTATTGGTTTTAGTAGTAGAAGTTATTTCTCTAAAATTTTTAAAGAAAAATATAATATCACTCCAAATCAATTTAAAAAAAAACTTAGAATAGTCGCATAAAAAAGCCTTGATGTTTTAAGAACACCAAGGCTTCCAATCAACCAACTATTATAATATTATTTTTACGTAATCTTAATTTTTAAGTTGTTTTATTTTATTTAAACATTTTTTTCAATAGTACTAAAACACCATATTTACTTGCAAATTTTGCCACGCTAGCAAGTATGCTTAAGGGCTTTAAACTATCTTGAAAATCACTTTTCACTAATTTTAATTCCTCTAAACCTATTTGTTTTTCTAAGCTTAATCTTTTTAAATCGGCTTCAATTTGTTCAAAACTTTCGTATGCTCTCATATATTTTTATTTTTGAAAAATTTAACTGACAAACTTTTAATTATCTTTTTATCAATAGTTTTTCTCACTAAAAACGTAATTAGCCCAAGTAAAACATAAATACCACCAACTGACAAAAGACCTAAAGTAATACTTTCGAAATAATCTCCTAATTCAATAGCCAAGGCTACTGACATAAAAAGAATACCTATCGTTAACAAACCTCCAATTAAAACCAATTTAGTAACTGTACTTATAGAAGATGTAGTTATTAAAAAGGTTTTGAGTTTTGCATAACTTATAGAATCTTTTACGTACTTTTTACCAATATCGGTTGCACTATCAGAAGACTTGTTTATAGAATCGTAGAAACTCATAAATTATACAGTTTGTGTAAAAGGTTCATTTTTTAAATCTGCACCTTTATTTTTCTGTAAATTCTTGTTTTTTTCTTTTAAATCATGTAATTTTTTCTCTAAAGTAGAAATTACGTCATCTGCTTTATAACTAACGTTAGACATTACACTTTCTAATTGCGTTTCTAAACTCTCTTTTTGAGTGCTATAAGTAGATGAAATTTGATCTTTTAATTCTGAAGCTGTTTCCATTGCTTTGTCTTTAGCAATTAAAGCCTCTTCTCTTAATTTTTTTCTAGTATTTTCACCTTTATCTGGTGCATATAAAATTCCTAAAATTCCTCCTATTGCTCCTCCTAATAATAAATTTGATAAACTACTCATTTTATATTGTTTTTAATGGTTAAATTTAATTTCTATCTCTTTTCTTGAAAGATACTACAAATATACAGCATAACTAAAGTGATACTTAACTCAAAAAAAACAAATTTTAACTCAAATCGCATTAAAGCTAATTTTTTGATTTGTAGATTTTTGCGCCAATCTACTAATTGAAAACTCAGTAAGTTGTAAAACTCTTGGATAACCACCTGTTACTTGGCAATCTCTCATTAAAATAATTAATTTTCCTGATTGAGTTAGTTGAACAGTTCCTGGCAAAACTGCTGAAGTTAAGATTTGAGGCAAATTATTGATGAAAAGTTCATTCAACCTTACACCCATTCTATTATTATCATTAGAGATTGTAAAAATCTCAGTCGTTAATTTTTCTTGCTGATGTTCGTTTAACATTTCAAATTCTGGTCCTTTAAAACAATCTAACCTTATAGTATTAAAATGATTTTGATCTATTTTTATTAAAGATTTAGTTGATGAAAAAGGTTCTTTATGCTCTTTAAAAGATAGTACATCTCCTTTTTCAACAATACTTTTTTGAGTTATATTTTGATAAAAACTGCTACTTTGTAGTTTTAAATCCGATAAGAAACCACCTTTTACAGCTACATAACAACGAACGCCAAAGTTTACCTTTCCAAAAGATAGAATGTCATTTTCAAAAACTTGAATTCTTGAATTTAATACAATAGGTTTCTCATTAATCATTGGCGAGAAATCTCCACCAGAAATACAAATTATGGTACTTTTTAAAAACTGAAGTTTACAGCTTCCTAAAGTGATTTCTAAAACTGCAGCTTGTAGATAATTATTTAAAATACTATTTGCCAAATCAGCAGAATATGCATCCATAACACCAGAAACAGGAACTCCAAGATTCGCAAAACCAACTCTACCTTTATCTTGAATTGTTGTAAAAAAACCAGCTTTTAAAACTTTAAGCATGTTGTAAAGTTTTTATAAGTTGATATTTTTCTTCTTTTATTTCTTTTTCAAGTTGATAAAACTCATCCAAAGAAATAGGGTTGAATTTTATAAAATCGCCAGCTTTTGCAAAACAAGGATTTGGTGTATTAACATCAAAAAAGTTAATCGGAGTTTTACCAATAACATTCCAACCACCAGCAGAATTTTGTGGATACACACCTGTTTGCTTGCCTCCTATTGCCACTGAACCTTTTGCTACATGCAATCTCGGATTTGGTTTTCTATCAAAAAACAATTGCTCATTTAAACCTCCTAAATATAAAAATCCTGGTAAAAAACCAACGAAGAAAACTTTGTAGATAGTTTCAGAATGGTTTTTTATAATTTCATCAATTTCTAAACTTGATTTTTTTGACAGATCTTGTAAGTCAATTCCAAATTCTAAATCGTAACAAACAGGAATTTCCCATAAAAAATAATCTTGTTTTGCTATTTTTAAAGTTGATGAATAAACCGATTTTAAAAGTGCAACTTCTTCACAAAAATTTTCAATAAATTTCTTATAAATAATTGTCAGTGAGTTATAACCTTGAATTAAATCGATATAATTTATTTTTTTATTAGCTTTAATTTTTTCTACAAATAGTAAAATATCATTTAGAATTTCATCATCAATAATAGCTTGCCATTCTACAAGAATCGCCTTTTCTCCAAATTGTTTATATGTTGGTTTTTTATTCAATTTTAAAACCTTCTTTTTCTAAATTTTGATATACATATTTTACAATTTCAACTGCATTCTTAGTATCTCCATGAACACAAAAAGTATCTACTTTTATCTTTTTTTCGGAACCTGAAATTGTTTTTACTTGATTGTTTCTAATCATATATAAAACATGATTTAAAACGGCTGTTTCATCTACTAACAAAGCATTTTTATGCGTTCTAGAAACTAACGATAAATCATTATTATAATTTCGATCAGCAAAAGCTTCATATTTAATTTTGATGTTATTTTTTAAAGCAACTTTTTCAATAACAGAGTTATAAGGAACATATAAAAACGCATCTTTCAAATAATTTCGAATCGATTCTATAAATAAATCTGCGAGTTTTTCATCCACAGCAATTGTGTTATACAAAGCTCCATGAGGTTTTATATGATGTAGTTTTCCATCAAAAAAAGACAATCTTTCTAAAAATAAATCCAATTGATTTTGAATGCTTTTTTTCAATTCATCATCAGAAATTTGCAGCAACTTTCTACCAAAATTTTCTGTATCAGGAAAAGATGGATGTGCACCAATTTTTACGTTATTTTCTATCGCTAATTTTATAGTTTCATCAATAGAATTTGTATCACCAAAATGGCCTCCACAAGCAATATTGCAAGATGAAATGAAAGGAATTAATAAATGCTCATTTCCAACTCCTTCTCCTACATCACAATTAATATCGATACTTTTTATCATTGTTTTACTAATAATTTTTAACTTCTGTTTGGGTTTGCCACGAATAATTATTTGCCACGAATTCACGAATGTCATTTTTAAACCTAAAAATAATTTCACAAATTAAAATTCCATTGAAATTCATTAAATTTAGTGATATTATTTTACTCACAAGAGTGTTTTTTAATTCGTGAATTCGCGGTAACTTTTTTTTAAAAAAATCTAAAGCAAACCAAAAACTTTCATAATCCCTTTTGCGCCTAAAAATATAGAAATTGCTAAAATTACAAACCCGAAAATATTTTGTGTTTTTGTGTTTACAAAAGTTCCTAAAACATTCTTTTTATTCATAATCCACAATAAAATTCCTGCAATAATTGGTAAAAGCATTCCATTTGCCACTTGCGCAAATTTTATAATTTCTATCGGTTTTATTCCTATTGATGAAAAAATAACCCCTAAAAGTAAAATAATCATCCAAACCATTTTAAAAGATTTCGATTGCATATTTCCTTTTAAACCCAAGCAACCTTGTGCAACATAAGCTGCTGCTAAAGGTGCTGTAATTGCAGAGGTAATTCCTGCTGCAAACAGTCCTAAAGCTAAAAAGTATTTGGCAAATTCGCCATATAAAGGTGCTAAACCTTTTGCTAAA
Source organism: Polaribacter vadi (assembly GCF_001761365.1). Classification (NCBI taxonomy): domain Bacteria; kingdom Pseudomonadati; phylum Bacteroidota; class Flavobacteriia; order Flavobacteriales; family Flavobacteriaceae; genus Polaribacter; species Polaribacter vadi. Next base: position 3,460,221 of record NZ_CP017477.1, on the reverse strand, counting down.
TCTGCTACATTTAAAATATCTTTTGATGGAATTGAAGCTGCTGAAATAATAATTGCCATAGAAACCATTCCTCCTAAAATTATTGAAATAATCGTATCTGTTTTAGCGAGCGAGACATCTTCTTTATTCTTCCATCTTTCTTTTACTAAAGACGCATGTAAAAACAAATTGTAAGGCACAACAGTTGTACCAATTAAACCAATAACTGTCAATAAACTTTTCTCTGGAAATTTAGGAACAAACATTCCTTTTAAAACTTCCAAAATATTCGGTTGCGTAATAACTGCAGTAATTACAAAAGAAAAACTCATCAACAAAACCAAGGTGACCAAAGCTTTTTCAATAAATTTATAATTGCCAATATATAAAAGCACAAAAGCAATTACACCAATAATTAAACTCATAAAATTGATGGAAAGACCACCAATAACAAAATTAAATTCGCCAAAAATGGTTTCTAATCCTAAAATTCCTCCACTAATATTTCCAGCTTCATAAGAAGCATTTCCTACCACAATTGCAGCTAAAATTAATAGCGTTATAAAGTGTTTTAAAAACGGAATTTTAATTTCTTCTCTAATAACTTCGGATAATCCTTTTTGAGAAATAATGCCCAATCTTGCAGCCATTTCTTGCAAAACAATAGTTGCAATTATAGAAAGCAACATTGCCCACAACAAATTGAAACCAAAATTGACACCAGCCAACGTACAAATTGTTACAGTTCCTGGACCAATAAAAGCTGCAGCCACTAAAGTTCCTGGGCCAATATTTTTGAAGTATTTTTTTATCATTATTCCCAAACTAGTTTATCAGTTGCTCTTAATTTTGATTTTTTAAATATTATTTTTTTCAACCTTAGATTTTTATTGATTATTGAATCAATTTCTTCTGATTGATCCGTACTTGATTTGTTTTTAATTTTCATAGAGTCTAAAAATTTAAGTTGATAATTCTCAAATACATAATTCATTATTAACCCTTCACTAGAGCCTAATCTTCGATATATAAGTAATTTATTTTTTATCGAATCAAAATAAGTGGTTAAAGGATGCATAAATAACTCTTCAGAACACTTTTCAAAAGAACCATTGGATTTTTGAAAATATATTTTCCAATTTCCTCCTGCATTTCCCCAATCTCCACTTTGATAACCAGAGATTAATAAATCATTTAAACCATCGCTATTTAAGTCAAGGATACTTCTAAATAAATTTTCATTATCTGGCTCAAAAATTCGATTCTTTGTTATGGAAATATAATCTTCGATACTTTCAATTAAAAATTGTTTTTCTTGTTGCGCAGAAACTTTATCAAATAAAGTGATAAATAGAAAGACTAAAATTAATTTCATTTTTTTTATTTTCTCAAACTTTCCAATAAATATACTTTTAAAAAACAAAAAACACCTCAAAATTGAGGTGTTTTCTAAAATATAATATCGAATTTATTTTCTAATACGCATATCTTTGAGGTCCTCCTCTACGAATTTCTTCGTTTGCAAATTCCTCAAATTGTTTAAAATTATGTCTAAAAGCATTCGATAATTTAAATGCAGTTTCATAATAAGCATCATCATTATTCCAAGTAGATCTTGGACTTAGCAATTCTGTTGGCACTCCAGGGCAAAATCTTGGTTGTGCAACTCCAAAAACCGAATGAATATGATAGTTTTCGTACGTATAATCTGACAATTCTCCATTTAAAACAGCAGTAATCATTGCTCTGGTATATTTTAAGGGCATTCTTCTACCCACACCATATTGACCTCCAGACCAACCTGTGTTTACGAGCCATACATTAACACCAGCATCTTTCATTTTTTTACTTAACATTTCTGCATATTTTGTAGGATGTAAAGGCATAAATGGCGCACCAAAACACGCTGAAAAATTAGGAGTAGGTTCTGTAACTCCGGCTTCTGTTCCTGCTACTTTTGCTGTGTAACCAGATATAAAATGATAGGCAGCTTGTGCTGGAGTTAATTTAGATATTGGAGGCAAAACTCCAAAAGCATCTGCAGTTAAAAAGAAAATATTCTTCGGATTTTTACCAATTGATGGTTCCTGTATATTGTCTATATGATAAATTGGGTAACTAACTCTTGTATTTTGAGTGATAGAAGTGTCAGCAAAATCGACAACTCCCTTATCATCCATCACAACATTCTCTAAAATTGCACCTTTTTTAATCGCTGCAAAAATTTCTGGTTCTTGTTCTTGAGATAAGTTAATCACTTTTGCATAACAACCACCTTCAAAATTAAAAACGGTGTTTTCTGCTGTCCATCCATGTTCATCATCACCAATTAAACTTCTGTTTGGATCTGTAGAAAGTGTAGTTTTTCCTGTTCCAGATAAGCCAAAGAAAATTGCTGTATCTCCAGCTGCACCAACGTTTGCAGAACAATGCATTGGTAAGGTATTTTTATAGACTGGTAAAATAAAATTTAAGGCAGAAAAAATTCCTTTTTTAATTTCTCCTGTATATCCTGTACCCCCAATTAAAGCTATTTTTTTAGTAAAATTTAAAATTGCAAAATTATGTTGGCGAGTTCCATCTTGCTCAGCATCAGCCATAAAACCTGGTGCATTAATTACAGTCCATTCAGGAGAAAAATCTTTTAACTCTTCTTCTGTTGGTCGTAAAAACATATTGTAAGCAAACATATTGCTCCAAGGATATTCGTTTACAACTCTAATATTTAATTTGTAATTTTTGTCTGCACAAGCATAACTATCTCTTACAAAAATTTCTTTTTCTGATAAATAATCGACAACTTTATTATACAATTTATCAAATTTATCTTCTTCAAAAGGTAAATTAATTTTACTCCACCAAACTTTATCTTCTGTAATACTGTCTTTTACAATAAAACGATCCATAGGAGAGCGTCCTGTAAATTCACCTGTATTTACTGCAATTGCTCCTAAAGAAGATTCTACTCCTTGTTCTTTTTGAAGTGTTTCTTGGTGTAATTCGTTAGAAGTTAACTGATAACGAACTGTGGCATTTTTGATTCCTAGACTATTTAACGAAATCGATTTCGTATTTGTATCTACCATATCAATATTTTTAGTTTTTTTATAAGCTACAAAACTAATCAATATTTTAAAAACGACCTTATTTTTATTTATTTTTTATAATTTTTTATTTCTGTTTGTACTTTTTTACAAAAATTATAAGCATTGAAATCCAGCCAATTATAAAGAAAAAACCACCTAAAGGCGTTACAAACCAAATAGATTTTGCAGTAATGGGAGTTAATTGAATTGCATAAATTGAGCCAGAAAATAAAAGAATTCCCAACATAAAAAGATAGCTAATTATATCTTTTTGCTTGATAGAAAATCCCTCATAAATATTCACAAATAATAAAATAATTGCATGAAACATTTGATAACGAACAGCCGTTTCAAAACTCAATAATTGATCTGATGTTAAACTTTCTTTTAAAGCGTGTGCACCAAAAGCACCCAAAATAACTGCTGACAATCCTAAAAAACAAGTAATAATTAAATTTTTAAACATTATGAAAGGTTTTTGTTTAATTTTAAACAAATTTAGTATCTTCGTTCAAACACAAAAATACAGCTTTCTTTTATGAAAAACATATTGATTATTGGTGCAGGGAAATCGAGTTCGTCTTTGATTAAATTTTTAATAGACAAATCTGATGCAGAAAATTTACGAATACTTATTGGAGATTTATCAACCAAAAATGCAACTAAAATCATCAACAATCATAAAAATGCCAAAGCTATTATTTTTGATGTTTTTAATGAACAGCAACGTGAAACAGAAATTGAAAAATCAGATCTTGTAATTTCGATGTTACCAGCAAGATTTCACTTAGAAGTTGCTAAGAGTTGTATCAAATTTAAAAAACATTTGGTTACTGCTTCTTACATTTCTAAAGAGATAAAAGCGCTTGATAAAGCTGCCAAAGAAAATGGTTTAGTCTTTATGAATGAAATTGGTTTAGACCCAGGTTTAGATCACATGAGTGCCATGCAAATATTGGATAGGATCAGAGAAAAAAATGCCAAAATGTTGCTTTTTGAATCTTTTTGCGGTGGTTTAGTTGCGCCTGAAAGTGATACCAATCTTTGGAATTACAAATTTACATGGAACCCAAGAAATGTTGTTTTGGCAGGCCAAGGAGGAGCTGCAATGTTTATTCAAGAGAGTACTTATAAGTACATTCCATATCATAAATTATTCAGAAGAACCGAATTTTTAAAGGTTGATAATCAAAAATTTGAAGCATACGCAAATAGAGATTCTTTAAAATATAGAAGCGTTTATGGTTTGGATGAAATTCCGACAATGTACAGAGGAACCATTAGAAAAGTCGGTTTTTCTAGAGCTTGGAATATTTTTGTACAATTAGGAATGACAGACGATTCTTACACTATAGAGAATTCCGAAAACATGAGTTATAGAGATTTTGTAAACTTGTTTTTAGCTTATTCACCATCAGATTCTGTAGAGCTGAAACTACGCTCCTATTTAAAAATAGACCAAGATGATATTATGTGGGAAAAACTAATTGAACTCGATCTTTTTAATCCGAAGAAAAAAATAGAAATCTCGAATGCAACTCCTGCTCAAGCCCTTCAAAAAATATTAGAAGATTCTTGGACGCTGCAAGAAAACGACAAGGATATGATTGTAATGCAACATCTTTTTGGTTTTGAAATTGATGGAAAAAAACATCAAATTGAAAGTAGTTTAATTGTTGAAGGCGAAAACCAAACTTATACAGCAATGGCTAAAACAGTAGGTTTACCAATGGCAATTGCAGCTTTAAATATTTTAAATGGCAGAATTAAAACGCCAGGAGTTCAAATACCTATTTCTAAAGAAGTCTATGAACCTATTTTAAATGAATTAGAGAACTATGGAATAAAATTCACAGAAAAAGAAGTTCCTTATTTGGGTTATAATCCGAATCATGTAATTGGTTAAAACTATTTTTTATTATCTTAGTTAAAGCAAAGAACTTTTTAACTTAAAAAATATAAATAGCTACTCAATTAAAGTTGGTATAATCAAAAATTAAACCTTCTCGATTTTTAGTTGCCTTTTATGTTATAATGAAATTTTACTAAATTGTTTATGAAAAATCTAATACAGATATCAAGCATATTAATTATATTATTTATTACTTCTTGCACTCCTAATGAAACAATTGAAGAAATAGAAGTAACAGAAGAAATTACTCCAAAAAATGTAGAAATAATATTAACAACCACACAACCTAATTTTGATGAAGTTGTGCTTTCTTATTACGATTTTGATGATGAAAGTTGGAATTATGGCCCAAGACAGTTTGTATATGATGCCAATGGAAATCCAGAGCCAATAATTATTTCCCTACCAGATTATAAATATAAAACTATTGAAGGTAATGCATACCGTAAAAATAATTGGCCTTCTAGCTTAAAAGTTCAGATTTTTATAGATGATATTCTAGTGAAAGAAGATGAAGTTTTTGGAACTAATTTAGTGTACGCTCAAGTTTTTTTCGATTATACAATTGAGGAATAAATTACATCTTTAAATAAAAATATTTAGTCAGATTTATATACTCTTCTGTGTATTGATGGCGCTCAATTTCTATTATTAAATGTGCTGAATTAATTGCTGTTTGATGAAAAGAAAACTCTAGCAAACTTCTTTTTATTTCAGATTTTGGATTTCCTTGAACTCGGCAAATACTATTCAAAAATAAATTTTTTTCTTTTGCTAGTTTGATAAAATTCTCTTCTTCTTTAAAAGGAATTACAATCGCAAATTTTCCATTCGAAGAAAGAATTTTTACAACACCTGTAATCAATTCTAAAAAAGATAACGAACTTGTAAAACGTGCTTTGTTTCTAGCATCATTTTCAGTTTCAAACTCATCAGTATAAAAAGGCGGATTTGTAACAATTAAATCGTACGTTTCTTCTTCATCAGCAATTTCATCTGCAAAATTTTGAAAAGTACTATTATAACAATACAAACGATCTCCCCAATCAGAATTTTCAAAATTGGCAACTGTTTGTTCGTACGCATTTTCATCAACCTCAACTCCATCAATTGTCATAGCATCAAAACGTTGTGCCATCATTAAAGCAATAATTCCTGTTCCTGTACCAATATCTAAAATTGTATCAGGGAAATTACCTGTAGCACACCAAGCACCTAGTAGCACACCATCTGTACCAACTTTCATAGCTGTTTTATCTTGTTGAATTGTAAACTCTTTAAATTGAAATGGTTTTATCATTCGTCAAAAATAACTAAATTAAAAATCTGTGAAACTGTTATGTGATTTTTTAAATAGAAATATTTTGATTTTAACATAATAAACCTACGAATTGGGTTATAATTGTTAGTTTTGTAGCTAGTTACAGTAAAATTTTACAAAAACATGAAAAAACTGATATTCATTTTTGGTCTTATATTATTTAATTCCTGCACAGCTTCAACAACAGCTGAAGAAGAAAATTTAGTTTCAGGAAAAGATAGAGTTGTAAGAATGGAATTTAATACGACATTATTGATTTTTGATGAAATTAGAATTAGTTATTTTGATTATAAAACAAATACAAATCCTCTTGTTGTTCATGAATTTTCATATGATACTGCAGGACAACCTATACCTTTAGTACTAACTTTTGAAAATTACGATTTTAGATTTATTAATGGAGAAGCTTATAGAAACAACCCTAGTACAGAAGAAATTTCTGTAAAAGTTTATGTTGATGATGAGTTAGTAATTGAGGAAGCAGAAAGAGGAGAAAATGGAGAATATGCAGAAATTAGATTCAACTACGATATTGTTTTAAAGAAAAACATTTAAAATCTGTTTTGAAGTTCAAAATATTCTAAATCTAAAGTTGATAAATTTTTATTTTTATAAATACAAATTTGGTGGCAATTAGTACAATACCAGAATTTAAAAATTAAAATATTGTAAAGAAGAGGATACCTTACAGACAAGACCAGCAAACGAGTGTTGATATAGTTCCATTCGCATTAACCTCTTCAATTACTCTAGTTTATGTTATTTTTTTAGTTTTGATTTTAAATGATATTTTATATTAATCCCACTTCATTTTTTGTAACCTAACAGCATTTAAAATAGCTAATAACGCAACACCTACATCTGCAAAAACGGCTTCCCACATTGTAGCTAAACCACCTGCTCCTAAAATTAGCACAATTACTTTTACACCAAACGCTAACCCAATATTTTGCCAAACAATTTTTCTTGTTGAGCGACCAATTTGAATCGCTTTTACAACTTTTGAAGGTTGATCTGTTTGAATAATTACATCTGCTGTTTCAATGGCAACATCGCTCCCTAAACCACCCATTGCAATACCAACATCGCTTGCAGCTAAAACTGGTGCATCATTAATCCCATCCCCAATAAAAGCAATCTTATTTTTAGGGTTTTGTTTTAGTTTTTCTACTTCGTTCAACTTATCTTCAGGTAGTAAACCACCTTTGGCTTCTTTAATATTTAATTCTGATGCTACTTTTTGAGTAATAGAATCTTTGTCGCCAGAAAGCATTATTATTTTTTTGATGCCTTTTTTATGTAATGCTACAATTGTTTCTTTGGCATCTTCTTTTAATTCATCAGCAATAACAACAAAGCCAGCAAATGTATTATCAATAGCCACTAAAACAATAGATTCTACAATAGTGTCGATTTCTTTAGAAACTTTTATATTATTATCTATCATCAATGCCTTATTTCCAACTAAAACACTTTTACTATTAACGATTCCTTTCAACCCTTTTCCTGCAATTTCAGATACTTTGGAAGCTTCAAAACCTGCACCTTCTTCCTTATATTCTAAAATAGCTTTTGCAATGGGATGTGTAGATTGCTTTTCCATAGCCATCAGATACTTCATGAACTCACTTTCTTCCCAATTAAAAGCTTTAATTTCTTTAATTTTAAAAACTCCTTTTGTTACAGTTCCAGTTTTATCCATTACCAAAATATTTATTTTAGTCATTGCATCTAAAAATGAAGCTCCTTTAAATAAAATACCATTTTTTGAAGCTGCACCCAATCCACCAAAATATCCTAAAGGAATAGAAATTACCAAAGCACAAGGACAAGAAATTACAAGAAAAATCAAAGCTCTATACAACCAATCTCTAAACACATAATCATTTACAAAAAAGTAAGGTAAAAATGTAACCCCTATTGCTAAAAACACAACAATTGGTGTATAAACCCTCGCAAATTTTCTAATAAACAATTCGGTTTTAGATTTACGAGCGGTTGCATTTTGAACCATATCCAGAATTCTAGAAATAGAACTGTCTTTAAATTCTTTTGTAGTTTCAATTTCGATAACACCATCTATATTAATGCTTCCTGCAAATACTTTTTCTCCTTTTGTAATTGTATTTGGCTTGCTTTCACCAGTTAAAGCTGCTGTATTGAAAGACCCTTTTTCTGATAATAAAATGCCATCTAAAGGAATTTTCTCACCAACTCGAACTTTTACTTTTTCTCCAATTTCTACTGTTTCAGGATTTACCGATTTATAATCCTTATTTCGATATACTAAAGCTTCATTTGGGCGAACATCGAGTAACGCTTTAATATTACCTTTTGCTCTATTTACTGCTGCATTTTGAAACAGTTCTCCAACTGCATAGAACAACATTACTGCAACTCCTTCTGGATATTCTCCAATTACAAATGCTCCTATAGTTGCAATAGACATTAAAAAAAACTCTGTAAAAACATCGCCTTTTATAATACTTTCCCAACCTTCTTTTACTACAGGTAATCCAACAGGTATATAGGCAACACCATACCAAACAATGCGAATCCAATCTTTAAAAAATTCAGTATTAAAATAATCTAATACGATACCAATAATTAGCATTATAAAACTTATAATTGCTGGAACATACGCTTTAAAATTGTTAGCTTGATCACCATGATTGTGACCATCATTATGAGAATGTTCTGCTTCTGAACTTGGTTTTAAATCTTTTAAATTGATTTTCTTTTTTTTCATAGTTAAATTATTTATAATTCAAAGTTATTATATTACTGTCTGCAATGGAAATGCATTTATAACCCACTACATTTATCACAAACACCTTTTACGACCAAATTTATGTCTTCAGAAATAAAACCATTTGGCACTTTTATTTGTGGAATTTTATGTTCTGTTAAACAGATGGTCTCGTTACAATTGTTACAATGAAAATGTAAGTGTAAATCAGTTTCAATTTCACAGTTACATCCTTTTTCACATAATGCATATTTTGTAATTCCTGTTCCATCATCAATTTGATGCACTATTGCTTTTTGTTCAAAAGTTTTTATAGTTCTATAAAGTGTTGTTCTTTCTGCTTTTTCAAAAGCATTTTCTATATCACTTAGTGTTACAGCCACTTCTTTTTCTGCAAGAAACATATAAATAAGCAAACGCATTGCTGTTACACGTATATTTTTTGACTCTAATAATTGTTCTACTGTTATCATGACTAATGTTTGTGTTCTGCTTCTCCTTTTTTCATTTCAGCAGTTAAATAATAGGCATTATTATAGGCGAATTTTGTGTTTTTTTCTAATTTTTCAACAAATTGAACTGCTACCCAATTACCATCTTTTGCACCCACAAACACTTCAACAGGAGTAAAACTCCAATCTTCGTTTTCTTTTTTGACCGTAAATACATAAAACCTATTGCCTTCTTTTATAATCGCACTTTCTGGCAATGCTTTTTTTTCAGCATTATCAACTTGAATTCTTCCTTTTATATACATTCCTGGAATTAAATTTCCTTTTTTGTTTTCAATTTCAGCGTGAACGTGAAGTGCTTTTGGATTATCTTCAAAAGTTTTACTTACCGAATAAATTTCAGCGGAAAATTCTTCATCTGAATTAGATTGTAGATTGAACATCACCTTTTGCCCTTTTTTAACCTTATAAACGTCTTTTTCAAATACCATTAAATCTGCGTGAACGTGATGTGTGTTTACAATTTCAAAAAGTTCGGTTTGCGGTTCTACATATTGTCCTGTCTTAACTTCAACTTTTTGCACAAAGCCTTCTATTGGACTACACAATGAAATCCTTTGGGCAATTGACCCTTTTTTCAATAAGGATGTATTGATATTTAATAGTTTTAGCTGTGCTTCTAATCCGTTTACCATTGCCTTTGAGACATCATATTCTGCTTCAGATTTTTGAAAATTTGCTCCAGAACCAACACCTGCATCATATAGTTTTTTTTGACGTTCGTAATTTTTCCTTAAAAAATTACTATTGCTAAAAGCGTTCAAATAATCAGTTTGCATTTTTATAATATTTGGATGTGATAAATACGCTACTACCTGACCTTTATTAACTTTATCGCCTTCAATAACATTTATAGAAATTACATTTGCACCCACTACAGGCGTAATTGTTGCTTCGTTTTGTGGTGGCACTTCTAAAGTTCCATTGGCTTCTACATAACCACTCATATTTCGAAATGTTAAAGTGTCTATTTTCATCTGCAAAGCATCAAACTGTTTTTGCGTAAGCATAACTTCTTTGGCGTCCTTGTAATTAACCTCTAATTCTTTATCAATTGAATTATTACTATCTGCTATTTTCTTATCACCATTAACACAAGATGTTAACACAATGGATAGTAAGATTATTGTTAGAATATTATAGGATATTTTTTTCATTTTCTTATTGATTAAAATATTGTAGTTGAAATGTACTTTCTAAATAATTTATGAATGCTTCTTGAGCTTCTAATTCAGATTGAATTGCTTCTTTTATCAATTGTGTAAAAGTTGTATAATCTATTTCACCTTCTTTGTAGGCAAATAAAGCTCCTACTTTTTGTTCTTTTACAAGTGGTAAAACTTCATTTTTAAAAAATAGCCAAGAAGTTTTCCATTTTTGATGATTTTTATTAGCCTGAATAAATTTGGATTGTACTTCTTGTTTTTTAAATTGAATATTAGCCTTAGCAATTTCAGTATCTATTTTTGCTGTTTTAATTTTTGCTTTATGTATACCAGATAAAAAAGGAATTGAAACACCTGCTTGATAGGTATAAAAACCTGAATTACCATTCAATTTTTGAAAACCACCCTGAAGATTTAACTTGGGTAAATTATCTGCTTTTGCACTTTTGTAAATTGCTTCTTTTTCAGTTACCTGCAATTCTGCCATATTATAAAGTGGATGTTTCTCTGCGTTAAAGGAATCGACATTTATTTCTACATCAGTTTTAATTTTATCAGGAACCGTAAATAAAGTATCAGAAACGAACCATAGATTTAGCTTTTGCAAAGCAATATCATACTCGCTTTTTGAATGCATAAATTTATTGCGAATCTGTAAGGCTTGATTTTTAGCTGCTGAATATTCTAATTTTGAAATAGCTTCTACTTCATAATTTAATGCCACAGCTTTTTCAAAATTGATGTAAATAGAATCTAATTCTTTGTACAAGTTGTAATTTCTTTTACTATGTAAGGCATTTATCCAAGCTTTTTTCACTTCTAATTCTAAAGCTAATTCTGATAATTGGTATACTTTTTGAGCCAATTGGATACGTTGATTTTGTAATCCTCTTTTTGAAGAAGCACCAAATATATCAATGTTGTTTTGGCCAATACCTATAACTGTATAAATTCCATTACCATTTTTAATTTCTTCACCTCCAGTAAAAATTTGAGTTGTACCAAAATTGTAAGTTGTACTTTTTAGCTGCTCTTGTTTGTTGATTTCTAACTGCTTTTGTTTTAATAATGGATAATTTTCTTTTGATAATTTTACAGCTTCCTTCATTGAAATAACTGGCAACGTATCATTAATTTCCTGTGCGTTTCCAGTTGATGGTAAGAAAAATATAAAAACCACTATTGCTGTAACTGTAATTATTTTTTTATTTGCTCTCAAGTTGAATGATTTGTTTTCTACCCAATGATATAAAATTGGTAAAACGAATAGTGTTAATAATGTAGACGTTAATAAACCACCAATTACAACTGTTGCTAAAGGTTGTTGTACTTCTGCACCAGCTGATGCCGAAATTGCCATTGGTAAAAAACCTAAAACGTCTGTAAATGCAGTTAACATAATAGGTCTAATTCTACGTTTTGTACCTTCTATAATTCTATCTTTAAGATTGATAACTCCTTCTTCTTTTAATTCATTCAATCCACTAATCATTACCAATCCGTTTAAAACTGCAACACCAAATAAAACAATAAAACCAACACCTGCAGAAATACTAAAAGGCATATCTCTTAACCATAATGCAATAACACCACCAATAGTTGCCATTGGAATTGCGATGTAAATCATTAAAGTTTGTGGTAACGATTTTAAAGCAAAATATATGAGTACAAAAATTAGTAATAATGCGATTGGTACAACTGTTAGTAAACGATTACTGGCACGTTCTAAGTTTTCAAAAGCACCACCATAACGTATAAAATAACCTGTTGGTAATTCTAATTGCGCATTTAACTTCGATTTTATTTCCATTACCAAAGATTTTACATCACGTCCTCTAACATTAATACCAACATAAGTTCTTCTGTTTGTATTATCTCTACTTATTTGCATTGGCCCAGCTTTATAACTTACATCTGCAATTTCATTTAGTGGTATTTGTGCACCAGAAGGTAAATTGATAAATAAATTCTGAACATCAGTAATATCTGTACGATTTGCAGCATCTAATCTTACCACCAAATCAAATCTTTTTTCTCCTTCAAAAATTATCCCAGCTTTACCGCCTGCAAAAGCAGATTGCACCAATTGATTCATCTTATTTATTTGAAGGCCATATTGAGCTAATTTATTTCTATTATACGTTATGGTAATTTGCGGTAAACCAGTTGTAGCTTCAGATTTCATATCTCCAATACCTTCTGTTCCTGCAATAATTTTAGAAATTTCATCTGCTTTTTGAGATAATACATTTATATCTTCCCCATAAATTTTTATAGCAATATCTTCTCGAACACCTTCTAATAATTCATTAAAACGCATTTCAATAGGTTGCGTAAATTCATAATTAACACCTGGAATTATTTCAACTGCTTCTTTCATTTGCTCAATAAGCTCGTCTTTAGAAGCTACAGTAGTCCACTCGCTTTTTGGTTTTAGAATCACAAAAATATCTGCAATATCCATAGGCATTGGGTCTGTTGGTATTTCTGCAACACCAATTCGACTTACAATATTTTCAACTTCTGGAAATTCTGCTTTTACAATTTGCTCAATTTTTGTAGTTGTTTCAATAGTTTCAGTTAATGAACTACCTGGTTTTAAAATGGCGTGAAATGCAATATCACCTTCATCAAGCTGTGGTATAAATTCGCCACCCATTCTTGTAAACATAAAAACTGTAATACCAAATAAAACAACTGAAAGACTAATTATTAATTTTCCTTTTTTTAAAGCTTTTTCCAATAAAGGTTGGTATTTGCATTCTACCCAATGCACAAATTTATCTCCATAAGATTTTTTGTCGGATTTTGGTGCTCTTAAGATCAATGCAGACATCATTGGTACATACGTTAAACAAAGAACCATAGCACCAATCATTGCAAAAATAAATGTTAATGCCATTGGTTTGAACATTTTACCTTCAATACCTTCTAATGCTAATATTGGTAGAAATACAATTAAAATAATTAGCTGACCAAAAAAGGCAGCATTCATCATTTTTTTTGAGGCATCTGCTGCAACATCATCTCTTTCTTTAGATGTTAATTTCCTTTTCTTTAATACTTTTGATGCGATAAGAAAAACTGTGCTTTCTACAATAATTACTGCACCATCTACAATAATACCAAAATCTATTGCCCCTAAACTCATTAGGTTTGCCCAAACATCAAAAACATTCATCAATATAAAAGCAAATAATAATGATAATGGAATAGTAGATGCCACTATTAAACCACCTCGCCAATTTCCTAACAAGAAAATAAGAACAAAAATTACTATTAATGCACCTTCAATAAGATTTGTTGCTACAGTTGATGTCGTTTCTGCTATTAATTTACTTCGGTCTAATAAAGGTTCAAATGTTACACCTTCTGGTAAAGATTTTTCAATTTGAGCTATTCTTTCTTTAACATTCTCTATAACATCATTAGAGTTTGCTCCTTTAAGCATCATTACTACACCTCCTACAACTTCGCCTTCGCCATCTTTTGTTACTGCTCCATAACGAGTTGCAGAACCAAATTGTACTTTGGCAATGTCGCCAATAGTAATGGGAATATTATTTGTATTTTTTATTGTTATTTTTTTTATATCGTCTAAAGTTCGAACCAAACCTTCACCACGAATAAAATTAGCTTGATGATTTTTTTCGATATAGGCACCTCCAGTATTTTGGTTATTATTTTCAAGCGCTTCAAAAATATCGGTTATTGTTATTCCGATTGCTCGCAATTCGTTTGGGTCAACAGCAACTTCATACTGCTTAATTTTTCCACCAATGGCATTTACTTCCACAACACCTTCTACCATTGCCATTTGACGTTGTACAATCCAATCTTGCATGGTACGTAAATCAGTAATCGAATATTTATCTTTATATGCTGGTTGTACTTTTAATGTATATTGATATATTTCTCCTAAACCAGATGAAATAGGCCCTATTGAAGGTTCTCCAAAACCAGTAGGAATTTGTTCTTTAATGTCGTTCAATTTTTCAGCAACTAATTGACGAGGCAAATATGTACCCATATCATCATCAAAAACTATGGTAACCACAGATAATCCAAAACGAGAAATTGAACGAATTTCTTGAACATTGGGTAAATTACTCATTGCAATTTCTACTGGATATGTTATAATTTGCTCAATATCTTCTGTTCCTAAATTGGGTGCTTGTGTAATGACTTGTACTTGGTTGTTGGTAATATCTGGAACAGCATCAATTGGTACTTGGGTAGCACTCCATATTCCTGCTCCAATAATGGTAAGCGTTAACAAACCAATGATAAATTTATTATTGATTGAAAAATCAATGATTTTATTAATCATAGAAAATGTATTAATTCAGTTAAACTTCTCGATACTATTCTGATATTAAAATAGAATTACACGAAACTTTTAGAACTTTTTAGGTTCTAAATTGGATACAGTTATCCTTAAAAAAAACTGAATTATGCCTTTGGAGGCTGTAAAATAGAAGTGGTAAAATCTTTTTCTATACCATTTTGATAGAAAAAATCTTGCGTTGAAATGTAAGATGTATTAAATTTAACATCTACAAATTTAAAAGTCATTGTACTTATATGACAACATTGACAGATACAAAAAGGAGAGCATAAATCTAAATCTTGATGCTGATGATCATTGTCAACTATTTGTGAAATTTCTGTTTTAACATCATTATTAAATACTCCAGCTTCATAATCTTCGCAAGGTGCTAAATTAAGAGTGAATATATATAGAGATAATATGAATGCTAAAAATTTCATTACAGCAAAGATATACATTAATTAATGCAATGGTTGTGCAAATAAGAATTCATGCTTTGTAATTCTAAGAAGAAGTACTTTTTAAAAGTACTTCTTCTCTTTATATTTTAATTATTTAGATTGATTCATTTCCATACTATGATCATATTTACAACAACCAGGTAAACCCTCATAAGCATCTAAATCTCCTTTTACTTTATCTGTATCATAACCAGAAGCTGCAATCGCTTTATGAATTACGATGGCATCTGTTTTAGCTTCATCAAAAGAGACCTCAATTTTCTTTTTATCAACATCCCAAGTTGCAGTTGCTACACCTTCAACATTATTTGCTGCTTTTTCTATGGTAGTTTTACACATACCACAATTACCTCTTACTCCAAAAGACACATTTGTCATGGCAGTTTCATTTGATATTTCTGTATTAGTTGTATTTGAATCTTTTTTTGTTTCATTTTTACAACTTGATAAACCTAAAGCTGCAATTACAGATACACTTAAAATTATTTTTTTCATT
The DNA here is from genome assembly GCF_001761365.1 of Polaribacter vadi. NCBI lineage: Bacteria > Pseudomonadati > Bacteroidota > Flavobacteriia > Flavobacteriales > Flavobacteriaceae > Polaribacter > Polaribacter vadi. Next base: position 3,444,209 of record NZ_CP017477.1, on the reverse strand, counting down.
TTTAAAAATTTAATTATTAATTGATTTTTTGTTATTCTATTATTTGTTTTACTTCTCCACAGGTTAACATCGCTTCACCAAAATATGGATTAATCACTTTTTCTTCTTTACTTAACCAATATGCTCCTTGATTGCTATTTGCCATAGGACAAAATTCTACATACACTTTTTTATTGATTCCAAATATTTGAATTGCATTTATCAAATTTGAAGAAAGTTCTTTAAAATGATTTCTTTGTATTATAATATCTGCTGTTTTAGAAATTGCATTAGTAGTAGATTTAATATCTTTTTGCAAAGTCATCCAGTGGCTATGAGCATCATTTTCTTTCAGGAGTTTCATATCTACTTTAGATAAATTTTGCAACAAATTCTTTGATGCCATTATTACTTTATCAGTTTTCTCATCTACTAAATTATCTTTCATTTCTATATAATCATTAAAGACTATTTTTAGTTGATTTTGAAATACATTGGATACTTTTATTCTTGCTGTTACTCTAGAGTTATTTTTTACAGTAACTGTATTTTCCTGCATTCCTAAATGATTTTCGTGACCTGTTATTACTTTGCCACCTTTTCTATTCATCATAGACTTTTTACCTTGTAGCTGTGCAGCAGCATCTATTGTAAAAGTTCCATTAGTAACTATGATTTCTCCATTTTTTAAACCAGAAATCACTTCATAGTTGTTCCCAATTTTATTGCCTAATGTAATTATACGCATTTCAAAAACAGATTCATTTTCATTTGGTTTTACATATACAACAGAACGTTTTCCTGTCCATAAAACTGCTGATGATGGAATAGAAACAACCTCTTCTTTGTTAGAATTGATCCCTTTAATTTTCCCTTGAACAAACATTCCTGGTTTAAATTCACCGTTTTTATTATCAAGTACAACTCTTAATTTTACAGTTCTTGTTTTGGTATCTAAAACTGGGTCTATAAAATCTACTTTTGCCTTAATTTCTTTGTTGGAATTTGTAGTTATAGAAATTTCTTGCCCTTTTTTAAATAAATCAATCTGATTTTCATACACATCAAAATTTGCCCAAACTGTATGTAAGTTTGCTATTTTAAACAATGGTTGCCCTTGTTTAATAGATGCTCCTTCTGTTACAAATTTTTCTACAACTGTACCAGAAACAGTTGCATATACAGGAAATTTTTCTTTCACTTTACCTGAATTTTCAATTTGATTAATTTGAGTTTCTGAAAGTTTCCATAATTTTAATTTACTACGAACTGCTTTGTATAATTTAGGTTGCGATTCTTTTAAGGATGCTGCAGTTATTAATTCTTGTTGTGCAGCAAATAATTCTGGTGAATAAATTGTTGCCAATAATTGTCCTTTTCTAATATTTTCTCCTGTAGAATTAATATTTAAACGTTCTATTCTTCCAGAAAAATAACTGACTTGCACAGCATTTTCTTCTTCATTTTCTACAACTTTTCCTGATAATAAAATGGCATTACCTTCTGTTTGAATATTACCAACGATAGAAGTTTGAATATTAGCCAACGCTATTGCATTTTCTGTCAATTTAAATTGGTCTGCCATTAAACCCTCAGCACTATTTTCTGCAGGAATTAAATCCATACCACAAATAGGACAATCACCAGGTTCTGATTTCATAATTTGTGGATGCATAGAGCAGGTCCACAATTGATTTTTTTCAGCTATTTCAGAATGATTATGTGTTGTATTATCAGAAGAATTTCCAAAGAAAAAATAGCCTAATAATAACCCAAAAACAAGTATTCCTAAATAGATTACTATATTTTTATTTTTCATTTTCTAATCGTTTTATCATCGCTTTCATTTCTTCGATTTCTTTTTTCTGTGCTTTAATAATATCGTCTGCTAATTTTCTAACATCTGGATCTTGAATATCTGCACGTTCACTCGTTAAGATTGCAATTGAATGGTGTGGAATCATTGCTCTCATCCAAAGAACATCATCAACTGTAGATTTTTGGTCACGTACTAACCCTAAAGCACCTAAAAAAAGCACCAAGCTACCTAGTAAAATAGCTATGTTTTTCTTTTTATTTTTATACATATTTCGCATAAAAAACCACATTATTACTGCCATTGTAGAAATACCTAAACAAGACATATAAAAACGAGTCAAGCTAAAATAAACGTGGTCGAATTCATACGTATTTAAGTACATTGTAATATACATTGCTATAAAAGATAGCCCTAACATTAGAAAAAATTTTGTGTAATTGCTCATTCCTTTTTGTTTGTTTGAATCTTGATTTGAATTTTCCATTTGATTTTAATTTTATAGTTAAACTTTAATTGTTCTTAATCTTAATGCGTTTGTAATTACAGAAACCGAGCTAAAGCTCATTGCTAATGCTGCAATCATTGGTGATAATAATATTCCGAAAAAAGGGAATAAAATACCTGCTGCAATTGGCACACCTAACGTATTGTAAATTAGTGCAAAAAATAAATTTTGTTTGATGTTTCTCATAACCCCAACACTTAAATTTCTTGCTTTTACAATTCCATGTAAATCTCCTTTTACCAAAGTTATCATTGCACTTTCAATAGCAACATCTGTTCCTGTTCCCATTGCAATACCAACATCACTTTTAGCTAAAGCTGGTGCATCGTTAATTCCATCTCCTGCCATTGCAACAACATTTCCTTTTTCTTGTAATTTTTCTACTTCTTTCAATTTATCTTCTGGTAACATACTTGCTTTAAAATCTGCCAAATTTAATTCTGTAGCTACTGCTTTTGCTGTATTGTAATTATCTCCAGTTAACATAATTACAGCAATGCCCATTTCTTGTAATTTCTTAATTGCTTTTGCGCTAGTGTCTTTAATTTTATCACCAATAACAACATAACCAATTACAATTTTGTCTATTGATACATAAGAAACTGTTTTTCCTTGTTTTTGATAAGAAACTGCTTCTTTTTCCATTTCTGATGAAATTTTTGCATTTGCGTATTCCATCATTTTTGGATTTCCTAAGGATACTTTTTTATCATTAATAACAGCTTCAACTCCTTTACCAGTAAACGCAGAAAAAGAATTGGATTTTATAATTTCAGCATTTTGCTCTTTTCCATACTTTACAGTAGCTTCTGCTAAAGGATGTTCGCTATTTGTGTTTAATGAAACAATATAATTTAAAACTTCATTTTCAGTATAATTTTCATCGAAAACACCTACTTTTTCTACGGTTGGTTTTCCTTCAGTTATAGTTCCTGTTTTATCAACAATTAGCGTATCTACTGTATTCATTTTCTCTAAAGCTTCCGCATTTTTAATTAGTACTCCATTTTGAGCACCTTTACCAACACCAACCATTACAGACATTGGAGTTGCCAATCCTAAAGCACAAGGACAAGCAATAATTAAAACTGCAATTGCATTTACTAAAGCATATACATAAGCTGGTTCTGGACCCCAAATTGCCCAAACTATAAATGTGATTAAAGAAATTAAAACTACAACTGGAACAAAATAACCAGAAACTGTATCTGCTAATTTTTGAATAGGTGCACGACTTTTACTGGCGTCATTTACCATATGAATAATTTGAGAAAGCAATGTATCACTACCCACTTTTTTTGCTTCCATTAAAAAAGACTGATTCCCATTTATAGTTCCACTACTTATTTTATCTCCTTCAGATTTGTTTACAGGAATTGGTTCTCCTGTAATCATAGATTCGTCTACAGTTGTTTCGCCTTCTGTAATTGTACCATCAACAGGAATTTTATCTCCTGGTTTTACTTTTAAAATATCATTCAATTCTATTTTATCAATAGATACCTCAACTTCTTCTCCATCTACTATTTTGGTAGCTTTATTAGGTGCTAATTTTAGCAGTTCTTTTACAGCTGAATTTGTCTTGCTATGTGCACGAGCTTCTAATAATTGCCCCATTAACACCAGCGTTAAAATTACAGTTGCTGCTTCAAAATAAACGTGTACTGCACCAAATTCTGTTTTAAATTGACTTGGAAAAACGTCAGGAAAAAGCATTCCGAAAACACTAAATAGCCAAGAAACTCCTGCTCCAATACCAATTAGTGTAAACATATTTAGATTCCATGTTTTTATACTTTTATAAGCACGTTCAAAAAACATCCAAGTCGCATAAAATACTACAGGAATTGATAATGCAAACTGAACCCAATTCCAGTTCTTCTGTTCTAAAATATCGTATAATGGATTGTTAGAAAGCATTTCACTCATTGCAATTAAAAAAATAGGTAATGTAAACGCAACTGCAATCCAAAACTTTTTAGATAGCTTTTTATAGGTTTTTTCTTCTGCAGAACTATCTGCTTCCATTGGCACTAAATCCATTCCACAAATTGGGCAATCTCCAGCTTCATCTTTTACAACTTCTGGATGCATTGGGCACGTCCATTGTTCTGGATTTGTAATTGCTAGATTTTGCTCTTCTACTAAATCCATACCACATACAGGACAATCTCCAGGTTTGTTATACGTCTTTTCGCCTTCACAATGCATTGGACAATAAAAAACACCTGTCCCTTTTCCTTTAGGTGTTTGTTTTTTTTCTTCTTTTATATGTTGATGATCTCCAGGTTTATAAATACTATAGCTACCTCCATCTTTTTTTAGAGCTTCTTGAAAGGTTTCTATTTTAATATGAGCATCCATTTCTATAGTTGCTTCAGCTTTTTCTAAATTAACAGATGCTTTTGAAACACCTTCAACATTAGAAAGTGTTTTTTCTACATGGCTTCTGCAACCATTGCAAGTCATCCCTTTTATTTGGTATGTATGTTTCATTGTTTAGGTAGTTTTAATGTAATTGTTTTAGCTAATTTTAAATCATCAATATGACCAGCGATATTACTATCGTTTGTTTTAAAATGCATATGAATATTAGTAGTGTGATGTGTAAAAACCGCTTTATGTTTTGTAGAATGGAAGCCTATAATTTGTACTTCTGTATTATTTAAACTTCCATTTAATCCAGATTCTTTATGCTTTTGATGATTGTGAATAGTATCTCCATCTTTCCAATTGATAACGTGCCAATCTAAAGACTCAATTTTTCCTTCTAATAAAAAAGGAAAAGGTTTTTCAGTATCAATTCCATTAGTTTTTGCCATTTTAAAGATGGCTGATTCTAAATCCTTTTTATTTGTAAATTTCTCAATACTATAACTCTTCCATTCTTCAACTTCAGCATATACCAATAGAGCAGCCTTTAGATTAAATGATTCATCTATTAGTAAACTACTATCTAATACAAAAGAGTTAGTTGGTTTGCTATTGAATATTTGTATTTCACCTTTTAGGTTTTCTACAGCCCCAAGTGCATAAAAATTCTTTTTCTTAGAAAGGCTATCTAAACTTACTGTAGCTTTTAAGTTGCCAGACATCATTGTTTTTAAAGCACCTGTATAGTTAACTTCTATATTTTTAACTTTGTTATCCTTTGATTGACAGGAAATAATTGTTAACACAAAAATTATTGATACTATTGTATTTTTTAGTTTATTCATAATTTAATTGGTTAGATAATTAATAATTGTAGTTTGGATAAAATAGGATTTAATAGATTCAATTTGATTCATTTCAAACTTTAATTGTAACTCCTGAATGTCTAATACATCGTTAAAATCAATTGTTCCTGTTTCATAATTTTTAATAAGAATTTCTTCTGCATTTTTTGCTTGTTTTACGTTTTTAGTTTGAGTTTTATAACTTATTCTGGCAGCAATACGTTCGTTTATTGCTTTATCTAAAAAAGTTTCTAATGTATTTTTTCGTTCTTGTTTTTGTGCTAAAATTTCTTGTTGTTGTAAGCTGTTTTGTTTGGTTTTTGATTTATAACTATTGTTAAAAATTGGTATTGATACTGTTACCATTGGCATTAAAATATCTTTACCATTATCACTAAAATTCATATTAGGTCGTTCAACAACATTTATATAATCCAATCCAAAACCAATCATTGGAGCATTCTCTTTTTTATTTAATAATTCTGATGTTTCTATAGATTGATACAATTTATCGTACTTTAATAATTCTGGATGTACCTCTAAAGTATTAGTGTTCATCTCAAAGTCTTCAGAAGGAAAATTCAAATCACTTAAAATATTTATAGAAATCGATTTATCACGATTCAATAACTTATTGAAGGTAGTTTTTTCAGTTAAATATTGTTGATTTAAAATTGCCAATAATTGTTCCATTTCATTTTGACGCATTTGCAATCGTAAAACATCTACAGCAGATGCTTTGCCAACTTCAACAGATGTTAACGCTAATGTTTCATAGGTTTCAAGTAATTTTATATTTTCTTCTAGAACTTTTTGTTTTGCGGCATTCGCATACAAATTATAATACGATTGTGAAACAGAAGTTATCAGTTTACGTTTAGCAATAACAATATCTTCATATGTAGCATCTGCCAAAGAAGAAATGTAATTTTCTTTTGAAGTAATGGTTCCAAACCAAGGCAACATTTGTTTTACAGATAGTTTAAAACGTTGTGCACCTGTTCTTGTTTCTGGTTCGCTTACAAAATAGCTTGCACCAAATTCAGTATTTGGGAGCGTTTTTACTCCGTTTACTTTTTCGGAAGCAATATTATATTGTAATTCAAATTTTTGAATTTCTGGATTGTTTGCCATTGCTTGTTTCAAATAGCTTTGCAGTTCTTGACTTTGACTTTTTATAACAAAAAAGAGCGTACAAAAAATAAAGGTTTTTCTAAATAGTTTATGTATATTTTTCATGTTAATCTGCAATTTGTCTTGATTCTTGATTCTCTTTTTTTGCTAATCTTTTCAATTTTATTTCTTCTCTCCAACTAAACAATACAGGCACAATAAAATAAGAGGTAATATCAATGACCATTCCTCCAAAAATTGGAATTGCCATAGGAATCATAATATCGCTTCCTTTTCCTGTGGATGTTAATACTGGTAACAACGCTAAAATGGTGGTTACTGTTGTCATTAAACAAGGACGAATTCTTTTCTCAGCTGCTTGTAAAGAAGCTATTCTAATACTTTTTTTATCAGCAGGTTTTTCACGTTCAAATGTTTGCGTTAAATAGGTTGCCATTACAACACCATCATCTGTTGCAATACCAAATAGCGCAATAAAACCTACCCAAACAGCCACACTTAAATTAATGGTTTTCATATTGAAGAGGTCTCTCATATTCTCACCAAAAAAGCTAAAATTGAAAAACCAATCTTGACCATACAACCAAATCATAATAAAACCACCTGCAAAAGCAACTGTAATTCCTGTAAAAACCATTAGTGATGTAGAAACCGATTTAAACTGAAAATATAAAATCAAGAAAATAATTGCCAATGCTAAAGGAACAACCACAGATAACGTTTTTTCTGCTCTCAATTGATTTTCATAGGTTCCAGTAAATTTATAGCTGATTCCTTTTGGAACAATTAATTCACCAGAATCTATTTTTTCTTTAAATAATGCTTGTGCATTTTCAACAACATCAACTTCTGCAAAACCATCTAATTTATCAAACAAAACATAACCTACTAAAAAAGTATCTTCACTTTTTATAACTTGTGGCCCTTGTTCGTATCTAATGGTTGCTAATTCACTTAAAGGAACAGGATTTCCTGTTGAAACAGGAATATAAATATCTTTTATTGATTCAGGATTATTACGTAATTCCCTTGGATAACGCACTCGAATTCCATAACGTTCTCTTCCTTCTACAGTTTGTGTTAATTGCATGCCACCAACAGCAACCTTTAAAACATTCTGTACATCTTCAATAGAAATTCCATAACGTGCTATTTTTTCTCTATCAATATCAATTAGTAAATAAGGTTTACCAACAATTCTATCAGCAAAAACAGCTTCCACTTTAACACCTTCTGCTTGTTTTAAAAAGTTCTCTAATTGCAAACCAAACGTTTCAATTTGTTTTAAATCTTGTCCTTTTACTTTTATTCCCATTGGTGCACGCATTCCAGTTTGTAGCATGACCAATCTTGTTTCAATCGGTTGTAATTTTGGGGCAGAAGTAACACCTGGTAGTTTGGTAACTTTTACAATTTCATTCCAAATATCATCTGGAGAATTAATTTCTGGTCGCCAATTACGATAGAATTCGCCATCATTATTTTCAATAAGTTGGTCGTGTTCAAGTTTCGTGAAACGTGCATTTTCTGAATTATTTGGGTTTTTAATAAATTGTCCATTTTTTAGTTCAAAAGCACCTTCATTATTTATTTTATAACGTTGCCTTTTTCCTTCTGAATTACGCATGTATTCAGATTTATACTGAATCATATTTTCGTACATAGATAAAGGTGCAGGATCTAAAGCAGATTCGGTTCTGCCTGCTTTACCAACCACCGTTTCAATTTCTGGAATGGTAGCTACTGCCATATCCAATTGTTGTAAAACTCGTTTATTTTCTTCGATACCAGAATGTGGCAATGATGTTGGCATTAATAAGAATGAGCCTTCATTTAAAGAGGGCATAAATTCTTTACCTGTGTTATTTAAAATCCAACCTCCAGAAATAAGAACTGTTACAGGAATTATTAAAAACAAGAGTTTATTTGCTAAAGCCCATTTTAAAATTTGCCCATAATACCTTCTAAAAACAGAGAATATTCCTAAAATTCCGAAACAAATAATAGCTACAAAAATTAAATTGATAAAGATACTTCTGTCAAAACCTAATGGTCTCCAATATTCTGCCAGTAAAAATATAATAGCTGCACAAGAAATAATAATATTGATAAGATTACTATTTTTCTTATTCAGTTTTCCTAAAGCAACGAATAATCCATTAATTCCAAATGCAATTAAAACACTTCCTAACCAAAACCCACTCATTATAATTATTATTCCAGCAAGTATTAAGGCGATATTTAAAATATGGCTAAAAGATTTTTTAAGTGTTGTTTTTCTGAATAAATAAGCTGCAAATGGTGGAATTAAAAATAAAGCAATCACTAAAGATGCAGATAATGCCATTGTTTTGGTAAAAGCTAATGGTCTAAACAATTTTCCTTCTGCACCAATCATTGTAAATACAGGAACAAAACTGATAATAGTCGTTAAAACTGCTGTTAATATTGCTCCAGAAACTTCTGCAGTTGCGTTGTAAATTATTTCATCTGTAGTATATTTTGAACCATCTTCACGAATTTGAAGTTTTTTATCATCTAAATGACGAATCATATTTTCGGCGAGAATTACACCAACATCAACCATAGTTCCAATGGCAATTGCAATACCTGAAAGTGCCACAATATTTGCATCAACATTAAATAGTTTCATCGTAACAAAAACCATTAATACTGCAACAGGCAATAAACCAGATATTAAAATAGAAGCTCGAAGATTAAAAACCATTACAATAATTACTAAAATGGTAATTAGAATTTCTAATGTTAGCGCTTCATTTAAGGTGTCTAATGTTTCGTGAATTAGTTCTGTTCTATCATAAAAAGGAACAATTGTTAGTTGTGATATTCTCCCATCAGCCAACACTTTCGTTGGTAAACCTCCTTTTAATTCTTCAATTTGAGTCTTTACGTTTGTAATAACTTCCATAGGATTTGCCCCATATCTTGCAACTACAACACCACCCACAACCTCAGCACCTTCTTTATCTAAAATGCCTCTTCTTGTTGCTGGTCCTAAAGAAACTTTACCAATGTCTTTTATTTTGATGGCTGTAAAATCTTCGGAAGTAACAACAGCATTTTCAATATCTTCAATAGATTTTATATACCCTAATCCACGTACTAAATATTCAGCTTGATTGATTTCTAAAGTCTGTGCTCCAATATCTTGATTGCTACTTTTAACCGCTTTTACAACTTGATTTAATCCAACATTATATTGTCGCATTAATTCTGGATTCACATCTACTTGATATTCTTGCACATAACCACCAATTGAGGCAACTTCAGCAACGCCACTTGCAGAAGATAATCCGTATTTTACATAGTAGTCTTGGATGCTTCGTAATTCTTGTAAATCCCAACCACCTGTAACATTTCCTTTTTCATCACGACCTTCTAAAGTGTACCAATAAATTTGCCCTAAACCTGTTGCATCTGGTCCTAAAGCAGGATTAACGCCTTCAGGTAATAGGTTGCTTGGTAAAGAATTTAGTTTTTCTAAAATTCGACTTCTACTCCAGTAAAACTCAATATCTTCTTCAAAAATGATGTAGATACTGGAAAAACCAAACATAGAAGAACTTCTGATTGTTTTAACTCCAGGAATACCCAATAAGGAAGTGGTTAAAGGATACGTAATTTGGTCTTCGATATCTTGTGGTGAACGACCATCCCATTTTGTAAATACAATTTGCTGATTTTCGCCAATATCTGGAATAGCATCTACAGCAACAGGATTGCTTGGTAAAAAAGGAATATTCCAATTAAAAGGAGCATTTACAGTTCCCCAACCTACAAAAAGCAAGAGTAGTAAAACTGCTACGAGTTTATTTTCTATTAGAAATTTGATGCTTTTATTTAGCATTAGATTTTGATTATTAAACAGTTAGAAATTGGCATTAGAAAAACACCGAATACAACAAATAATCCTTATAACATTGCAGTTATAGGATATTTCCGTCTATTGTTTAAAAAATCAAATTAAATAAGTCTCATCAATCTTGAAGATTTCTTTTATGACGAGTGGTGGTTTGTAGGCTACAAACGAAGATACATTATTTTCTAAATTTTCAAAGCGATTAATGTATGTGTAGATGAATGAAGCTATAAATAGTTCTTGATTGAAAGAAATTTTATCAACTTGAAGTTGCATTTCATCTTGACCATCAACTAATAACTGTTCATCAGTACAACAACCTGTCTTAACTATTGAACACCCAGAAATAGTTTTTGAAGTAGTTTTTGAAGTAGTTTTTTGACTTTCCATCCCACAATTAGATGCTTTACTAAAAATAGCAGTATCAACAAGTGTATCTCCACAAAAATGTTTTGTGATAGCAAATGAAGTTGTAGAAAATAAGACTACAAACGACATTAAAACAGCTAGTATTTTATGAGAAAACTCTTTCATTTGATATACAAAAGTACAAAATTGAAATAAATAAAATTATAATAAATGTGAAATTATTTTTTGTTCGTATACTATATAAGTTTATAAATGAAATAATTAGTTGCTATTTTTCCTGAAAATCATTATTTCAATTTTTAAATTTTTCATTTAAACCTTTTATATTTCCACTAACGTTTCTATCATTTTTTATCATAATGCTGTATTTTTTCCAAAGACTTATATCCAAGCATTTTACTTAAAGAATCTATTAGAATATAAGCTGTTAATCTTATAATAGTTGCAAAAAGATGATGTGTTAATTGAAAAGATAAGTTTTTATTTATTTTGCATCAATCAGCTATTTCTTTCAAATAAGCATTCATTTTTAAAATTGTTTCTGGTTTTAGTTGATAAATAAAAAACCCTACAAACATAATATTTATAGGGTTTTGTTGTTATTTAGTGTTTCTTTCGCAGAGAGGAAGGGATTCGAACCCTCGATACAGTTACCCATATACTACCTTTCCAGGGTAGCTCTTTCGACCACTCAGACACCTCTCTTTATACTGGATTTATTTTCAGTATCTTTAAACATTCATTGAACTAAATTCAAAATAAATGTTTTAGTTTATTATTATAAAATCCTTGAAATATCTTTAAGAGATATATAACTCAATCAAACCATCAGGAGTTTCTACTTCAATAGTTTTATTTTCTCTATCCACTTTTTTGATGAATTCATCAACCATAGGAATAAAGATTTCATCTCCATCTCTATCAATTTCAAAAAGTGGTTGTGCAGCTTTATCATTAATATGAACAATTGTACCAACTTCACCAAAATTTGCATCAACAACAGTAAAACCAATTACTTCATGATAATAAAACTTATCACCAGAAAGTTTAGGCAACATTGTAGAAGGCAAATAAACACCACATTTTAAAATAGTATCTGCTTCTTCTTCAGAATATACATCTTCGAACTGAACACGCAACTGATTTCCTTTATGTAACGAACTTTTTTCAATAAAAAATGGAACCAGGTTACTGCCAAATTCGACGTAAACTGATTCCATTTCTGTGTACAATTCAGGCTCATCAGTATCTAATTTGATAACTACTTCACCCTTAAAACTATATTTCGTTACGATTTTGCCTAAATAAAAACAATCTTCTTTACGCATTTTCGTATTAATTTAGTTTTTATTCTGATGCTTTTGCTGCTGCTTCATCAATTGTTTCTGGAGCTGCCTCAACTGCTTCTTCTGCAGCTGGTACTTCTTCTTCTACAACTGGTTTTGCTGCTTCAATCCTTGCTTCATTTACTGCTTTTTCTGCAGCTAATGCTTTCGCTTTTGCCTCAGAGTCAGCTTTAGATAAACCTGCTTCTTTATCAGCAATTTTAGTCGCTTTTTCCTCTAACCAAGCATTGAATTTTTCATCTGCTTGCTCTTGAGTTAAAGCTCCTTTTCTTACACCACCTACTAAATGATTCTTTAACATTGCACCTTTGTAAGATAAAATGTTTTTTGCAGTATCAGTTGGTTGTGCACCATTTTGTAACCACTTTACAGCTAAATCAACATCTAAGTCAATAACTGCTGGGTTAACGTTTGGATTGTAAGTACCAATTTTTTCTAAGTATTTACCATCTCTTTTTGCACGTGCATCAGCAGCAACCACCCAATAAAATGGCTTACCCTTTTTTCCGTGTCTTTGTAATCTAATCTTTACAGACATAATTTGTTAATTTTTTAAGGTTCTCGACCTTTGTTATTAAAAATCCTATCAACTCGTGATAAGTGGGCGCAAAAATACAAAACCTTTTTCAAATTAAAACACTAATTATCAATATTATTTTGGGCGTTTTAACGGGCTTTCCATTATATCTTTTTTTAAGCTTAATTTATTTCAGAATCTATTTAGCAAGCAGATAAATTGAATCTTTAATAAAAATATTGAATTATAATAAGTAAAAAAAAGGATGCCATTTCAATCCCTAACGCAATCACTCCTTCCCAAAACAAAATTCTTAAAAAACTATTAAAATTGAAATGAGTCAAAGTTCAAAGCTATTGAACTAAGCAAAACCCTATATCTGCTGTACATTTGTACTATAGATGTAAAACAATAGGCATCTTAAAATAAATTATTGAAATTTAAAATGAAACTGACATTATGAAGTACACAGAAAAAATTTCAAACAAATTAAACGAATTATTAGAAAAAAACTACGATGCTGAAAAAGGATATATAAATTCAGCAGAAAATGTAGACAATACAAGATTAAAAATTTTCTTTAAAAACAGAGCTTCAGAAAGAAGCCAGTTTGCAAAAGAATTAAGAACAGAAATTTTGTCTTATGGGCAAATTCCAGAAGATGCAGGTTCTTTTCAAGGAACAATGCACAGAAATTGGATGTCGTTAAAATCACTATTTAGTGGTAATGACGAGGAAGCAATTTTAGAGGAAGCTTTAAGAGGAGAAAAAGCAAGTTTAGAAGAATATGCAGAAATTTTAAAATATGAAGATTTTGCACCATCAACACAGAAAATGTTAGAAATGCAGCATCAGAAAATTCAAGCTGCAATTAACTCATTAATGGTAGAAGAAGAATTAGCATAATTATTGATATAAATTATTTGAACATAATTTACTTTAAAAAGTCAATCCTTAATTGGGTTGACTTTTTTATTGTTAATAAAACTTAATACGATAAATAATAATTACTTAACACAGTAGTTTAGTTTATGGCATATTTTTATAAGTTAAATTATTCTAGAATGAAAAACCCCAATAGACCCAATAACTCAGATTTTGAAAATTTTAATTTCCTAACACAATTAAAGAAATTACAAATATCTTTTGATAAAAATGAGATATTAGAAATAGATGTAAAAAAGAATGGTTACATATACTTACCTCCTAATAAAGAGAATTATATCTATGAAATTATTTCTGGTGCTGTAAAATTAGGTGGTTATTCTGATGATGGAGAAAGTTTTGTTTACGAAGTCTTACCTCCTGCCGAATTCTTTGGTAATTTAAAATATCTTAATAATCAATTTCACGAATACGCCAAAGCAATTGTAGATAGCAAAATTAGGGTGTATGATTTAGATTTTTTTAAAACAATGGTAACTAATAACCCAACAATTTCTAATTGGTTTATATCTTACCTTGTAAAAAGATGGTGTTCTGCAGAATTAAAATTGAAAAACATTAAAGAAAAACAAATCGAAGAGAGAATAGATTATCTTAATAAACATTATAATGTTGAAGTTATTGATGCTAAAAACAACGCTCATATTCTTTTTGATTTATTAACAAAAAAAGACATGGGCGACCTTATTGGGGTCACCCGTCAAACTGTCTCTTCTATATTACATAAAGAAAAAAATTTAATCTTTTAAAATTCCAGGGTATAAAATACCATCTACTGCATTAAACTCTAAGTCAAGTAATTTCGCTATAATCGGAGCCACATCTTCTAAACCCATTTTAGAAATAATTTTACCGTTAGAAATACCAGCTCCCCAAGCTACAAAACCAGTTTCTATTTGATGAAAATCTGGAAAATAACCATGTGTACCTCCATTTCTCTTTGATAATATTTTACCAGAATTAGAACCAGACATTGCCACACCTGGAACAGGGTTTAAAGCTAAAAAAGCATTAGGGTCTGCTCCAATATTTATTAACTCTTCTTTTTCTACAATCCTAAAAAGCTTTTTTATAGAATTTGGAAGACTCTCTAATTTCTCTCTAACTTTAGCTAAGGTTTTTTTATCATTTTTATCTTTTAAATGTAAAAAAGCAGAAGCGCCTTGTGTATGGAAAGCAGCTTTCCAGTTTCCTCTATTCTCTTTTGCTTCCATTAAACTTTCTTCTATTAGCCAAATATTTGGGTTTATAGCAGAATGAATATCAACAAAACCATGATCTCCTGTAATTATAAAAGTAGTTTTCTCTAGAATATTAGCTTGTTCTGCAGCTTCTAAAATTTTACCAATTGCACGATCTACAGCAGCAATTGCAGTATGAACTTTCTCTCCATTTCTGCCTTGTTCATGTTGAAAATGATCTGTTGCTATTAAATGAATTGTCATTAAATTAGGTTTATATTTTCCTAAAATATAAGCTGCCATTTCACCTGTTCTGTCTTCTCTATTTAAATAATCTCCATTAAAAGTTTTTAAATTTACTTTACCTAAAACTTCAGTTTCCATTTCTTCTAAAAGACCCTTTGGTGTCTGGTTATCTCTCATTGGTTGTATTCTACCATAACTTTTATCTAAAGTCCAAACTTCTGGAATATTATAATCTACAGCAGCTCCAACTGAAACAGGCCAAATTAAACTTGCACTTTTTTTATTAGATTTTCTAACGGCGTCCCAAAGTGTTTCTGTTTGTATTAAATTACTTTCCCAATACCATCTTCCTGTTTGGCCTTTATCTTCAAACGGACTATTATAATAAATTCCGTGAGTTGCAGGAAAAGCTCCTGTGATAAGTGTTGTATGTGAAGGATATGTAACAGAAGGATAAATACCTCTAACACCATCTGAACTTACCCCTTTTTTAGCCATCATTTTTAAATTAGGGGCTGGCCATTTCATTTCCTGATAAAAATTAGGTCGAAAACCATCTACAGAAATTAAAATAACATGTTCTGACTTGGCTTTTTCTTGACCTATTATGCACTGAAGTGTTAAAAATGAAATTACTATTATTAAATGTATTTTTTTCATGTCTTTTATTTTATTATTTAATTTTAAATGTTGCTGTTACTGGCAAATGATTGCAATTTCTCTCATCTCATTAGGATTAAAAACTTGAGGAATTTTTGCGGATTTTTATTCGTATTCTTTAAACATGTTTGTATTTATCAAAATATAATCTAACCTACGCTCAGGTACATCAGAAGTATGAGTCTTGATACTTACAGGTATTGGATCTATAAACTTTTTTCTATGTTTTTCTTTTTTCATCAACTATTAATTTAAAAGGGCTTGATAAATAATTACCAAACCCTAAATAAAAAACTAAACAAACTTCACTTAATTAAATGAGTATCTTACACCAATTTGCAACCTCCAAGGAGTTCCGTTTATTGGCTCTGTACCTGCACCTGTTTGTACATTATATTGATAACTACTTGTTGCTTGATCAAAACCATTAATATTCATAAAATCTCTATTTCCAAAATCATAACTACGTCCCCATTCTTTATTTAATAAGTTCATGAAATTAAAAACATCGGCAGAAAGTTCTAAAGCATGTTTATCATTAGATAAATTAAACTTTTTCTGAAGACGTAGATCTACAGTTGCACTAAAAGGATTTTTTCCTCCATTTCTTTCTGCAAAACCGCCAAAACTTTCTTTTAAATATTCTTTAAAACCTTCTGAAGTCTCTGGATCGTTTAAAACTTGATTGTAACTATCTTTAATTTCCTGAGGAGTATTTGCATCATTAGGATCAAAAACATAAGCAATTTCATTACTTAAATTAAAATCTCCATTTGCACTTCTACCTCCACCAGATTTTAGAGAATATCTTGTACCACCAGTTCCAACAATTGTTGCTCCTAATGTAAAACCTTTCCAAGTTGGTGTTGCTCCATTTACTACTACTTTAGTATCAAAATGATTATCTGAATACCCATAATTTAAATCTCTTGGATCTCCACTTACAGGAAGAAATGTAGACGTATTTGCAACACAGCAATTATAAGAAGAGTTGTCTTTAGAACTATTTAACGTAAAACTTGCATTTAAATACCCATCAGTTCCAATTTTAGCAGCTCCTTCTAAAACCAAAGCAAGGTTATCTAATATTCCGTCTGAATTCAAAACCAAAGTTCTACCAACTAAATCAGAAACTCTAGATGCTGTCCAATCTGTTCTACCATTTGCTGCAATAGTATTTGCAGGCACAAAAACCTCTCTACCTTGTGGAGTAACAAAATAAGGTTCTGCCACTAAGTTTGTTTCTTGATACACATAATTATTTTTAGTATGACTAAAAACTGCATTAAGCCCTAAACTATATCTATCTCCAAAAAAGTGTGTATAGTTAATATTTGCCTTGTAAATTGTTGGCACTTCAAAATCTGGACTTACAGCATTTATTGTAGAGAAAGGGGTAACTCCAGCAGGAACTCCTGGCACAGAACTTGGGTCGTTTCTATAACCAATAAAGTCTGGTGTAGGAACATTTGCACCTGTAACATCAATTGCACCTAATAAAGTTCCACTATTTTGGATATTGTTTACTTGCGCATAATAATGAGGTTGAGAAGTAAATACACCTCCTCCTAATTTTAAAATATCGGTATCATTTCCTTTGATATTCCAAGTTAATTGAAATCTTGGTTGAATATTATCAAAATCTTCTGGCTTTTCATCTGTACGAATTCCTAGTTCTTGATACACTAAAGGATTAAATTCTGCTGCATCTACAAATGCTGTTGCATCATAACGTATTCCTCCAACAAAGTTTAAATTTGGATTTATATCAAATTCTACTTGACCAAAAACTGACAAATCTAAAACAGTTTGCTTCACCAAAGTAGACCCTTGCAAAGGTACTTCACGTGCATATCTAGAAGGATTTAAATTATCAAAATCATCTAAAGAATCAAAGAAAAAACGTCCATTTTGTTCATTAGATAATTGTGTTTCTAAAGAAGTAATTAAATTATCTGTACCAAAGGTAAAGTTGAATTTACCTGAACTAACATAGGTAGTGTTAGATATTTGTATTTGGTTTTCTAAATTAGTTTCTGGTGTGTAACGTTGTCCACCTAATTGTACACTTCTATTACTCGTATTTCCATTTGGTAAAATTGACTCTACTTGTACTATTGCTCTTGGTATGTTTTGTGAAGGCAATTCTGAATTTGGTGTATAAAGACGTTCTGCTCTTTGGTATTGTACTTTAAATTCATTAGTTACACTTGGTGAAAAAGAAGAACGTAAAGAAAGAAACATACTGTTTTCATGAGACACAAAATCTGAAAAAGATTCAGCCACCTCAATATTAGAATTATCACTTACACTTAAAGGATTGTCCCATTTATTGTATAAGTTTCTAAACGTTAATCTATGTTTATCATTAATTTGCCAATCTAACCTTAAAAATAGATTATTAGCTTCTGTTACTCTATCAAATTGCCCTACTTGCTTAGAGTTACTTAAACCATATTTGTCTCTACCAATTTGTAAGAATCTATTTAAACTTGTTTCAGAAATTTGTAATCTATTAGCATCATTATCATTCTGAATATTTGCAATAAACTGAGGGTCTCCTGCATCTTGTCTTTCATAGACTAAGAAAAAATGTAATTTATCTTTAATTAATGGTCCTCCTAAACTTAAACCAGATTGCGAGTTGTAAAAATCTGCTTCTCTTTTTTCACCTTGAATAGTATATTGACTCTGTAAATTATCTGCTCTATGATAAAAAAAAGCACTTCCTTCAAAATCATTAGTTCCAGATTTTGTAACTGAAGTTATAGAACCTCCTCCTTGTCGTCCTTGTGTTACATCATAATCATTTGTAGAAACTTCAAATTCTCTGATAGCTTCCTGAGAAATTGTATAAGGTCCTCTTCCTATTTCTCCGGCTGTTAAAGTGTTTCTAAAATTAACACCATCAATAGTTACATTGGTAGATGTTCTTCTCTGTCCTCCCAAATTTAAACTACCTGCACCTTGTAAAGGAGATAAACTGGTAAGTCTTGTAAAGTTTCTTCCTTCAGATGGTAAATTTTTAATTTGACTTTCTCCAATTTTGGTGGAAGCTCCCATTTGTTGAATACGTTTAGAAATACTATTTGTAGAAACAATAATTTCATTTAAAGATGTTGAAGATTCCTGTAAAACAAAATCAACAACTAATGCATCACTTAAGTTTAAAATAAACCCTTTGTTAGTTACATCATTAAATCCTAAATACATTGCTGTAACATTGTAAGGACCTCCTAAAGGTAATTGTTGAATTTTATAACCTCCGTTTTCATTAGTTGTAGTTCCTGAAGTAAAACCTG
Source organism: Polaribacter vadi (assembly GCF_001761365.1). Lineage (NCBI taxonomy): Bacteria > Pseudomonadati > Bacteroidota > Flavobacteriia > Flavobacteriales > Flavobacteriaceae > Polaribacter > Polaribacter vadi. Next base: position 3,425,108 of record NZ_CP017477.1, on the reverse strand, counting down.
TAGAAGTATTTTTAACAATAATAGTTGCACCCATTAAAGGTTCTCCACTACTATCTGTTATCGTTCCTTTTATTAAAGCATTTGTAGCTTGCCCAAAAGATTGTTGAATGTTGAAAAATAGGAATCCAAAAGCAATCATCATACTAATGGTTAAACGAATTTTTACTACTGATAATTTCATAAGTTTAGTTAAATTAAGATTTTAATTAGCACCAAAACTATGCTTCAAAAGACTAGCAAGCTTGTTAAGTATTAACATTGATATAGAATTAATCTTAATTTAAAAGTTTCTTAATATTATAAAAGGATGGCATTAAGAAGGTTCAAAAAATAAATTCTATATCTTTATAAAAGATGTAATTTTCTAATATATTTCAAGAACAAATCTTTAAATTTGTAGTCCGTTTTAAACGTACAACCTCATCATTAAAAAAGCCATTTTATGTACTTAATTTTCGATACAGAAACCACAGGTTTACCTAAAAGTTGGAATGCTCCAATTACAGATACAGACAATTGGCCAAGGTGTGTGCAAATTGCTTGGCAACTGCATGATGAAATGGGAAATGTTTTAGAACATAACGATTTCTTAATACAACCAGAAGGCTATAACATTCCTTTTGATGCTGAAAGAATTCATGGAATTTCAACAGAATTAGCAGCACAAGAAGGTATCGATTTAGAAAAAGGATTGCATCTTTTTAATGAAGCCTTATCTAAAACAAAATTTATAGTTGGTCAGAATTTACAATTCGACCTTAATATTATGGGTTGTGAGTTCCATAGATTAGGTGTTGAAACTCCTTTAGCTAAACTTCCTATTTTAGATACGTGTACAGAAAAAACGGCTACATTATGCCAGATTCCTGGAGGAAGAGGAGGTAAATTTAAATTACCAACATTAACAGAATTACACAAACATCTATTTGGTACCGATTTTAATGAAGCTCATAATGCAACAGCAGATGTGGAAGCTACTACTCGTTGTTTTTTAGAATTGATTCGTATTCGAGAATACACTAAAGAACAGTTAGATGTTGATGCAGATTATTTTAAAAATTTCTCGGAAGCAAATCCAAAACCAATTCAATTAATTGGCTTAAAACACATCAACCTTAAAAAGGAAAGTGATAAGATTCGAAAACGTTTAGAGAAATTAAAAGACGTTAAAGAAACTATTTCTACTTCTGAAGGTTTAGCTGAATTAAAAGATGTTCAGTTTTCGCATTTACACAACCATACACAGTTTTCGGTTTTGCAATCTACCATGCAAATTGCCAATATTGTAGCAGCTGCTGCTAAAGATAATCAGCCAGCTGTTGCTATGACAGACACTGCAAACATGATGGCTTCTTTTCATTTTGTGAGTGCTATTTTAAATCACAATAAAACTGCAGCAACTCCAATGAAACCAATTGTTGGTTGTGAGTTTAATGTGTGTGAAGATCATAAAAACAAGTCTGTAAAAGATAATGGATATCAAGTTGTTTTACTCGCGAAAAACAAAAAAGGATATCATAATTTGGCAAAAATGTCTTCCACAGCTTTTGTTGATGGTTTTTATTATGTACCCAGAATTGATAGAGAAATCATCAAAAAATATAAAGAAGATATTATTGTTTTAACTGGAAATTTGTATGGTGAAGTTCCTAGTAAAATTTTAAATCTGGGAGAAAAACAAGCTGAAGAAGCTTTGCTTTGGTGGAAAGAAGAATTTAAAGACGATTTTTATATTGAGTTGATGCGTCATAATCAGCAAGATGAAAACATCGTGAATGAAACTTTGTTGAAGTTTTCTAAAAATCACGACGTTAAAATTGTAGCTACCAATAATACTTTTTATTTAGAGAAAAAAGATGCAAATGCACATGATATTTTATTGTGTGTAAAAGATGGCGAAAAACAAGCGACTCCAAAAGGAAAAGGTCGTGGTTATAGGTATGGTTTGCCAAATGAAGAGTACTATTTCAAATCTACTGAAGAAATGAAAACGCTTTTTGCAGACTTGCCAGAAGCGATTAGTAATATTCAAGAAATTGTCGATAAAATTGAAATTTTCACCTTAGCAAGAGACGTTTTATTACCTGCTTTTGATATTCCAGAAGAGTTTGTATATGAAGAAGATAAAATTGATGGTGGAAAACGTGGAGAAAACGAATTCTTAAAACACTTAACTTTTGTTGGCGCCAAAAAACGTTATGGAGAAATTACAGAATCTATTAAAGAACGTTTAGATTTTGAATTATCCGTCATTGAAAAAACAGGATATCCTGGTTATTTTTTAATTGTTGAAGATTTTATTAGAGAAGCCAGAAATATGGATGTTGCTGTAGGCCCTGGACGTGGTTCTGCTGCTGGTTCTGTGGTTGCTTACTGTCTTTGGATTACCAATATAGATCCTATTAAATACGATTTACTTTTTGAGCGTTTCTTAAATCCTGAAAGGGTTTCCATGCCAGATATCGATATTGATTTTGATGATGAAGGTCGTGGAAGAGTTATGGATTATGTAATTGATAAATATGGTGCAAATCAAGTGGCGCAGATTATTACTTATGGAACTATGGCTGCAAAATCATCTATTAGAGATACAGCCAGAGTTTTAGATTTACCACTTTTTGAAGCTGATAGAATTGCGAAATTAATTCCAGGCATCAAACTAAAAAACATTTTTGGTGATGATGCAAAAAGTAAGGGAAAAGTTGCTGGTTTACGTGCAGAAGAAAAACAACTTGTTGAAGAATTAAGACACATGTCTTTTGGAAACGATTTGGTTTCTGAAACGATTAATAAAGCTACAATTTTAGAAGGTTCTGTTAGAAATACAGGAATTCATGCTTGTGGTGTAATTATTACGCCTGGAGATATTACAAACTATGTTCCTGTTGCTTTGGCAAAGGATTCTGATATGTATGTAACCCAATTTGACAACTCTGTAGTGGAATCTGCTGGTTTGTTAAAAATGGATTTCTTGGGGTTAAAAACGCTGACTTTAATTAAAGACACCGTAAAAATTGTAAAGGCCAAACATGATGTAGTATTAGATCCAGAAACTTTTCCTTTAGATGATGTAAAAACATACGAGTTATTCCAAAGAGGAGAAACTGTTGGTATTTTTCAATATGAATCTCCAGGAATGCAAAAACACATGCGTTCTTTAAAACCGACCGTTTTTGCAGATTTAATTGCCATGAATGCCTTGTACAGACCTGGACCTATGGAATATATTCCGAGTTTTATCAATAGAAAACACGGAACAGAAGATATTGAATACGATTTACCAGCCATGGAAGAGTATTTGGCTGAAACGTATGGAATTACAGTATATCAAGAGCAAGTAATGCTACTTTCGCAAAAATTGGCAAATTTCACCAAAGGTGAAGCCGATGTTTTAAGAAAAGCGATGGGTAAAAAGCAAATTGCGGTTTTAGATAAAATGAAACCAAAATTTATTGAACAAGCAGGAAAAAACGGACATGATGAAAAAAGTTTAGAGAAAATCTGGAAAGACTGGGAAGCCTTTGCAAGTTATGCTTTTAACAAATCTCACTCTACTTGTTATGCTTGGATTGCGTATCAAACTGCCTATTTAAAAGCACATTATCCTGCAGAATATATGGCTTCTGTACTTTCTAATAATATGAATGATATTAAAGCTGTTTCCTTTTTTATGGAGGAATGTAAACGAATGGGATTAGCAGTTTTAGGTCCAGATTTAAATGAATCTTTCTTAAAGTTTTCTGTAAATGCAGAAGGTGCTGTTCGTTTTGGAATGGCAGCTGTTAAAGGAGTTGGTGCTGCAGCTGTTAGAGCTATCATTAAAGAAAGAGAAGAAAATGGTCATTATTCATCGATTTTTGATTTAGCAAAACGTGTAGATTTAAGAGCAGCTAACAAAAAATCTTTTGATAGTTTAATTAAAGCAGGAGCTTTCGATTCTTTTACAGATACACATAGAGCTCAATATTTTGCCACTGATGAAAAAGGATTAACCTTTTTAGAACGTGCTATGAAATTCGGAAGTAAATATCAAGAAAACGAAAATTCTGCACAAGTTTCTATGTTTGGAGAAGCATCAACAGTGCAATTTCCAGAACCCGATATTCCTGAATGTGAAACTTGGGGAACTATGGAGCTTTTATCGCAAGAAAAAGAAGTAATTGGTATTTATATTTCTGCTCATCCTTTAGATGATTTTAAAAATGAAATGATTTTTTGCAATGCGTCTTTAAAATATTTTAAAGGTGATCTCGCAAAATATGTGGGCATGAATTTGGCTTTTGCAGGAATCATAACTGATGTACAACACAGAGTATCTAAAGCAGGAAAAGGCTGGGCAATGTTTATAATTGAAGATTATGGAGACAGCAACGAATTTAGGATTTTTGGAGAAGACTATTTAAGAATGAAACACTTTTTAGTGCCAAATTCATTCTTATTTGTGCGTTCTACAATTCAACCTGGCTGGACAAATAAAGAAACAGGTGTTGCTGGAGAACCAAGATTAAAGTTTACAGAAATGAAACTGTTACATGATATTATGGATGAACTTTGTAAAAAAATCACCATAAAAATTCAGTTAGATGATATTAAAGAAAACACCATCTTAAATTTAGAAACTATTTTAAAAAACAATCCAGGTAAACAATCTTTAAACTTTACAGTTTGGGATGCCAAGGAAAAAATTGAAGTAAGTTTACCAAGCAGAAACACAAAAATTAATGTTTCTAATGAATTGTTGGCAACTTTAGAGAGTCAGCAGATAGATTTTAAGTTGAATTAAAGGAATTTCGAAGTATATTTTATAAAACTAGGTATTAAATTTATTTATTTGATAGTTATTTTTATCAAATAACCTCATTGAAAGAATATTTTTTAATATTTTGATAAATAGTATATGTAAATTTTACGATTTGTACATTTTGGTTTTTCTTAACACAGTAAAATCAAAATAATAGTAAATATTCTGTAATTTTGTTTAACCAAAATTAAATGTTATGAAACAAAAAAACACTTGGGTAAGTTGGAACGAAAATATTAAACACAACTATACATCACTTTATAAAATTACTTCAGAAGAAAAACTTAGTGAAGTAATTGCTAAAAATGATAAGATTCGTTTCTTTGGTAACAAGCAATCATCTGCAGACATTGCTGCAGGTACAGATGCTTTGATAGATATGACAAGTTATAACAAAATTGTTTCTTACGATTACAACAAAAAAACAGTTACAGTTCAATCTGGCTTAATTCTTGGAGATTTTTTAGAAGCTATTGAGGCTGTTGGATGGTGTATACCTTGTTTACCAGATATCAATACAATTACCATTGGTGGTGCTTTAGCTACAGGAACTCATGGTACAAGTGGCAAATTGCTATCTGAATACATGATTGAATGTACGTTAGTCCTTGCAGATGGATCTATAAAAACAATTACTGAAGAAGATGATTTGATGGATGCTGTTAGAGTTTCTTTAGGAATGTTAGGTGTTATGTCTACCATAACTTTTAAATGCGAAAAAAGTTATACACTTCATGTAAAAGAAAGACCAGAAAAAGATAGTGAATGGCTACCTAAAATTAAAAGTAGACTTAAAGAACACGATTTTTTACGAATTTTATGGTTGCCACATACTGATAAAGGATATGTAATTACTGGGGATAAAATTAAACCAGACACAAAAATTGTAGAAAATAATGGTCCAAAATATTTAAAACATAGAAGAAATGCTTCTAAAATTTTATACAAATATTCTCACATTTATCCTTGGATAACTTCTATTGCAAATAAAATTTTAGCGAAGGCATTTTTCAGTTCTAAAAAAGAACATAAAGGAACCCTATATCAAGCTACAGTAACAAAATCTAGAGGATCTACTTTAGAATTAGCAGAGTGGACAATTGCTTTAGATAAATTTCCACAAGTTTTTGATGAGTTAAAAACAGAAATTAATAAGTGGAGCAACAAATCGTTTATTCATATTCCTATGGATGTTCGTTTTGTAAAAAAAGATACCTCTTGGCTAAGTTATGCTTACAAACAAGATATTGTAACCATGGGTTGTGTTTCTAGAAATGCAGCAACAGCAGATACTTACGAAGCTTTTAAAAGTGTGGAAAAAATATTCTTAAAACATGGAGGAAGACCTCATTGGGGTAAACGTTTTTCTGCTAAAGACGTAGAGTTATCGCGAGTGTATCCAAAATGGGAAGCTTTTAAGGAATTAAGATCAAACTTAGATCCCACAAATAAGTTTTTAAATCCTTATTTAACCAAATTAGTAAACGCAAAAGCAAAAAAAGTAATAAATGAAATTGCCTAAAGGATTTTTATTCGATTTTGATGGTGTTGTTGTTAATAGTTTTAAAAGTCATGGTAATGCATGGTCAAGTGCTTTTAGAGAACTATTTAATCAAGAAATTGCGCCATTTCCTAAAAGTCATGCAGGTGGTTCTCCCATGTTAATTGCAGAATATTATTGCAGTGTTATTGGTGAAGAAAAACGTGCTGAAGACTTATTTTTATTGAAAGATAAACATTTAGATGTCCATTTTACAATCCCTACATTATTACCTGGAGTCAGAGAAATTACTTCTTTTTTATCGGATAAAAAAATCCCTTATGGAATTGCAAGTAACGCAACAAAACAGTTTTTAAAGAATAGTGTTCATCATTTGGAGTTAGATTTCCCAGTAGTTTTTGGTGTGCAAGATTATGAAAAACCAAAACCAGCTCCTGAAGCTTATATTTCTTTAGCAAGTGCTTTAAGTTTTAAAAAACCTGATTTTAAAAATATTTGGGTTTTCGAAGATAGTTTAGCTGGCACAACTGCTGCAAAATTAGCAGGCATGATTCCTATTGGAATTTTAACTCAATATTCTGAAGAAGAATTAAAAGAAGCTGGAAGTCAATTAGTTTTTCCAACGTTATTGGAAGCGTATCAATATTTGACTGAATAATGTTATAAATATTTTAATTTGAAACGGCTGCAATTTTATTTTGTAGCCGTTTTTTTTACGCAGTAACCTCTCGAAAAAGTGTTTCTAAATTTTTATTTTGAGCAGTTAATCCTAAAATTTTCAAGTTATTTTCTTGAGCAAAATCAAAGATTTTTGAACGCATATCTTCAGTAGAATTAAAGGTTAGTTGCCAAGTATTTTCTTGATTATTTACTGCTGATAATAAATTTTCAAATTGATTGAAAAGTTTTTGATCAACTTGAACATTAAAAGTAACTTCTATAACTTGTTGTTTGTTTTCTTTTAGAGTTGATAATTTTTTATCAACCAAAATTTCTCCTTTTTTTATGATGATAACTCGATCGCAAACTGCTTCCACTTCTTGCATAATGTGTGTGGAAAATAAGACCGTTTTTTCTTTACCCAAATCTTTGATCAATTGTCTAATTTCTACTAATTGATTTGGATCTAAACCTGTGGTTGGCTCATCTAAAATTAACACTGTTGGATTGTGTAAAATTGCAGCAGCTAAACCTACTCTTTGTTGATATCCTTTTGAAAGTTGATGGATTTTTTTATGTGCTTCCTCTATTAAGCCAACTTTTTCAATGCAAATTTCTATGTGGCTTTTATCAACTTTAAAAATTGAGGCTTGAAACTGTAAATACTCACGCACAAACATATCTTTATAGATTGGATTATGCTCTGGCAAATACCCAATTGTTTTTTGAGCTTCTAATGGATTTTTTAAAACATCAATATCATCAACAAAAACGTTACCTTCATTAGGTTTTATAAAACCTGTTAAGATTTTCATCATGGTTGATTTCCCTGCACCATTTGGTCCTAAAAAACCAATAATCTGACCTTTATCCGCAGAAAAAGAAACATTATTTAATGCTTTTTGAGAACCGTAAACTTTAGAAATTTTAGAAACTTTAATAGACATTTTTAGTATTTAAAAACACTTCGACAAGCTTAGTGTAACATTGTTAGTATGTATTAATATTGTAAAATACAATTAATTTTATTCATTTAAGAAAAATAATTTAGCTAAAAATGTCAGTCTGAGCTTGTCGAATACATTTTAATTTGCATGCAAAATTTATACTTAAATATAAAGAAATTTTTACTCTTTACCTCTAGAAAATCAACTATTTTCTAAACGAATTTTTCTAATATTTTTCATGCGTTTCCAAGTAATTTTATGACGTTTTTTATACACCCATAAACAGCCTAAATCCAACAAAAAATAGAATAAACTAATTCCACTTGGTGGGTTGTAACTTGGTAAAAAAGGAATAACATTCCAGGCTGTAGATGGCCACCACCAACATTCGTAAGTAGTACCAATAATTTCTAAAACTGCTACAGAAATATACATCGTTAAATAAAAAAGACGTTCTCTTGGCTTGTTTCTTAAAATTAACAAGGTTGTAATGGTCATTACAAAACCAAAAACATCATTCTTAAAAATTAAAAACAAAGTTGCGTACATAAATATGGAGTTTGCAAAAACTTTCTCCAATAATATACGATGTTTTTTTATAGATGCTGCTTTTGAAAAACACAAAACAGCTATGTATACAAAAGCATGACCAAAAGGAATGTAAAGTGGCACGTTTCCTAATCTATATGTATACATCCCCATAAGAACGGAAAATAAATATTCACCAAAAAAGCCAATAAGAACTGCCGCTAACATTTGTTTTTTAATTCTTTTTGTAACTTTAAAAAAGGTAATTGTAAAAACAAAAAGCATTAGCGCATTTGCATAAATTTGTGCATTTTCAGTAATTTCTACCATGTAAAAACTATCTAAAAACAAGCCAACTACAAAAAATAGGTATAATAAACCTAACGTTTTATAAGTAGTGTAAATAGCAGATTTTGATGCAAATAAACTCATTTGGCTAAAATAAAAAAATGGCTCAAGATTGAGCCATTTTATATTTAAATATTTTTGAAAAAACTATAGTTGATACCTTAATCTTAAACTTACAAATCTTGGTAAAATAAATCTTTCGTTTAATGTAAAAGCTAATACACTTTGATTTACAGATGCTTCAGAACCAGTTGCTAATAAGTTATTACCTACTAATTCATACTCCCATTTTGCGTCTTTATCTTTTCTGTACGCTATTTTTGCATTCCAAATACTAAATGTGTTTGTACTAACACCATTTTGTCTTTGTTCGTTAAAAGAAAAGTCTGAAGTTACAGTTACAGAATTCCAAATATAGGCATCAAAATCTATAGATGGTCTGTGATTTACAGACTTAACTTCTTGTGCTCTTGAGCTATTTTCTTGATTACTAAAACTTACATTATAACTTAATGTAACATTTGGTGCTTTTGTAAAGTTAGTACCAAATCTAGTATTAAAACTATAACCTTTGTTAATGTTCGTATTTTCGTCTTCATTTATAAACTGGAAACTTTTATTATAACTATAACTACCTCCAATACGAGTTTGAATTTTTCCAATTCTTTTCCCTGCAAATAAAGAAGCATTAAAGTTTTCATTATCGAAAGGAGAGTTGATAGAATTACTACTAGAAACCACAGAATTATCTTCAAAAACAGTATTTCTATTTACTTGATCTATTGTTTTTGTATACCCAATTCTAGAAAACACATTACTATTGTTAAATAAGTTAAAGCTACTATATCTTAAGTTTACATTGTGGAAAGTTGCGTTTGTTAAAGCTGGATTTCCTGCAAAATAAGAATCGTAATTACTAGCTACAATACCTCTTGCTATTTGATTTACATCTGTAAAATTAACTTCTTGTTTATAAGTGAATGTTAAACTCTCACTTCTTTTAAACTGTGCAATTGCTTCAAATTCTGGTAAAATCTTAAAGAAAGTATCTTTAAAAGTTTCTGAACCAAATTGGGTATTATTAGAATTATAAGAGTGTGCTGTAAAACCAGGAGTAAATGTAAAAATACCTTCTTTTAAACGATATCTTAAACCTGCATATAAATCTGTAAAGTTATATTCAGTGTCGTTTGTAGTTGCTGGATTTGCATAACCTGCAATATCTGTAGGATTTGGATCGAATTGAGAACCATTATCTAAAATCTGGAAAAAACGAGAATCGAAATTTTGCTTGCTTAAAATTGTACCTGCAACAAAATTCAAATTACTTTTTTGATTTAAAATATAATAGTAATCTAATTTTGCATCTAATTGATTCGATTTTACTCTCCTATCTTGTTCTAACGTATAAAACATGTTAGATCTATCCAAACCTAAACTTTCTGCTGCATCATCAAAACCATCATTTGTTGTATCATCATTATTTAATGGGTCATTTTCTAAAGAAGCAATATAAAAAGGATCTTCATCTTGATATAAATGCTTCACCTCTAAAGCAAAAATATTATTTTCGTTTGCAGTATAAAAATAACTAAAATCTTGATTGATAGTAAAAGGTGTTGTGTTTTCAGTTTGAGTAATATCACTTAAAACTCTAGATTCTATACCTTGATTGCTGAATTCGTTTGAAAAACGACCAGAAACATTATAGTTTAATTGATTGCTAAAGTTTTTCTTGTAAACAGTACTAAATCTAAACAATCCTGTATTACTTGTTTGTTCTGTTCTTGTATCTCTAAATTCATCTGGAGTATCTGGATCTACATAATCGATATCAGAAATGTTTCTTTGTCCATTGCTGTTTCCAGACCAAATTAAATATCCACTCAAATCTAACTTTGGATTTGGAGAATAACTAAAATTTAACGCTGTTAACTTCGTTTCAATTTTATTTGCATTTCTTGCACTTGCATTTAAAAATCCAATCCCTGCATCTGCAAGATTAATGTTTGTTCCATTAGATGGACTTTGACTTTGAAAACTACCTCCAAAACTCCTAGCATCTCTTCTACTTAAAACAACATCACCTAAATTATTAACATCACCAATAATATTTATGGTATATTTTGGTGTATAATAAAATAATTTTGGTTGAAATAAATATAAGGTTTCGTCTTGAGATTGACCTCCTCCAAAAGAAACATCACCAAACCAAAAGTTCTTTTTACCTTCTTTTAATTTAATGTTGATGGCAACTCTATCTTGATTATTTTGAACGCCACTTAATTGACTAACATTCGAGTAATTTCTTAATACCTGAATCTTATCAACAGCATTAGATGGTATGTTTTCTGTAGCAAGCCTTGTATCTCCACTAAAGAACTCTTTACCATCTACCATTATTTTTTCTACAGCTTTTCCTTCAACTTCAATTTGTCCTGCATCATTTATCTCTACTCCTGGTAATTTTTCTAAAACATCTTTTAGTTTTCTTTCAGAACCATTTTTAAATGAATCTGCATCATAAATTATGGTATCTCCTTTTATTCTAACAGGCATTTTAGATACGATGTTAATACCATCTAACATGTTATCTTCAACCATGGTATAATTTTTAGTGATGTCTTTATCTCCAGTTCTTATAAATTCGCTGATTTCTTTAAAACCTACATAACTTATTTTAATATTATAGGTTGTGTTTCTTGCTAATTCTAGTTTAAAATTACCATTAGCATCTGTAAAACCATAAGAAGCAATTCTTTTAGCAACAGTATCTAAAGCAATTACGTTCCCCATTTCTAAAGGAGCTCCAATAGAATCTTTTACAATTCCAGTTAAATTAATTTGGGCAGTTGAAACCCAAGACACCAAAAATATGGCGATTAGTAGTATTTTTTTCATGTGTAAAAATTAATGTTGATTTTTATGTTTGGTTAAGAGTATTTAAAATCTTCCTCTTCCACCACCTCTGTTATTTTGGAAACGTTCTTTAAGTTCGTCCGTTTTTTCTTTGATAATAACATTGTATTCGTCTCTAGTAACTTCTTTACCTTTAGTAGGTTTGTCAATTTCTAAAGCATCAGAAGGATTTAATACAATCTCCGTACATAACATGGTAGTTCTACCAGCATTTAACTCTAAAATTAAACCAGGTAAACCCCAGTAAGAATCTGGTCCTGAACTAACAGGAAGTTGTGGTGTGTACCAAGCAGTAACTTCTAAAGTTTTAACGTCTTCTTTTTCGGTAGCTTTTGTAGAATCTTTTTCTTGTTGATTTCCTCTACCTCTTCTTCCAAAAATACTTCCAAAATCTACACTTTTATCAACCTTAACCATTGTTGCTTTGTAGCAAGTATAGTTTCCAATTTTTTTAGTTTCTGTACCTAACTCCCATTTTGGTTGTTCCATATCTTCCACTATTAAAAAACGCTTGCTAAACATCTCAACATCTTCAATTATTTTACGCTCTTTTAAATTTTTATAAATAGAACCTTGTCCATTACTAGAACCCCATCTTGAACCTTGAGTTCCTGGAGCATCTAATTTTGCTTCTTCTTTAAATGAAGACTCGTTTTTATTAAAACTTAAGATGTATGTTTTTTCTAAAAAGTTCTTCATTCTCTCCATCATTTGCTTTTTTTGCTGCTCACTCATTTGCCCTCCACCAAAGTTATCCATATCAACTGAAGTTTTAGACATGTAAGTAGCTTTGCCTTGAAAATCCTTTTGAGCAAAGGTGGTAATCGTTAAAAATGCTATAAATAGCGTAAAAATTGATTTCATAAATGTTGTTTTAATTTTCGTCAAAAATAATCTTATTATATAACCTTAGACTTTGGAAAACTGAAAAGTTACATGGACGTTTAAAACTTTAACAAACTTTAACAAAACACTATCCTCCCATCTTAATATTAATGCCATTTCCTAAATCCATCCCTTTTCTGCTTTTCATTTTCTCCATTAATTCATCGTTTTTTTCTTTCTTAATTTTCGTGAATTTTTTCAAAGAAACTACCTTTCCTTTTGTTGGTTCTTCAATTGTTGCTGCATTTTCTGGATTTAAAATAATTTCTGTACAAACAATCATATTTGTACCATCATTTATTTCTAAAATTAAACCTGGTAAACCTTGGTAATCTTTAGGTCCATTACTAATGGCTATTTGAGTTGTGTACCAAGCAGTAGTAACAATCGTTTCTTTGGTTGTAGTTTCTTTAGTCTCTCCATTTGCAATACTCATATTGGTATTTTCTACTTCTTTTGTAAACGTAGCTTTATAACAAGTGTATTTTCCTATATTTTTTGTTTCTGAAGATAATTCCCAATCATACTCTTTTAGTTTATCTTTTACTAAAAAAGCTTTTCCCATAATTTCTGTTTTGTTGGCAAACTTTTTTTCTTTGATATTTTTATAATAAACATCTGTACTTCCTGAACCTCCTAAAGAAATTACATTAATGCCACTAGAACCTGGTTTTGTTTTTGGAGCTTCCAACTTTTCTTCTTCCTTATAAATAGAAGTCGTTTTATCAAAATTTAAAATGAATGTTTTCTGATTCATTTTTTGAATTCTTTTCTGTAATTCTTCTTGCATTTTATCACTAATTCCTTCTTGATCATTACCAAATTTAATGCTAGACTTTTTACTAGTTTTATAAATTGCCTTTCCTGTAAAATTTTGTGCATTTAAAGCTGTGATAAATACTAATGCCAATGTTGTTATAATTGTTTTCATAATTTATTTGTTTTCGTAGTTTTTAGATAACTTTATAATCATTTTAATTAATTTTTTAGACTTCGTTATTAACGAGTCTATTTCCTCTGTATGCCCACCAACAGTTACAGCACTTTTAAATTTATCTTTAGATTCCTTTAAATCAAGTTCAAAGCTCAGTTCTATTTTTTCCTCTGGATTGTTGTATTCAAAAATACTTCTAATATCTTTCCAGTTAATAGTTTCTAAATCTTGTGTAGAATTGCTTGTCATTTTCAACGAAGTAATTTTACTGACTTCGTTTTTAAAATACGCTACTTTTGTGTCTTCTTCTTGAGCACTTGTAATTAAAGAAACTAACAAGATCAATAAGGTAAAAAGTTTTTTCATAATATTTGGTTTTTGTTTGATTACATTACAAAGATGCAACATCAACTTACTTTTTAAAGTTAATGAACGTTAACGAGTGTTAACCCCCTAATTTTATTAAAATTACTACCTATATTTGACTCATGAAAAACAAAAAATATACTTGGATTTTCTATTTAATTGCGGTTACAATTGTAGCAACAATTGGAGTGCAATTCTATTGGAACTTTAAAAATTACGAAGAAAACAAACAACGAGTTACCAATGAAATTCAGTTAAGTTTAGACAATGCTGTAGAGGAATATTATGCAACGTTGGCTAAAAATAATTTTATTACGATTGTAGAAAATCAACATGAGGATACTACATCTTTAAAAGAAAGTTCTATTGGTAAAATTTTACAAAAATTAAAAGAAAAAAATCCTACTAAAGAAAAACCCAAAGTAACCTTAAATAATATTCAAATTACTTCTGATGATAATTTGTCTCAAGAAAAGATAGATTCCATGATGAATGAAACCAAAAAATTTGTTACCGAGTTTAACATTCAAAATGATTCCTTAACAGATAAGAAATTAAAAGCGATTACAATATCTTCTAATTTTGTAGATGACAAAAAAGGATTTAATCTAAAATCTGATGGTACAAAAACACCCGTAAAATATTTTAAAGGTAAAAAAGCTGCAGATAGTTTAAAATTATTAACCAACTTAAAACCTATTTTTATTTCTTTTTTGGATGATTCTATAGAGTACAAAAAGATAGATTCTTTAATTGATATACAGTTAAAACAGAAAAAAATTGACATCAAAACAAGTTTTCATCACATAAAAAAAGATACTGTTTTTCATCAAACAAAAGATTCCCTTTTAGATTCGGAAACCTTTGTTGTAAAATCGAAATCTACTTATGTAAAGAATAATCAAGGATTTGAATTGGTTTATAATAACCCAAATTTTGAAGCGTTAAAAAGAGGTTTTGGAGGCATTTCTCTTTCCCTTTTATTATCACTCTTAATAATTTCTAGTTTATTTTATTTGTTGAAAATTATTAACCAACAAAAAGAATTAGCCATTATTAAAAACGATTTAATTAGCAATATTACCCACGAGTTTAAAACACCAATTGCCACAGTTTCTACGGCTATTGAAGCTATCCAAAATTTTAATGTTTTAGATGATAAAGAAAGGACAAAAAAATATTTAGCAATGTCTGCTCTTCAGTTGAAAAAACTGCATCAAATGGTGGAAAAACTGCTAGAAACTGCTACTTTAGATAGTGAACAATTACTCTTAAAAAAAGAAACAATTGATGTTGTTGAAATGACTGAAAGATTGGTAAACAAACATAAAATGTTAGCCAATCAAAAAGAGCTCGTTTTTTCATCGAACTTAAAACCTATATATTTAAATATTGATGTTTTTCATTTTGAAAATGTAATTTCTAATTTAATTGATAACGCCATAAAATATGGTGGAAATAGAATTGAAATCAATATAAATTCCATTTTAAAATCCACAGAAATAACAATTGCTGATAATGGAAATGGCATTGAAAAAAGTCAACAAGAAAAAATATTTGATAAATTTTATAGAGTGCCAAAAGGAAACACACACGATGTAAAAGGTTTTGGAATTGGCTTATATTATTGTAAAAAAATTGCAGAAAAACACGATGGAAACATCACTCTAAATTCTGATAAAAAACAAACTATTTTTAAAATTACAATACCAAATGAGTAAGATAAAAGTACTTTTAGCGGAAGATGAAGCTAGTTTAGGAATGATTGTAAAAGAGAGTTTAGAATCTAGAGATTTTACTGTTTTTCATGCAGAAAATGGCGAAGAAGCATTTGAGATATATCAAACAGAAAAACCAGATATTTTAGTGTTAGATGTAATGATGCCTAAAAAAGATGGTTTTACGTTGGCAAAAGAAATTCGATTAGAAAATAAAGGAATTCCGATTATATTTTTAACAGCAAAATCGCAAACTTCAGATGTTTTAGAAGGTTTTAATCATGGTGGAAATGATTATTTAAAAAAACCTTTTTCGATGGAAGAATTAATTGTAAGAATTAAAGCATTACTTAACAGAATTCAACTAAAAACAAACGTAGAAAATATTAAAATTGGCGAATATGTTTTTAATTTAACAAAACAAACGTTAGAATTTTCATCTGAAACTGAACAGCTAACACATAGAGAAGCGCAGTTACTTTTTTATCTCTTTGAAAAGAAAAACGCAGTTTTAGACAGAACCTTTATTCTGAATAAATTATGGGGAAATGACGATTTTTTTAATGGCAGAAGCATGGATGTTTTTATTAGTAAACTCCGCAAAAAATTAAAAAAAGATACAAACATTCAAATTTTAAATGTTAGAGGATTTGGATATAAATTAATTTGTTAACCTTTTAGAACTTATATTTTTTAGTACTTTAGCATCTCTTATAATCTTTTAGAATTAAAACATATGCACGTTGCAATTGCAGGTAATATTGGTGCTGGCAAAACCACCCTCACAAAACTTTTAGCCAAACATTATAAATGGAAACCTCATTTCGAATCTGTGGATGAAAACCCTTATTTAGATGATTTTTATGGAGAAATGGAACGTTGGTCTTTCAACTTACAAGTTTACTTTTTAAACAGTAGATTTCGCCAAATTTTAGAATTAAGAGAAACTGGTAAAAACATAATTCAAGACAGAACTATATACGAAGATGCCAACATTTTTGCGCCCAATTTGCATGCAATGGGTTTAATGACCAATAGAGATTTTGGCAATTACAGTTCTTTATTTGAGTTGATGGAAAACTTGGTAACTCCACCAGATTTACTAATTTATTTGCGAGCAGATATATCCACCTTGGTTGGGCAAATTCACAAACGAGGTAGAGAATATGAAAACTCTATAAGCATCGATTATTTAAGCAGATTAAATGAACGTTATGAAGCGTGGATATCAACTTACACAAAAGGTAAATTATTGGTAATTGATGTTGATAATTTAGATTTTGTTAAAAATCAAGAAGATTTAGGCTATATAATTGATAGAATAGATTCTCAAATAAATGGTTTATTTTAAAAAAAACTAAAACTCTTAATCATATTAAATATTTTTTACATCTTTTAGTATGATTAAGAGTTTTAAAAATTATTTTTTAAACTTCAACAAGCATAAAGGAGCCACTTTTTAAGTTTTAAAAAAGACTTCATCAAAAAATTAAGTAAATCTTAGAGTGTTGCAGAAATATATTTGGAAGATATTAAACATTTCAAATTTATATTGATAAAAAATAGCTTGAAGATGTTTTTTATTTTAATAGATATAAAAAACCTGCAAAAAATATAGCGTTTACAGCTGTTACAATGGTAATTTTATATCAGAAATAATTTTATTTTTAAAAAATATCAACCAAAAAAACAGTAAAATAAATTACTAGCTTTTTAAAATTATAAAAGTTTAAGCTTCGTCTTTGGTATTTTTCACTAAACTAATTCCGTAAACAAAAAAGATAAATCCTAAAATACCAACAACAATCATAGAGGTAATTGCGCCTCCTTGCATTACTGTGTAACCTGTATAAATTAATCCTGCAATTCCTAAAACTGTAAGAATTGTACCAAATGTTCTTTTTAAATTCATTATTATTATTTTTAGTTAAACAAATGTAAATAACTAAAAGAGGCTTAATATGCGCTTATCGTTTTATATTTAACTCATAAAGTTAAGATTCATTAATTTATATCTATTAAAAATATATCTTAATCTTCATTATTATCAGCCAAAGTAACATTATTAAACGTTGGATAATTCTCAATAATACTTCCTGCTCCTTTTTTATTAATTTTAAAAGTAACGTCTTTTGTTGTAGTAAATAGCAAGACAGATAAAAATGAATTTTTAAGATGTGGTTTTAAAATCGTAAAAGCTTCATCTAAAGTATATTCGTTTTCAGTATCTTCAGTTTCTCTAGATCTATAGCGAAATTTCACCAAAACTTTTGCATCTTTATCAAAAGAGATGGGTCTTATAAAAATGTTTTTTAAATCAGGTTTCCCAATTGTTTTTGCCATTGTTAACTTAGCAAAACGATTTTCTTGAACACTTTTTTCTACTTCTTTCCAAAAGACAATAAAAACTTCTTGATATGATGACATAAAGTGATGCTGTTATTTCAAATTAAATTGATAAAACTAAATTTTTATAAGAATTAATTATCCTTTAAACTTCATCCCTAAATGAACCACTTTTTTAGTTTCAAAAAAGTCTTCATCAAAATAAGTAGGTAAATCATAGATTGTTGCAGAAGTATATTTTTGTAATTCTTCAGTTAAATCTCCTCCTTTTAAATATAAAATTCCGTTTTTTAAATCGTGATTTTGCTTTTTTGCGATTCTACCTTTTGTCCAACCAACAAAAGTTTCCATTTGTGCAACTGCTCTACTTACAATAAAATCGTAAGTATCTTTTACCTCTTCTACTCTGCCATGTGTAGTTTTTACGTTTGTTAAACCTAAACCAGCTACAACTTCATCTACCACTTTTATTTTTTTTCCGATAGAATCTACCAAATGAAATTGCGTTTCTGGAAATAATATTGCCAAAGGAATTCCTGGAAAACCACCTCCTGTACCAACATCTAATACTTTAGAGCCATTTTTAAAGCTGATAACTTTTGCAATTCCTAAAGAATGTAAAACATGACGTAAATATAATTCATCAATATCTTTTCTAGAAACCACATTAATTTTTAAATTCCAATCTTGGTACAACTCTTGCAGTTTAGAAAACTGTGCTATTTGCGTTTCTGTTAAATTTTTAAAATATTTCTGAATAATATCCATTTATGCTTATTTTTAGTGCTGCAAAAATAGTTATTTGAATTGGAACAATTCTAAACAAAAACTAACGTTTATCATAAATAGCAAAATTAAATAGATTATTTTTACGCTTTTAAATTATTACATGAAAACAATAAATTTCTCAAGAGTAGATAAAGCAAAGTTCTTTAGAACTCTAAATAAAAGAGTAAACAATTACTTTAAAGATAACGATATTAAAAGAACTGGTAATTGGAAATTATACACAAAAGCAATTTTAATGTTCTCGCTTTTTTTAATTCCATTTATTTTAGTTTTAACAGTTTCTATGTCTCAATGGGTTATGATTTTGTTAATGGTTCTTACAGGAATTGGTATGGCTGGTGTTGGCATGAATGTTATGCACGACAGTAATCACGATTCATTTTCTAGTAGAAAATGGGTAAATAAATTAATGGGAAGTAGCATTTACATCCTTGCAGGAAATGTGTATAACTGGAAAGTGCAACACAATGTTTTACACCACACATTTACAAATGTAGAAGGACATGATGAAGATATTGATGCTGGTAGAATAATTCGTTTTTCTGAACATTCTTCTTGGTTACCAATTCATAAAATTCAAAAGTATTATTCGATATTTTTATATGGATTACTAACCATAAACTGGGCAATTACTACAGATATAAAGCAAATGCACAGATATTTGAAAAAGAAATTATCGTATGGAAAATTTCCAAATCCTACTACAGAATGGACAAAGTTAGTAATTTCTAAAGTTGCTTATTATGCACTTTGGATTGTTTTACCTTTAGTTGTTTTAGATATTTCTTGGTGGAAAGTAGTACTTGGTTTTTTTGTAATGCATTATACAGCTGGTATGATTTTGAGCGTTGTTTTTCAATTGGCACACATTGTACCCAATACAGCAATGCCATTACCAGATAAAGAAGGCAATTTAGAACACACTTGGGCAGTCCACCAATTATACACAACCTCTAACTTTGCACCTAGCAATTGGTTGGTAAACTTTTATACAGGAGGTTTAAATCATCAAGTTGAACATCATATTTTTCCTCATATTTCTCACGTGCATTACAGCAAATTGGCTAAAATTGTAAAAGAAACAGCAAGTGAATTTAATTTGCCTTACAACGAATATAAAACCATGAGTAAAGCACTTGTAGAGCATTTTAGACATTTAGGTGTTTTAGGACAAAAACCAGAATTAGCATAATTAAAAAGTTTTAGAAAAATGGCACATCCATTATCGGACAGAATTAACAGTTTACCAGTATCACAAACTTTAGCAATGGCTGCTAAAGCAAGAGAATTAAGAGCAGAAGGCAAAGATATTATTGGCTTAAGTTTGGGCGAACCAGACTTTAATACACCAGATTTTATTAAAGATGCTGCCATTGAAGCAATCAACCAAAATTATAATTCTTATTCGCCAGTTGATGGTTATGTAGAGTTAAAAGAAGCGATTTGCACCAAGTTTAAACGCGATAACAATTTGGATTACAAACCAAATCAAATTGTAGTTTCTACAGGCGCAAAACAATCTATTGCAAATGTTGCTCAAGTACTTTTAAATAAAGGTGATGAAGTTTTATTACCTGCACCTTATTGGGTTAGTTATTCTGCAATTTCAATTTTAAGCGAAGCTACTTTTGTAGAAATTCCTTCTACTATAGATACTAATTTTAAAATTACTCCAGAACAATTAGAGGCAGCAATTACACCGAAAACAAAAATGGTTTTCTTTAATTCGCCAAATAATCCTTCTGGCTCTATTTTTAGTGAAGCAGAATATAGAGCGTTGGCTAAAGTCTTAGAAAAACATCCACAGATTTTTATTTTATCAGATGAAATCTACGAACATATAAATTACGATTGCAAACCTTTTAGTTTTGCACAAATCGAAAACATGTACGATAGAACCATTACTGTAAACGGTTTAGCAAAAGCTTTTGCTATGACTGGTTGGAGAATTGGTTATATTGGTGCTCCAGAATGGATTGCTAAAGCATGTACAAAAATGCAAGGTCAAATAACTTCAGGTACAAATTGTATTGCTCAAAGAGCTGCAATTACTGCTGTTTTAGCACCTGTGGAAAAAATTCAGTTTATGGTTGATGAGTTTAAAACTCGTAGAGATATCATTATTGGATTGTTAAGAGAAATTGATGGTTTTAAAGTAAATGTTCCTGATGGTGCTTTTTATGTTTTTCCTGATGTTTCTGCTTTCTTCGGAAAAACTATTAACGGAGTTAAAATAGAAAATTCAGGAGATTTCTCTTTATTTATTTTAGAAAAAGCAAATGTTGCAACTGTTTCTGGTGATGCTTTTGGAGCTCCAGATTGTATAAGAATATCTTATGCAGCTTCTGAATTACAAATTAGAGAAGCAATTAAAAGAATAAAAAATGCATTAAGTTAATTCTTTTTTTATATAAGCTTTAAAAAACCTCATTCTTAAATGAGGTTTTTTGTTTTTCTAAAAACAAACAGCCCTAAAAGAAAATAAGGCTTTTCAAAAATTTATTTAATTAAGAGAATTTATTATTTTTATGCAAAATAAAATATCTTGGCATTAAAAAAATCAATCATAAAAAAAGATACATACCTACATTTTTTTTTTACTTTAATATTTTTACTCTGCTCTTTAAACCTAATGAGCTTTGAGGTAACTCAACAAATTAGTAACACAACAAGTTTTAAAAGCGAAACAGATCTTCGAAGTTTACTTTTAGGAATCTTTTTTGGGTTTATGATAGTTATGGCTATTTATAACCTCTTATTATACTTTTCATTAAAAGACAAAGTTTATTTACTTTATGTTGGCACAGTAATTTTTAATATTTTAACAACCTTAGCTATAAATGGTATTAGCGGTCAATTTTTTTGGCCCAATCAACCTGACTTAGATGCAATTATATATGTAACCTTCGCTGGTTTAAGTATGTTTTTCTCCAGTAGATTTACCTCTGATTTTTTGCATTTAAAAAAACGTCATAAATCATTAGATAAACTTATGTGGGTAATTGCTTACCTAAGTTTATTACTAACAATTCTTAGTCTTTTTCTTACTGTAAAACAAATTACACCTTTTGGAAGATGGCTAGTATTACTTTCTTTTCCTTCTTATATTTTTGTTGCTATTGTTTCCTACAAAAAAGGGTTTAAATCAGCCAAATTCTATTTAATAGCTTGGATCCCTTACGTATTAGGATTGATAATCAGAACTATGCATGGAGCTGGATGGCTACCTACAAATCAAATTATTTTATCCTCTATAGAATTAGGAGGTGCATTAGAAGTCGTTTTACTTTCATTTGCTTTAGCAGATCGAATTAAGAGACTTCAAAAAGAAAATAGAAAAATAAGAACGCAACTAAATAATTATATTTCTAAAGTATTAAAATTAGAACAGGAAGCTAAATTTTCAACTACAGTTAATGAAAATTCTCCTGAAGTAAAAATTGAAAATATTGCAAAAAAACATAACTTAACAGAAAGAGAAACTGATATTTTATTACAAATTAGTTTAGGAAAAAATAATCAAAAAATTGCTGATGAATTATTTATTTCTATCAATACTGTAAAATATCATACCAGAAATATCTATGAAAAATTAGATGTAAATAAACGTACAGAAATTACTTCAAAAATTTTATTCGATAAATAACTATAGAACTTTCAAAAAGTTTATTCTTTTACTTCTAACAGCTATTTTTTTTAAAAAAAATAGTGTTTATAATGCATTACTACCTTAAAGGATAGGCAAAACTACCCAAAAGGGTGGGGAAAAAACTACAAATAACTTCTACTATTGCATAGAATTTTAACTTTTTATGCAAAATAACATTCACATAAAGTCTTTACAAAGCACTTTACAAGAAAAAACAGCGAAAATTAAAAAGCTAAAAAAACATCTTGTAATTATGGTAATAATATTGTGCATATTACTTGTCACTTTTTTATTACAACACAACACTCAGGTAAAAATAATTTTAACAATAACTGTTGCAAGCTATGCAATAATTACAACAATTAAAATATACCTAATACAACAAATCCAAAAAAAAATACAACAAAAAATAAAATCTTTATAATAAACAAACTCTAAGAATTATGGAAATAACACAACAATTAGACTTAAAACGATTTGTAAGTACAGAGGCAAAAAATGATGTTTACTTTAAAATAACAACTTGGCTTGTTGCAGAATTTAATATAGGGAAAGGTAAATGGGCCAAAGTAGAAAACAATCACTTAAAAATAAATGTAGAAGGTACAGTTCCGCTAATTGGAAATGATTTTTCACTTATTATATCCATAGAAAAAATGAATTTCGAAACTGTTAATGTAGAATTATCTGGCTCAATTAATATAAGCTCGAAAGGAAGTATATATAAAGAAAGTGAAGATGAACTTAAAATAATAGATTTAGATTTTGACTATGAAGGTTTAAAAGATATTTCTATTATATCAATTACTAGATGGAAAGAAGTAGAAACTAGAGTTAGTTTTTATAACGTGTCTAATAAATTAAAAATAAAAGACTGGCTAGAAACTTACTGGATATAAATTTTAAAATTATTTATCATGAAAAAAATTAAACTTACCTTAATTCTATTTATTTTTTGTTGTAATATATATGGGCAAGTCACAGAAACAGAACCTAACAATACTATTGACGCTTCTGGTGTTATTACCATAACTGAAGACGGTACATTTAATGGTTCTTTTAATCAATACGATATAGATTTTTTTAAAATTAAAAGTTATGCTGTAGGAAACGTTACTTTTGATTGGATTTCAGCACCAGTAGTAGGAAACGGACTTTATATTTATGAAGACGACTCTAATTATGGTTCTACTTATCTAACTAGAGTATTAAACCCAGAGCAAGTAACAGTAACATTAAATCCTAATAAGTATTATATTGTCCGACTTCATACTGGAACTGCAACTGGCTCATGGAGCTTTTCTGTAAGTGGTTTAAAATTTGCACCCGTTATTTCAACTTCAACTGCAACAGCAATAGCCAAAACTTCTACTATCATAGGTGGTAATATAACTTCTGATAATGGAAATGCAGTAACTGAACGAGGAATTGTCTATTCAACTTCAGATAGTACTCCAGAAATAGGAGAGGCTGGAGTAACAAAAGATGATGAAGGAGGTATAGGCTCAGGAGTATTTTCAGAAACTATTTCTGGATTAACAAAAAACACGCTCTATTATTACAGGGCGTATGCCATAAATGATAATGGCACAAGTTATGGAAGCATAAAAAGTTTTACTACTTTAAACCCAATACCAATATTAACTACATCAGACGCAACATCTATTACCAAAACTACTGCAACTTTAGAAGGTAATATTACTTCAAACAATGGAAATGCAATCACAGAAAGAGGTATTATTTATTCCTCGACTAATAGCACACCAGAAATAGGAGAATCTGGAGTCACAAAAGAAACAAATGGCACAGGTACAGGTGTGTTTTCTGAAACTATTACTAACTTAACAAAAACTACTGCTTATTATTATAGAGCGTATGCTATAAATAGTGAAGGTACTGGTTATGGAGATGTTAAGAATTTTACTACTCTAGATGATTTACCGACAGTTACAACAACAGATGCAACAAGTGTAGAAACAACTTCTGCTATTTTAGGAGGAAATGTTACTTCTCAGGGAGATAGCGCAGTAACAGAGCGTGGTATTGTATATTCTAGTACAGATACCAACCCAAAAATTAGAGATTCAGGAATTATAAAAAATGATAATGGAACCGGAACTGGTGTTTTTACAGAAAGCATAACAGGTTTCACAGCCAACTCAACATATTTTTATAGAGCTTACGCAACTAATAGTCAAGGCACAGCTTATGGAGAAGTTAAAAGCTTTAATTTTAATCACTCTTTAAATTTTGATGGTAGTGATGATAGAATTATTATTCCAGATAATGCTGCTTTCGATTTTTCTAGCGGTTTTACTGCAGAAGCTTGGATAAATCCAGATGTTTTAGGTACACAAACCTATTTAAGTCAATATGATAGTAATCAAGAAGCATTTGCTTTTATCTTATTAGCTTCTGGTAGAATAGAGTTTACAGTAACAACTGATGGTACTACAGACCAATATTTTGAATCTTCAGCTATAATTACTCCTGGAGAATGGTCTCATGTAGCACTTACTTTTGACGGTGCAACAATGAAAGCTTATATAAATGGAGTAGCAGATGGAACAAAAGTTGTTATTGGAACAATGTTTCCAAGTACAGCACCTATAGAAATTGGAGCTAGAAATAATAATTACTTTTTTAATGGTAGTATAGATGAAGTTAGAATTTGGTCACGTGTTTTAACAGCAACAGAAATCAATAATCAAAAAGATAAAAGTGTTCCTGCTAATGCAAATGGTTTAGCAGCATATTATAAATTTAACCAAGGAATTGCATATGGTGATAATACAGCTATTACTTCATTAACAGATAGTGGAGCAAATAGTTTACATGGTACTTTAAATAACTTTACTAAAACAGAAACAAGTTCTAATTTTGTAAAAGGAGTTACAGGATTTGGTAATGCTGTTACTAATAATACATTTTCCACTACAGGAAATTGGTCTACACCTAGTAACTGGAGTTTAGGTATTGTTCCAACACAAATAGACAAAGTTACTATTGGTTCAGGAAAAATAGTAACTATTGATGTAGATGATTTAACAATAGATGATTTTACTTTAGAATCAGGAGCTACTTTAAGTATTCCAAAAGATAAAGAAATTACTATTCAAAACTCTTTTGTAAGTAATGGGACTTTAGAATTAGGTTCAGATGCTACAGATAGTGGCGTGTTATTTGTAGAAGGAACATCAACAGGAAATATTACTTATAAACGTGGTGGTTTTTTAGAAAATAAATGGAGTATTGTAACACCACCAGTTTCTGGGCAAAAAATAAAAACTTTTGCAGAAAATACTGCCAATGATATTCGTGTAAATACAACTCCAAATCCAGACAGATATGCAATTGCTTATTACGATGATAGTCAAGATTCTGGTAGTAAATGGGTGTATTATAATGCTGATGTAGATGAAAACACAGAATTTACTGCAGGTCAAAGTTATTCTATGTCTAGAGCTACAGATGGTGAAGTTACTTTTACAGGAACTTTAACTATTGATGATTTACAAAAAACATTAATTGCTGATCAATGGAATGCTATTGGAAATCCGTTCACAACCTATTATCCTGCTAATAAAAATAGTAATAGTAGTTTTTTAAATGACAACATGAATGTTTTAGATGATGCGTTCAAAAGCTTGTATGTGTGGGATAATGCTCAAGAAAAATATGTTGCTATAACCGAAGTTGATATAGCTGCTAGATCTCTACCTCCTGGCCAAGGATTTTTTATAAAAATGAAAACTGGTGAAACAGAAATAAATTTTAACAAAGAAAAAAGAAGCACCAAACCAACTTCTGGAACATCAACTTTTGAAAAAAGTACTAGCACACCAACGATTACTTTAAAAGTAACAAATGAGACTAAAACAGTAACTACAGATATTAAATATTTTGAAAATGCAACTTTTGGCTTAGATCCTGGTTTTGATATTGGTAATTTTAATAGCTCTAGTTTAGATATTTACACTCGCTTATTAGATGAAAATATATCTACCAATTTTACAATTCAATCTTTGCCATTAAACAGTTATGAAAGTGCAATTATTTCTATTGGTTTAAATGGAAATAATGGCGATCGAATTACATTTACTATCGCCAGTATAAATATTCCTAATTCTATTAATATTTATTTAGAAGATAAAGAAAAAAATACTTATCAAAAATTATCAGAAACAAACGGAAATTATACAATTGTTTTAAAAGATAAAATTAGTGGTGTAGGCCGTTTTTATTTACATACAAACAGTAAATCTTTAGGTACAAAACAAATTTCTACTTTAGAAGGCGTGAGTATATTTAATACTAATAAAATACTTAAAATCAATGGATTAAAAACCACTACAGCAAACATAAAGCTCTACTCAATTTTAGGAAAAGAAGTTTTAAGTAAAGATTTTACCGCAAATAAAAAGAATGAAATTTTATTACCAAAAATTTCTAAAGGAGTGTATTTAGTAGAACTAATTACTGTAGAAGGTACGTTGAATAAGAAAATTATTATAGATTAAATTATAATAAAATTATGAATAATACAAAAATAAAAACTACAGATATCAGTAGAAAAGAAGCAATAAAAAAAATAGGTACTTATAGTAAATATGCTGCATTAACTGCGTTAAGTACTTACATGATATTAAACCCTCAAAAAGCACAAGCTAGTTCACTAATTGATAAACCTGAAACTGGTTTTTAAATTTATAAATTATTTAATACTAAAACAATGGAAATCTTAAAAGAGTCTGACTTAGAAATAGGTGATATTTTAATATTTGAAGATTATGATTTTAATAATGATGAATTAATAAACAATTTTAATGAAAGTGGATTTAAAGGTGCTTTTTACTATTTATTACATTATTTAATTGCTTGGTTTGATCCTGGAAAAGAAGGTGAAAATTATAAAAACATTTATCATGCCGCTATTTGGGGAAATGTAGACATCAACAGAGATACTAATTCTGATCCTTTACTTAAAAATTGTGTTGTACAAGCAGGTACAAATGGTATTGGTTGCGCAACTTTAAAAGAGACACTTACTCATAAAACAGTAATGAATGTATATGTCTGTAGGTTAAAAGAAAAAACAAGTTCTTTTGAAACGGATATAAACAAATCAATTAGAGATTTTTATAAAGAAAAAGGTTATTATTCTTTTAAAACTGCTTGGTTGTTAGCTATTATCTGTTCCATGCGCTATACAAAAGGTCAAGTTTTTAGGCTGTTAGAAAAATATTTACATTCTAAAATTGCTGCAAAATACATTGTTAAAATGATTTTAGATTCTATTAATGAATACAGTAATCATAACCAAAGAAAAATGGTAGCTTGTAGTCCTCTTGTAGGTATGATGTACAAAAATGCAGGGTATGAACTTCCCGTAAACGTATTTGAATTATGGCAAGATAACAAGTTTCCTAATGCACATTTTGATTTAAAAAATTTAGAAGAAAAACTTCCATTAACTTCATATAATGAAAATGATGAATGGCCAATAATTAAAGAAACTATTGTAACACCAAGGCAATTAATGGAAAGTCCAGCTGTAGAAATGATAGGATTATTAAGACACCTTAAAAAATAAGTTGAATGCAAATTTTATTATCCTTTTTCATTTATTTAAGACTAAGCAATTATTAAAATCAAAGCAAAAGCAAATAATGAAACTTGTAAAATAGTTCCTGTTTGGCTTTGTACTTTTTCATGATGTCTATCAATTATAGATTTCATTTTAGATAAAGTTACTCTTTTAGAATTAGCAATATTTTCTCTAATTTCTCTTTTATAAGCTGATGTTAAAATTCCTCTTTCAATAGTGTTTGTGTATGTAGGTTTCATAATCGTATATTTTGTTTGGTTATATATGTAAGACGAAGTATAAATTATTTTGTTACATTCAAAACCTATACACAGTATAGAGAAAAAAGCATTTTTATAGGATTAATGGTTTACGACAATCAGAAAAAAAAATAAAAAAACTTTGTAAAATAAAAAAAATCACATCCTTTTGAGATGTGATTTTTTTAAAATTGTGACTATTTTATTTAATCTACATTATCATGTAAAAAAGAATTGTTCGATTTAAAATCAATTCCATCAGAATCTTTGTTTAAAATAGTTCTTGTTTTACTAATGGCACTATTTCTATCTAAATCTACCCCTTGTCTTTTATATGCAGGTTGACGCTCAATTTCGTCTATATTTTTACTTAAACTTTCATTAAAGTTGTAATTAAACTTCTTCATGTTTTTTCTTCTCTCTTCAGCTCTTTTTTGCAATTCGCTAATTGTTAAATCTAAAGGAGAAACTTCCTCACTAAAAGTGTTGATATTATTAATTTCATCTTGAGGCTTTGCAGTTCTCAACTCGAACTTAATTTCTTCTTCCATTACTTTTTTTTCAGTAATTTGAGAACTTTTTCTAATAGTAGGAGCTGAATCAAAATCTTCTAACACATAACGTGTTTCTTTCTTTTCAGCAATTTCTTCTGCCTCATAATTTTCTAAATGATGTGTAGTATTAGAAGGTCTGTGTGTGTTCTGTTTAATTTCTTCCTCTTTTTTTATTTCAACAGATGGTTTTAAAGGCAAATCGAATAATAAATCTCCTTGAATACTTTCAGGTTTTTCTTCGATTTGTACTTCTTGTACAACATCAGTAATAATAAAATCTTCTTCAACAACTTTACTTGCTTTAATTTCTTCGAAATTTACAGGCATATTTGCAATAATAGAATTTGTAGAAATCAAATCCATTTTTGGTTCTGAATCTAAAGTATCATCACTTAAATTATGGACAACTTTCTGCTCAGTTTTATTGGTTAAAGGAGTATCTAAACTTGGCGATTTTGTAATTGTTTTTTCACCAAAATTATACGTTGCTTTTTGTTCATCCTCTAAAGTGTGAACTATTTTTTTTACTTCTGTATTGGTAATTGTACTTTGCTGATCTTTTGCAAAACCAGTCGCAACAATGGTTACTGCAATTGAATCTCCCAATTCTTCATCTTCACCAATTCCCATAATAATATTGGCATCATAACCAGCTTCATCTTGAATGTAGTCGTTTATTTCTCCAATTTCATCTAAAGTAACCTCACTTGTTCCTGAAACAATTAATAACAGAACATTTTTAGCTCCTGTAATTTTATTATCATTTAATAAAGGAGAATCTAATGCTTTTACAATCGCATTTTTAGCTCTACTTGTACCTTCTTCTTTAGCAGAACCCATAATTGCTGTTCCACTGTTAGAAAGTACTGTTTTAGCATCATGTAAGTCAATATTTTGCTTGTAGTGATGTGTAATAACTTCTGCAATTCCTTTAGAAGCAGTAGATAAAACTTCATCAGCTTTAGAGAAACCAGCTTTAAAACCAAGGTTTCCATAAACTTCACGTAATTTATTATTATTGATAACAATTAAAGAATCTACATTTTGGCGCAGTTGATCAATTCCTAATTGTGCTTGAGAAGTACGTCTTTTACCTTCGAAAGCGAAAGGCATTGTTACAATACCAACTGTAAGAATGTCCATATCTTTGGCAATCTTAGCAATAATTGGTGCAGCTCCAGTTCCTGTTCCACCACCCATTCCTGCAGTAATAAACACCATTTTTGTTTGGTTGTTTAGCATCTGCTGAATTTCTTGCATACTTTCTTTAGCTGCTTGTGCACCAATTTCTGGATTTGCACCTGCACCAAGACCAGAAGTCAAGTTTGCTCCTAATTGAATTTTATTAGGAATTGGACTGTTTTCTAAAGCTTGTGCATCTGTATTACAGATTACAAAATCTACTCCATTAATGTGTTGCTGAAACATGTGGTTTACAGCATTACTTCCTCCACCTCCAACTCCTATTACTTTAATAGTGTTCGATTGTGTTTTTGGCATTATAAAATCAATGTTATCAAAATCTGCGCTCATAATAACGTTTGTATTATTGGTTGTTATTTTTATTCTTTGTAATTCTTTATTTTCTTCACTATAAGTTCACTGAACTTATAAAATTATTCGGCATTATCTAAAAAATCTTTTAAGCCTTCTGTAAACTTTTCGAAAAAAGATTTTTTCTTTGGCTTTTTTTCGATTTCTACTTTAGGTTCAAAGTCTCTTTCCTCTTCATCATCATCAACCTCTATATTTTCAGGAATAAATTCCTCGACAATTTCTTCAGTTTTCTCAACTTTTACTTCTTTCTCTAAACTTTCCATTAACAAGCCAACTGCTGTTGCAAAAGCTGGACTTGATAAAGCTTCTTCAGAATCACCAGCCAAATGCTCGTTTGGAAAACCAATTCTTGCATCCATTCCTGTAATATATTCTACTAACTGGCGTAAATGTTTTAATTGAGCTCCACCTCCTGTTAACACAATGCCTGCAATTAGTTTTCCTTTTTGCGTTTCGTGTCCGTAATTTTTTATCTCTAAATACACATGCTCAATAATTTCTTGAACTCTTGCATGTATAATTTTTGATAAATTTTTAAGTGTAATCTCTTTTGGTTCTCTTCCTCTTAAACCTGGAATAGAAACAATTTCCGATTCTTTATTTTCTCCTGGCCAAGCAGAACCAAACTTAATTTTTAATAGTTCAGCTTGTTTTTCTATAATTGAACAGCCTTCTTTTATATCATCTGTAATAACATTACCACCAAAAGGAATTACTGCTGTATGTCTAATTATACCATCTTTAAAAATGGCTAAATCTGTTGTTCCACCACCAATATCAATCAAAGCAACACCTGCTTCTTTTTCTTCTTGACTTAAAACTGCTTCTGCAGATGCTAAAGGCTCTAAAGTAATTTCGTTTAAATTTAAACCTGCACTTTTAATACATCTTCCTATATTTCTAATCGATGATACTTGCCCAACTACTACATGAAAATTCGCTTCTAAACGACCTCCATACATACCAATTGGTTCTTTAATATCTGATTGAGAATCTACTTTAAACTCTTGAGGTAACACATGAATAATTTCCTCTCCAGGCAACATTACTAATTTATGAACTTGATTTACCAAATTATAAATATCTGATTCTTCTATAACTTCATCTGCGTTATTTCTTGTGATATAATCACTATGATGTAAACTCCTAATATGTTGACCAGCAATACCTACAACAACATCTTCAATCTTAATTCCAGAAACACTTTCTGCTTCATCTACTGCTTGCTGAATAGATTGTATAGTTTGGGTTATATTACTAACAACGCCACGTTTTACACCTAAACTTTTGGCTTTACCAATGCCAATAACTTCAATCTTACCATATTCGTTTTTACGACCAATCATGGCTACAATTTTGGTTGTACCAATATCTAAACCTACAGCTATTTTATTGTCTTCCATTTTAGGTTATTTAGTGCACACAACTTGGTTGTGATATTTTACATTTATTGTTTTATAAATTTGAATCGTTTCGTCTTCAAATGTTTTATTATAAAACGCTTTTAATTTTTTAAATTTCACATCAACTTCAGTTAAATTACCAAAATCGATTTTATAGTTTCCACTTCTCACGGAAAATTGATACTCATTAGCGTCAGATTTTTCAATACCAACAACTTCTTTTCGTAAAAAATTATCCTTTAAAATTGTATCTATTAAAGGTAATATTTCACTAACATCATCTTCATCTTTTACGCCAGAAACCAACAATACTCTTGCTGAATAATTATCTGACAAAGGCACTTTTACTCCTTCTTTATCAATGTAATAAGAATCATTTTTGTTAATAACTCTTGCTACTGGAGTTCGTTGTTTTATAACAGATTTTAACACACCCTGAACTGTTAAAAAAACGGCAGCCTTTTCAACATAAGGGTTCTTAGAAACATTATTCTCTAGATTGTATAAATCTATTACAGATTTTGCTTGGTTTTGTACTGTTTCTTGATTTTGTATTAACAATTTATTAACCATAGCATGCGTCAAAAAATTGTTATCTCCATCTTCAAATTCAACAATTATTTCTGTTACTTTTTTCTGTTGATTTCTGATAGATGAAAAACTATACAAAAAGCTCAAACAACCTATTAACACTAGAAATAGCATATATTTTAAAAACCTTTTAATCTTCATCTTCTTGGGTTTTTAAAAGTTGATTTGTTACTTCATTAATAAGCACTCCAATATCGCCTGCACCTAACATTACTACTACTTTTGCAACAGATTTTTTAATATCTTTTAAAATATTATTTTTTTGGACTAATTTTTTCTGCTTATTATCAATCTTACTCAACAACCACTCAGAGTTTACATTCGCAATTGGTTCTTCTCTTGCAGGATAAATATCCAACAACAAAATTTCATCAAATTTCGATAATGCACTGGCAAAATCATCTATAAAATCTCTTGTTCTAGAAAATAAATGTGGCTGAAAAACAACCAACACTTTTTCATCAGGATACATTTCTCGAATCGAATTTTCTACGGCATTTATTTCTGTTGGATGATGTGCGTAATCATCAATTAAAACTAAATTATCGGTTTTAATTTTATAAGAAAATCTACGTTTTACACCTTTAAAAGTTGATAAACGTTGTTTGATATCCTCTAAAGAAACTCCATAAACATCTGCCATTGCTAATGCAGCCAAAGCATTCATTACATTGTGATTTCCTGGTAAATGAAACTCGATATTTTTTATGGTTTCTGATGGCGTTTGTACATCAAAAATATATGTACCACTTTCAATTTTTAAGTTGAAAGCTTTATAATCTGCTTCTTCATTTATAGCATATGTTACTCCTTTTAAAGGCAAACCTTTGGCAACAATTAAAGTATCAGAAACTTTTTGAGAGAAATCAAAAAATGATTCATTTAAAGCTTCTGCTGCTCCATAAATATCCAAATGATCTGCATCCATAGAAGTAATACAAGCAATATTTGGGCTTAATTGCAAGAAAGATCTATCGAATTCATCTGCTTCTACAACCGAGATTTTATCTTCTCCTAAAATTAAATTAGAATTATAGTTTTCTGCAATTCCGCCTAAAAAAGAAGTTGCATTTACGGATTTCATAATATGCCCTAAAATAGAAGAGGTTGTAGTTTTTCCATGTGTACCTGCAACTGCTAAGCAAAATGTATTGCCAGTAATTTTACCTAAAACTGCAGCTCTTTTTAAAACTGTAAAATTATTATCTAAAAAATAATTGAATTCGATATGATTTTTTGGAACTGCTGGCGTATAAACCACCAAAGTTGTTTCCTTATTTAAGAAAGAAATCGGAATATTTTTTAAAGCATCTTCAAAATGAATTTCCACACCTAAATCTTGCAAATCATTTGTAATTTGAGAAGGTGTTTTATCATAACCAGCAACATTTTTTCCAACAGACGCAAAATAACGAGCAATTGCGCTCATTCCTATGCCTCCAATTCCGACAAAATAGACGTTATGTATACTTTCTAAATTCACTTTTTTAATAATTTTTCAATCTCATTTACTATTGCTGTTGTTGCTCCAGGCAATGCTAATTCGTTTATATTTTCTGATAAATGTTCTTGCTTTCCTTTATCTTTTAATAACGTTTCAAAGATTATTGGAAATGTTTCTAACTCACTTTCTGGCAATAAAATTGCCCCTTGTTTATCTGCAATCGATTTTGCATTTTTTGTTTGATGATCTTCTGCCACATTTGGTGATGGAATAAAAATTACTGGCTTCCCAACAATACACAATTCCGATACTGAACCTGCACCTGATCTCGATATTATAATATCAGAAGCTGCATACGCCAAATCCATCTTATTTATAAATTGATGCACTTGAACATGCTCTAAATTATCATATTTTTTATACTCTTCAAAATAAAATTTACCACATTGCCAAATAAGTTGCACATCTTGCTTTTTAAAAAAATCTAGATTACTTTCTATTAATTGATTTATTTTTCTTGCTCCTAAACTTCCTCCTAAAACTAAGATTGTTTTCTTTTTTTTATCAATATTAAAAAAAACTTTACCTTCATTAACTTTGGCATTTATCTGCAATAAATCTTGACGAACAGGATTTCCTGTTTTTACAATTTTCGCAATCGGAAAAAATCGAGATAAACCATCATAAGCCACACAAATTTTAGCAACACGTTTGCTCAATAATTTATTTGTAATTCCTGGATAAGAATTTTGCTCTTGTATTAATGTTGGTATATTTCTTCTGCTTGCCATTATTAAAGTTGGTCCGCTTGCAAAACCACCAGTTCCAATAGCTATATCTGGTTTAAATTGTCTTATTATTCTTCTTGCTCTCCATAAACTATCAATCATTTTAAAAGGAAATCCAAAATTTTTAGCTAATTGTTTTCTTTGAATTCCAGAAATCCATAGGCCTCTAATTTCGTAACCTGCTTGAGGCACTTTTTCCATTTCCATTTTATCTTTTGCACCAACAAACAAAAAGTTTGCATCAGGAAAACGCAATTTTATTTCGTTTGCGATTGCAATTGCAGGATAGATATGACCTCCTGTTCCTCCTCCAGAAATAAGTATGTTATATGGTTTCATGCAAAATATCTAAAGGGTTATCATCTAAAATATCTTCTTCTGTTTCTTGCTTTGAAGCGCTTACACTTAAAATCATTCCTAAGGCAAAACAAGTCATCCAAATAGAGGTTCCTCCACTACTAATTAGTGGCAAGGTTTGCCCAGTTACAGGAAACAAATTCGTAGCAACTGCCATATTTATGGTTGCCTGAAATATAATTGGGAACCCAACTCCTAAAACTAATAAAGTTCCAAAAATTGTGGTTGTTTTTCTAATCACTACAAAGATTCTAAAGAGTAATAAAAAATAAATTGAAACGATTATAAAACCGCCAGCTAAACCATATTCTTCAATTATAATTGCAAAAATAAAATCGGAAGAAGATTGTGGTAAAAAGTTCTTTTGAATACTTTTTCCTGGTCCAACTCCAACTGCACCTCCTGTTGCTATAGCTATTTTTGCTTTTTCAACTTGATACGCTTCTTTATTATCAGCATCAGAAAAATTCTCGATTCTGTTTTGCCAAGTCTGCACTCTGTTAGGCATTGCATCTGGAAAAGCTTTGGCTATCAACACAAAAAATGCCAATGCTAAAATACCAACTCCCAAAATAAATCCTAAATATTTTATTGGATATCCTCCTACAAATGTTAGCGTTAAAATCATTGTAAAAATGATAGCTGTTGTAGAGAAATTTGCGGGTAAAATCAATATTAAAACCGCAAAAACTGGCAACCAAAGTTGCCACAAACTCTCTTTAAATCGAATTTCTTTTTCTTTATTTTTTGCTAAATATCTAGCCACATAAACCATTAAAACTAAACCTGCCAAAGTTGATGTTTGAAAACCAATACCTACAAACGGAATGTTAATCCATCTACTTGCATTTGCGCCACCAATTGTGGTTCCTTGCATTAATGTAAAAACCAGTAAAATAATTACAATTGGCAACATTAAAACAGAACCTCCAGAAAAATATCGATAAGGAATTTTATGAACGCCATAAATAATCGCAAATCCCATAATTAGTAAAACCATGTGCTTTACTAAATATCCAAAAGTAGATCCAGAACCCACAACATATACCAAGTTTGTGCTTGCGCTATATACTGGCATAAATGAGAATATTGCCAAAATAGCCACAATTGCCCAAATGGTTTTATCTCCTTTTATATGTTGAAAAATGGTTTTCATAAGCCTCTTTTAATCTCTCCAAAGAAGAGAAACACTCTTGTGTTTATCTATATTTTTTTAAATTTTTATTAAAGTAATTTTATCTCCTTAAACTTGCTAATTCTTTCTGTTTAGGAAGGTTGGGACGTACCGCTTTTAAAGATTTCTAACCGCTTTTTTAAATTGACGACCTCTATCTTCGTAATTTTCAAATAAATCAAAACTTGCACAAGCAGGAGACAATAAAACTGTTTCTCCTCTTTCTGCCAATTTATGAGATACTTTTACAGCTTCTTCTGCACCAGCAGTTTCCACAATAATATCTACTACATTCCCAAACGTATTTTTAATTTTATCATTATCAACACCTAAACACACAATTGCTTTTACTTTTTCTCTAACCAAAGGCAATAAATCATTATAATCATTTCCTTTATCAACACCACCAACAATCCAAATTGTGGTTTTATCCATGCATTCTAAAGCATAAAAAGTTGCGTTTACATTGGTTGCTTTAGAGTCGTTTATATACTCTACATCATTAACTTTTGCTACATTTTCTAAACGATGTTCTGCACCTTCAAAATTTGACAAACTCTCTTTTATAAAATCTCTTCTAACGCTTAATAATTGAGCAGCCATTGCTGAAGCCATTGCATTCTTAGTATTGTGTTTTCCTTTAATTGATAAAGTTGATATTGGCATATTAATTTTGTCTTTATTTATATTGATAATAATATTGTTGTCTTTGATATACGCTCCATACTCTAATTCTTTTTCAAGCGAAAACGGAACTAATTTTGCTTGTGTTTTATTTTCTTTTAACCAATTATTGATAACTTCATCATCTGCATCATAAATTAGATAATCAGTTGCTTTTTGGTTTTTTGTTATTCTAAATTTTGATTCGATGTATTTATTAAAATCATACTCATATCTATCTAAATGATCTGGAGTTATATTGGTTAAAATTGCAATATGACTATTGAACTTTTCAATTCCATCTAACTGAAAACTGCTAATTTCTAACACATAATTTTCGAAATCATTTTCTGCAACTTGTTTTGCAAAACTGTCTCCAATATTTCCTGCAACTCCCACATTTAATCCTGCACTTTTTAAAATATGATGCACTAATAATGTTGTCGTTGTTTTTCCATTAGATCCTGTAATTCCTATAATTTTAGCCTTTGTAAATTGTGCTGCAAACTCAATTTCTGAAATCACAGGAATTGATTTTTTTAACAATTTTTGAACTAACTCAGCTTTATCAGGAATTCCAGGACTCTTCATCACAACATCAGCAGTTAAAATTTTGCTTTCTGTATGTTGATTTTCCTCAAAATCGATCTCGTTATTTAAAAGAACTTCTTTATATTTTTTTGATATTTCTCCTCTGTCAGAAACAAAAACTTTGTATCCTTTTTGTTTTCCTAAAATGGCTGTACCAACACCACTTTCTCCTCCACCAAGAATAATAAGC
This sequence comes from Polaribacter vadi, assembly GCF_001761365.1. Classification (NCBI taxonomy): domain Bacteria; kingdom Pseudomonadati; phylum Bacteroidota; class Flavobacteriia; order Flavobacteriales; family Flavobacteriaceae; genus Polaribacter; species Polaribacter vadi. The sequence continues at coordinate 3,387,558 of NZ_CP017477.1, read as the reverse complement.
TTCCTAAACCCTTCAAAAGAGGACTTTTTCTCAGCTTTATATTTATCTTGGTTATTCATTTTTTTACTTAAACTTACTAATTTTAATTCCCCACAAACTTGATAACTCCTTCCCTTTGGGAAGGTTGGGATGGGCCTTTTTTTATCTCAATTTTAGAGTTGCAATCGTAAAAACTGCTAGTAAAATTCCAACAATCCAAAAACGAACTACAATTTTACTTTCGTGATAACTTAATTTTTGATAATGATGATGCAAAGGCGACATTTTAAAAATTCGTCTTCCTTCACCAAATTTCTTTTTCGTGTATTTAAACCAAGAAACTTGCATGATTACAGATAAGTTTTCAATGACAAAAATCCCAGCTAAAATTGGTAGTAATAATTCTTTTCTGATTGAAATTGCAATTACAGCTATAATTCCACCAATGGTTAAACTCCCTGTATCACCCATAAAAACTTGAGCAGGATAGGTGTTGTACCACAAAAACCCAATTAAAGCTCCAGCAAAAGCAAGTATAAAAACCGTCATTTCTCCAGAATTAGGAATGTACATGACATCCAAATAATCTGCGAAAATGATGTTTCCAGAAACCCAAGCAAAAACAGCTAGTGTTACCACAATAATTGCTGATGAACCTGCTGCTAAACCATCAATTCCATCTGTTAAATTGGCTCCATTTGAAACTCCTGTTACAATAAAAACAGTTATAAAAATGAAAACAATCCAACCATATTTTTCATAACCATCTCCTAAAAAACTAAAAGCTTTTGAATAATCTAGTTCGTTATTTTTAAAGAAAGGAACCGTTGTTTTTGTTGATTTATGAGCTTCGCCAAAAACTTGCTTTCTGCCATTTTCTTGAACAATTTGTTGATCAATTGGTAATTGTTCTTTGATAACAACATCATCATTAAAATATAACATCGACCCAACAATTAAACCCAAACCAACTTGCCCTAAAATTTTAAACTTACCACTTAAACCGTCTTTATCTTTTTTAAATACCTTTATATAATCATCTAAAAAACCAATTAAACCCATCCAAACTGTGGTAATGATTAGAATGATGATATAAATATTATCCAACTTTGCCAATAAAACTGCAGGAATTAATGTTGCCAAAATAATAATGATTCCACCCATTGTTGGTGTACCAGATTTTTGTTTTTGACCATCTAAACCTAAATCTCTTACAGTTTCTCCAACTTGTTTTTTTTGCAAGTAGTTGATGATTCTTTTTCCATAAATTGCAGAAATTAACAAAGACAAAATAAATGCTGCTGCTGCTCTAAATGTGATAAACTGAAACACACTTGCACCAGGAATACTAAACTGACTTTCTAAATATTCAAATAAATAATATAGCATTCTAGTTCTTTTTTAGTTGATTGAAACAATTTGTAACTTCTTCTAAATCATCAAAATGAGCGCGAACTCCGTTTATTTCTTGATAATTCTCATGTCCTTTTCCTGCAATCAATATAATATCTCCAGGTTCCGATAACTTGCAAGCAGTTTTAATTGCTTGTTTTCTATCTAAAACTGTGAGTGTTTTTTTATAGTTTTCTGGAGAAACTCCCACTTCCATTTCATCTAAAATGGTTTGAGCGTTTTCTGTTCTTGGATTGTCTGACGTGAAAATAACTTGATTGCTTAATTGCGAAGCAATATGTGCCATTTTTGGTCTTTTGGTTTTATCTCTATCACCTCCACAACCTACAACTGTAATCACTTTTTCGTTGTTGGTTATAATATCGTTGATAGTTTCTAACACATTTTTTAATGCATCTGGAGTGTGAGCATAATCTACAATTGCTGTAACTCCATCGTCTGAAATTATATATTGAAAACGCCCATTTACACTTTCTAACTGACTTACAATCGTTAAGATTTCTAGTTTTTCTAATCCTAATAAATCAGCAGTTGCTATAATTGCAGTTAAATTATAGATATTAAAAACACCAATTAATTTGGTCCAAACTTCAGTGCCATCCACAGAAATTAAAGTACCTGAAAGTTGTTTTTCTAAAATTCTAGTTTTATAATCTCCAACCGTTTTTAAAGCGTAACTATATTTTTTTGCAACCGTGTTTTGCAACATAAAGTTGCCATTTTTATCATCGATATTCGTTAACGCAAATGCCGATTTTGGCAAACTATCAAAAAACGATTTTTTTACATCTCTGTATTCTGCAAACGTTTCATGATAATCTAAATGATCGTGAGAAAGATTGGTAAAAATTCCGCCAGCAAACGTTAAACCTTCTGTTCTTTTTTGATGAATTCCATGCGAACTCACTTCCATAAAACAGTATTCTACACCAGCTTCCAACATCATATCTAAATATTTATTGATAGTTAAAGAATCTGGAGTTGTATGTGTAGCTTTAAATTCGGTTTCATCAACTAAAATTTTTACAGTTGATAACAAACCTACTTTATAACCTGCTTTGTGAAATAATTGATATAAAAGTGAAGCTATTGTTGTTTTTCCATTAGTACCTGTAACCCCAACTACTGGAAATTTTGTTGATGGATTTTCATAAAAATTAGCAGCCATTATTGCCAAAGCAACATTTGCATCAGCAACTTGAATATAACTAACTCCTTCTTTTTTATCATTTGGAAAATCTTCACAAATAATTACACTTGCACCTGAAGAAATCGCTTTATCAATGTATAAATGACCATCTACCTGAACGCCTTTTTGCGCTACAAAAACATCGTTATTCTCAGCTTTTCTAGAGTCGAAAACAAGGTGGTTTACATCCATATTTGTATTTCCAAATACTTGTTTGATGGCAACCTTATATAATATGTCTTGTAAATTCTTCAGTTTATGATAATTTTAAAATAATTGTTGTTCCTTTTATTAATTTCTCACCTTTTTTAATAGATTGAGTTTCTACTTTTCCTACACCAGAAAACTGGACTTTCATTCCTATATTTTCTAACATAGAAACTGCATCCATACCATCCATACCCTCTACATTTGGTACTTCTTTATACGTTTTATAAGCAATTTTATCATATGCGTTATATTGCGTATCTAAGGCTGCATATTCTACTTTTTGATTTACAGTTTGATTATCAATTGGTGTTGTTGTGTAAATTTTCTGAGCAATTTCTTTAAAAATTGGTGCAGCAACAGAAGCGCCATAATATCCTTTCTTTTTATCAGGATCGTGCACCAACACAATGCAAGAATATTTAGGATTTTCTGCTGGAAAAAACCCAGCAAAAGAAGCTACATATCTTTGTGTTGAATAATAACCACCTTCCCATTCGCCATTTTTATTTTTAACTCTTGGAATATATTTTTTAGCAGTTCCTGTTTTACCAGCCATCGAAAAGTTGGGCGAATAAATATTATCTGCTGTTCCCTTAATCACCACATTTTCCATCACTTTTCTAACTTTATTAATGGTTTCTTGTGATGCAATTCTTGGGTTAACAATTTCGGTTTCAAAAACTTTTTCTGCTTTATCCTCTCTTCTTAATTCTTTTACGAAACGAGGTTTTACCATAATTCCATTATTGGCAACAGCATTGTAAAACATTAAAGTTTGCATTGGTGTTACAGAAATTCCATAACCCCAAGCCATCCATTCTAAAGAAATTTTACTCCAAGCTTTGTCTGATGGTTTTGGTATATAAGGTTTTCCTTCTCCTTTAATTTGAAAACCAATTGGCTTTGTAAATCCGTATTTTTCTAATTTTTCTATAAACTTTTCTGGTTGCTTATCGTAATGTTTTTTTATCAACTTTACAATCCCAACATTCGATGAAACCTCAAAAACTCTTGCAGCAGAAATTTCTCCATAACCACCATGTTTAGAATCTTCAACCTTTCTATTGTTTACGTAAATTCTCCCTTTTTCTGTATCAACAACTGTAGATGTATCAATATATTTATCATCTAAAACAGCCATTAAACTTGCTAGTTTAAAAGTAGAACCTGGTTCATGACTTTCCCAAACTGCATAATTTCTTTTCTCGAAATACTTTCCTTTTGATGTTCTTCCTAAATTAGAAATCGCTTTAATTTCGCCAGTTGCAGTTTCCATAACTACAGCACAACCATGGTCTGCTTCAAAATATTCTAATTGACGTAATAAAGCATGATGTGTAATATCTTGAATATTTACATCAATTGTTGTAATAACATCATGTCCATCAATAGGTTCTTTTTCGTTAACATCAGAAATTGGTTTCCATTGGTTTTTTGCAATTTTCTGTTTCCATCGCAAACCGTTTTCACCCTCCATAAAATCTGCAAAAGCACCTTCAATACCAGCTTCTCCTCTAAAATCTGCATACCCAATTGTACGTTCTGCAATTTTACCTATTGGATGCTCTCTTACAGTTTTATGTTCTGCAATAAAACCACCTTGATAAACGCCCAAATTAAAAATTGGAAATGATTTCATTTTCACATAATCATTATAACCCACATTTCTGGCAATTAATAAATACCTGTTTTTACGTTTTTTAGCGTCTCTTAATTTTGTTTGATAATGGTTTGCAGAATACCCTAACATTTTTGACAATTCTTTAGATAAACCTGCTATGTTTTTTTCGAAAACAGTTCCATCTACTGCAACAACATCCATTCTAATGGTATATTTAGACATTGATGTTGCTAATAAATTACCATCTGCTGCATACACATTTCCCTTATTTGCAGAAATTGTAAATTCTTTAACTGTAAGATCTGTAGAAAGTTTTCTGTATTTTTCTCCTTGAAAATATTGAATGTTTACCACACGAAAAATAACCGCAAACAAAATAAGCGTAATAAAACCAGCTACAATGTAGAATTTGGTAAGGATGCTTTTTTTGTGAGTTGCCAATTTGTTTTAGTCTTTATAGGTTACTTTTATTTTTTTTGGAGGATTTTCTGAAGGTTTCAGACCTCTTGATTTTGCTTTTTCTCTAATGTTAGATTCCATTTTCATTCGCATTAAAATGGTTCCTGTATCTACATATTCTGCTCGTAATTCTCGTTTCTTTTTATTTAATTCTGATATTTCTATCACTTTTTTATCTGCACTATGTGCGCTTGAAATCATAATTAATAGAAGCACAACAACAAAAATGATGATTCGCCAATTTTTAAAAGCAGACTCATCTGTAAGGAAACTTCCTCGCAAAAAATCGTAAATACCTCTTTTAACTTTTGTCATTTTTTCAATTCAATGTTTAAAGTTTAGAATTCAAAATTTTAAATATTGAACCTTAAACTTTTAGTGTTGCAATTCTCAACTTTGCACTTCTTGCTCTATTGTTAATTTTAATTTCTTCTGGAGTTGGAATTATTAATTTCCCAACTCTTTTTAAAGGCTCATTAGATCTACCAAAAGCATCTTTTTCTGGCTCACCTTTAAACAAACCTGTATGAATAAATCTTTTTACCAATCGATCTTCTAAAGAGTGATAAGAAATAACACTTAACCTACCATCCTCTTTTAATAAATTAGGTGTTTGTAATAAAAATTCTTTTAAAACCTCTAATTCTTCATTTACCTCAATTCTTATCGCCTGAAAAATTTGCGCTAAAATTTTATGTTCTAAAGCATTTGGCAAATACTTTTTTAAAATTGTCTTTAATTGAAAACTTGTTTCAATTTTTTGCTTTTCTCTTTCTTCAACAATTGTTTTAGCAACATTTTTAGAGTTTCTAATTTCTCCATACATAAATAATATGTCAGCTAATTTTTCTTCTGAATAAGTATTCACAACTTCTTTTGCTGATATTTTAGATCGTTGATTCATTCTCATATCTAAATCGCCCTCAAAACGAGTTGAAAACCCCCTTTCTGCTTCATCAAATTGATGAGAAGAAACTCCTAAATCTGCTAAAATTCCATCGACTTTTTTTATCCTATGAAATCTTAAAAACCTTGAGATGTATCTAAAATTCTCTGGAATTAACACAAAACGTTCATCATCAATTACATTTGCCAAAGCATCAGGATCTTGATCAAAAGCGAATAACTTTCCGTTTTTACCTAATCTTTTCAAAATTTCTTTGGAATGTCCTCCACCACCAAAAGTTACATCAACATACACACCATCTTCTTTGATAGCAAGTGCATCCACGCTTTCTTTTAATAAAACTGCATTATGATAACTCATCGAATTCTGTATTTCCCATTACTTCTTCAGCCAAATCTGCAAAATCATCTGCAGCATCGTCAATGGCTTTTTCGTACTTGTCTTTATCCCAAATTTCAATAATATTAGCAGATGACGACATGACTACTTGTTTTTGAATTCCAGCAAAATCGCACAAATCTTTTGGTATTTGAATTCTACCAGTTGCGTCTAACTCTACCAACTTTACACCAGCCGTAAACCTTCTTATAAAATCGTTGTTCTTTTTCTTAAATTTGTTCAACTTATTAATCCTTTCCATCATTATATTCCACTCTTTCATAGGATATAACTCTAAGCACTTTTCAAAAACTGCTCTTTTTAACACAAAACCTTCTTGTAAAATTGGTTGCATTTGCTTTTTCAAAGCTGATGAAACCATCACTCTGCCTTTAGCATCTGCCTTACATTCATATGTTCCAATTAGGTTTATCACACTTCAGAATTAATTAACATCAAAAATATATAAATTTTACCACTTTTTACCACTTTTTACCACATTGTTAATAAAAACACGCAATAACCCTACTCTATATGAGAAAACTTCTTGTTAACAACTGTGTTTAAGGATTGCTGAAATCGATTTCCATCTAATAAAAAAGAATTACATTTGCGATTGATAGCAATCAAAAAAAATCAATGACTGACCAATTAAAAACCGAAGGTGATTTTACTTATGCAGAAGCTGGAGAAGGACCTGCAATCATTGTTTTACATGGATTAATGGGCGCTTTAAGTAATTTTGGAGCAACTTTTACTCATTTTTCTAACAATGGCTATAAGGTTTTAATTCCTGAATTACCTTTATATTCGCTGCCACTTATAAAAACAAATGTTAAGAATTTAGCAAGCTATTTAAAAAACTTTTTAGAGTTTAAAAAAATTGATAGCGCTATTCTTTTAGGAAATTCGTTAGGTGGCCATATTGCTTTATATTTTACCAAACATTATCCTGAAAAAGTAAATACGATTGTACTTACAGGAAGTTCTGGTTTGTATGAAAAAGCAATGGGAGATAGTTTTCCAAAAAGAGGAAATTACGAATACATAGAAAACAAAACTAAAGAAGTTTTTTATGATCCAAAAATTGCTACAAAAGAATTAGTAGATGATGTGTATGCTACTGTAAATGATAGAATGAAGGCTTTAAAAACCTTATCTATTGCTAAAAGTGCAATTCGTCATAATATGAAAAATGATTTGCCTGAAATGACACAACCAACGTGTTTAATTTGGGGAAAACAAGATGGAGTTACACCTCCAGAAGTAGCGATAGATTTCCATAAATTATTACCAAATTCAGATTTATTTTGGATTGATAAATGTGGACATGCTGCAATGATGGAAAGACCAGAAGAATTCAATCAAATTCTACATGATTGGTTAAAATCTAGAAATATATAAAACTTTTTTGTTGTGAAAATTAAGTCTGCTGAATTTGTAATGAGTAACAGCAATGTTATAAATGCTCCCAAAGATAGAATTCCTGAATATGCTTTTATTGGGCGATCTAATGTTGGGAAATCTTCATTGATTAACATGTTAATGGAGCGTAAAGATTTGGCTAAAATTTCTGGGAAACCTGGTAAAACGCAATTAATAAATCATTTTAAAATAAATGATGAATGGTTTTTGGTTGATTTACCTGGTTATGGTTACGCATCAGTTTCTAAAAAGAAACGTGTAATTTTTCAGTATTTTATAGAAAATTATTTTAAAGAAAGAGAACAACTGGTTTGTACGTTTGTTTTAATTGATTCTAGACACGATCCTCAAAAAATAGATTTAGATTTTATGCAGTTTTTGGGTGAAAATCAAATTCCTTTTTGCATTGTTTTTACAAAGGCAGATAAATTAGGAAGTTCTAAACTGAACAAACAAATAACATCTTACAAAAAGAAATTACTACAACATTGGGAAACTCTACCAATGAATTTTTTGACTTCTTCTCAAACAGGTTTAGGTAGAAAAGAATTTTTAGATTTTATTGATGGCGTAAACGCAGATGTTGCCAAAGATTTTAAATAATCGAAAATGCACTCTACCAAAGAAAATTTACAAGTACTTTATGAAGATAATCATATTATTATCATCAATAAACGTGCTGGAGATATTACACAAGGCGATAAAACTGGGGATAAACCTTTAAGTGATGTTGTAAAAGAATACGTAAAAGACAAATACAACAAACCTGGCAATGTTTTTATTGGCACAGTACATAGGTTGGATAGACCAACATCTGGCATTGTAATTTTTGCAAGAACCAGCAAAGCTTTAGAGCGTTTAAATAAAATGTTGCGTGATAAAACCATCAACAAAACATATTGGGCGCTTGTAAAAAATAAACCTAAAAAAGAAAGTGATACTTTAATTGATTTTTTAAAAAAAGACACTAAAAAGAACAAATCTTTTGTGTACAAAAAAGAAATTGAAGGCAGCAAAAAAGCGACTTTACACTACAAAATAATTAAAAAACTAGACAATTATTCTTTACTAGAAATTGATCTAGAAACGGGTAGACACCACCAAATAAGAACGCAACTTTCATATATTGGTTCTCCTATAAAAGGTGATTTAAAATATGGTTTTGACAGAAGTAACAAAGATGGTAGCATCAGTTTACATGCTCGAAAAATTGAGTTTATTCATCCTGTATCCAAAGAAAATATTTCTCTAATTGCTCCAACTCCAGATGATGTAATTTGGAACGCTTGTAACTAAATACTATCTTTAGAGGAATATTTGCATGTCTGAAATTGCTTAAATAGTTCTCTAGCATACTATAACTTTATGAAGTTATTTCAGAAAATCAGAAGATAGCTATAGAGAGCGTTTTAAAATTCCTTTTTAGGAAGTTTATAAAGAGATTTAATTTAATATCTTTATAAAAAAAATCATTTTGAAAAAAATTTTATTCCTATTTTTTGTTGTTAGTAGTTTCTCTTATTGCCAAACTAAAGTTGATAAAAAAGCTCTAAAAACAGAATTAGACAGTATTTATAAGGTAGATCAAACTTTTAGAAGTTTATTAGATAGATCAACTGAAGATGATATAACTTTTCTAAATAAACAAGGATATACTTTAGATGAGTTTAAAAGAAATAGTTGGCCCATTATAAACAAACACGATAGTTTAAATTTAATTATCATTGAGGAGATAATAAAAAAACATGGATACCCAGGAAAAAGTTTAGTTGGTGAACCAACAAACAAAGCTGCTTGGTATGTTATTCAACATTCAGACAAAATAAACAAATACTTACCTATAATAGAAAAGGCAGGAAAAGAAAACGAGCTACCTATGACTTTAGTAGCAATGATGAAAGATAGGCAGCTAATGTTTGATAATAAGGAACAAATTTATGGAACACAGGGTACCACTAGAATGATAACAAACAAAGTAACTGGCAAACAAGAATATAAATGGTTTATTTGGCCAATCAAAAATCCTGAGAATATAAATCAATTAAGAAAATCTATTGGGTTTTCAACTACTATTGAAGAAAATGCAGCTAGGTTAGATATAGTTTATAAGGTTTATACACTTGAACAAGTTAAAAATCTTGATTTTGATTAGCTTTTGGTGCAGAAATAAACATGATTGTTTCTTGTGGAATCAGAAAACCAGAAGGTGTTTATGGGGAACGTTTTAGAATTCCTTTTGAGGAAGTTTATAAAGAGGTTTAATTTAATATATTTACAAAAAAAAACATGAAAAAATTTATAATTCTATTGATCTTTTGTTTGCAATTATCAACGTATTCTCAAGAAAACTTTGAAGGTATTTTAAAATTTAAAATAAAAATACAAGATAAAACAGGACAAATGACTGATGAAGAAACTGACATCTATGTAGGTAATTTACAAACATATTATCTTAAAGGAAAAAAATATAAATCAGAAATGAATGGTATATTAAAAATGGCTACTTATCACGAAGGTAAAGACACTTTGTTTACCAAAATGAACGGTATAAATTCATTAATGTATTCGTTAACTGATGAAAGCGAAGAAAAGGTAGTCTCTTACGAATTTAAAAAAACTGACAAAGTTATACTTGGCTATAAGTGTGAATTACTTGAGGTAAAAACCAATAAAGGTTTTCATCAATATTATTTTAATAAAGATTTAAAAAACTCTCCAACAGCTTACGAAAATCATAAAATGGGATTATGGGATTTTTTTAACGAAAAGACTGGTGGAGCTCTTTCAATTATTCAAATTTCTGATGTTAAGGATTTTAAAAGTTCAATTGAATTAATTTCTGTGGAAAGAAAAAAATTAGATAATAGTATTTTTGTTAAACCTGATTTGCCAGTTATAAAAATGCCAAAAGATTAAATTACTTCTTAGGCTTCAAAATCAACACATTCTCGCTTCTTTTTATTTGCACTTCATTTAGTTTCATGTCTACAAATTCACCATCCACAAATTTTTGAGCTTGATCTTTATAATGATCACTAAAAACATTTCCTGATTGTCCTGTAGGTAAAATTGCTAAACTGTTTTCTATATCAGAAAAATCAATGACTCTTCTTGTAGATGGCCCAGCTGTTATCTTATAAATGCCTGTACTATCTAATTTAAAAATTTGATTGTTAATTACTTCATTTCCACCAACAGTTTCAAAAGGCCCTACATTAAAAAACGTTCTTAACAAGCCTCCAGCTTTTCCAATGGCATGTTCATGCTCTACAGAAATTACTCTTTTCCAGAACCAATCATCCACATTTTTACCTAATTGATTTTCTAAAAACTCAAAACTGCTTTTAAAAGAATTTGTTATAATTTCTTGTCTGTTTTCTGTTTTATTTGGTGTTTTAATATCATCCCACCAAATAGAATTTGCTCTATTAATTTGAATCGGCAAAGCTTGATCTTGCAATTGAGAATTGATGAACAACTCAAAACTATCTCCTAACTCATCCTTATACGTATTTGCTAAAACTTCATATAAAAAACGATTGTAGATTGTTGCAGCAACAGAGGTTTTTAAATAATTTCCATCCCAACTTTCCAAAATAGAAATTGCTTTTTTCTCAGAGGCACTCAAATTAGTTTGATCGATATTTTTTATTAAATCAGCAGCAATTTCTGAAACTGTAGACGATTTTACATCAAACATCATTTTTGCTACATCCTCTTTTGTAAAATCGTTTTTTGCATCTAATAATTGGGTAATCCTTTTTGCTCTATCTTGTGGCTGATAATAACCAGGGTACAATTTTCCTCTCACAGAATCTGGTTGGTTATTGGCAGAATACACATAATTCCAAGCAGGATTTATCGCTTGTGGGTTTTCATCAAAAGGTACATATTCTGTAATTTCATCTTCGCCAGAAGCTCCATCTAAATATATTTTAGAAGACAGACTATCTCTTAATTGATACAATTTTGCAGAAGCAAACCAAGCAACATTCCCTTTTGCATCTCCATACATTACATTTAAACCTGGAGCGTGAATTTTAGCAACAGCATTTTTAAAATTAGTTAAAGATTTTGCGTGAGACATTTCAAAAGAAACATCTAATTGCTCGTTTTTAAGTTGTGTATACATCCAATTCATGGCAATTGGTCTGTCATCTTCTAAATGAGAAATAATGCCATTCATAATAGGTCCATGTTTTGAAACTTTTACTTGGAAGGTTGTATCTTTTTCATCTTTTATGCTGATGGTTTTATCAATAAATGTATAATCTTTAAAACCTTCTACAGTTTTATATTGATTGGAATTTTCAGGATTATTTTCTTCGATATAAAAATTTAAATCATCATTTGCTAACATTGTTAAACCATACGCATATTCAGTATTATGCCCTAATAACGGAAAAGGCATCAAAGCAATATTGAATCCATAAATTTCAAAATCGGGTGTTTTTATATGATTTTGATACCAAACAGAAGGTTGCGAAAAACCAATATGAGGATCGTTTGCAAAAATTACTTTTCCCTTTTTTGTTTTTTCAGGCGCTAATACCCAAGAGTTACTTCCTATAAATGTAGAAACTGGTAATTTATCCATCAACTTACTAACAGCAGCAGACATTTGTCCTTTAATCTCTTTAGTTTCGTATTTGTTGATTGTTAAATCCCCTAAATCTGTAGTCATTAACTCATTAAAATAAGCATCACCTAATTTTTCTTTAATTTCAGTTAATAAAGGATCTGTTTTATGAGCAACAGCAAAGCTAAAAGCCATATAACCAAACACATTATAGACATCTTTTATGGTATAATTTTCTTTTTCTAACCCTAAAAGTGTAAATTCTAAAGGCGTTTTTCCATCATTTATATATTGATTAATTCCATCTAAATAAGATTGCGTTAATAGATAAGCTTCAGAATTTGTATCCAAATTTGCAATGGTTTTTTCAGCAGCTTCTTCAATCCCTAAACCCGCAAAAAACACATCGGTTTTCAACAAATCTTTTCCAAACATTTCAGACAATCTTCCAGAAGCAATTCTTCTAATCAATTCCATTTGCCATAACCTGTCTTGTGCATGCACATATCCCAAAGCTACATAAGCGTCTTTTTGGTTTTGTGCATTGATGTGAGGAACCCCAATTTCATCAAAATAAACAGTTACCTCTTCAGATAAATTTTTGATTTCTAATTCTCCATCATATTTAGGATGATATGTCAAGGAATACAACCAAACTCCAACAACTACAAGAACAATTATTAAAACTAAAATTTTTAAAGTTTTTTTGATAAATTTCATTTGAAAATTTTTGATGAGCCCAAAGATAAAATATTTATGTTGTATTTTTGATGTTTAACAATTTCATCATTTATGAAAAAAATACAAATGGTTGACTTACAAAGTCAATATCAACAAATAAAAGAAACAGTAGATGCTTCAATTCAAGAAGTATTAAATACCTCCTCTTATATAAATGGACCTTTGGTGCATGAATTTCAAAAAGATTTAGAAGATTATTTAGGAGTAAAACACGTAATTCCTTGTGCAAATGGAACTGATGCTTTGCAAATTGCAATGATGGGTTTAGGCTTAGAACAAGGAGATGAAGTAATTACCGCCGATTTTACATTTGCAGCAACTGTAGAAGTTATAGCATTGTTAAAATTAACACCTGTTTTGGTTGATGTTGAAGCTGATACTTTTAACATCGATATTGAAGCGCTTAAAAAAGCAATAACTCCAAAAACGAAAGCAATTGTACCCGTTCATTTATTTGGACAAGTTGCCAATATGGATGCTGTAATGGAAATTGCAAAACAACACAATTTGTTTGTAATTGAAGATAATGCACAAGCAATTGGTGCTAATTATACTTTTAAAGATGGTACACAAAAAAAAGCTGGAACTATTGGAAATGTAGGAACAACTTCTTTTTTCCCTTCTAAAAACTTAGGTTGCTATGGAGATGGAGGAGCTATTTTTACCAATGATGATACACTTGCACATACTTTAAGAGGTATTGTAAATCATGGAATGTACGAACGTTATTATCATGATGTTGTGGGTGTAAATTCTAGATTAGATGCTATACAAGCTGGAGTTTTAAAAGCTAAATTACCCAATTTAGATGCATATTGTAATTCAAGAAGAAATGCAGCTCGTTTTTACAACAATGCGTTTGCAAACAACCCGAATATAATTACTCCAACAACAAAATCGAACAAAACAGCTAATTGCAATCAAATTTGTGATGTTTGTGATTGCCACGTTTTTCATCAATATACATTGCAAATTACCAATGGTCAAAGAGATGAATTGCATAAACATTTGTTAACGAAAGAAATACCAAATGCTATTTATTATCCTGTAGCTTTGCATTCACAAAAAGCTTACAAAGATGAAAGATACAATGAAAGCGATTTCCCAGTGACCAATGAGTTGATAAAAACAGTAATTTCTTTACCTATGCACACAGAACTAGAGGAAGATCAATTACAATTTATCACAAAAACAATCATCGATTTTTTTAATAAATAACACCAGAAATCAACCAATAATGAAAAAAATTTTAGTAACAGGAGGCCTTGGTTTTATAGGTTCTCACACAGTAGTTGAATTACAAAACGAAGGTTTTGAAGTCGTAATTATTGATGACTTATCAAACACAACAATCTCTGTTTTAGACAGCATTACAGAAATTACAGGTATAAAACCAATTTTTCATAAAGCTGATGTTCGTGTAAAAAGCGAAATAAAAGCCGTTTTTGATGCTCATAAAATTGATGGAATCATTCATTTTGCTGCGTTTAAAGCAGTTGGAGAAAGTATTGCAAAACCTTTAGATTATTACGAAAATAATTTGAGTTCACTAATTTATATTTTACAAGAAGTTAGAGATCGTAAATTAGATAATTTTATATTTTCTTCTTCTGCAACTGTTTATGGAGAACCAGATTCATCACCAATTACAGAAAATGCTCCTGTAAAAAAGGCAGAATCTGTGTATGGAAATACTAAAAAAATTGGCGAAGAAATCATTAAAGATTCTAGTAATGCTTATGGAATTAATGCAATAGCTTTGCGTTATTTTAATCCAATTGGTGCTCATCCAACTGCAAAAATTGGAGAATTACCTTTAGGCGTTCCCGCTAACTTAATTCCTTTTGTTACACAAACTGCTGCAGGAATTAGAAAAGAACTATCTGTTTTTGGAGATGATTACCCAACAGAAGATGGAACTGCAATTCGTGATTATATTCATGTTGTAGATTTAGCAAAAGCTCATATTGCAGCTTTAAAAAGGCTTATCAACAAGAATAATAAAAATGCTTTTGAGTTCTTTAATATTGGAACAGGAAAAGGAACGTCTGTTCTAGAAGTAATAAAAGCGTTTGAAAAAGTAAATAATTTAAAACTAAATTATAAAATTGTTGACAGAAGACAAGGTGATGTGATGACTTGCTATGCAGATACAACACACGCAAATAAAGAACTAAACTGGAAAACAGAAATTAGCTTAGAAGAAGCCTTACGTTCTGCTTGGAAATGGCAACAAAAACAATAGGTTTAGATTATAAATAATATTCATAAAAAAAAGCTTCATAAATAAAAATTTATGAAGCTTTTTTAGTTTTGTAAAGTATGCTTTATTACCCTTTTACAGGTACTGAAACTATTGTGCTTCCCCAACCTAAATGCATAGTTGCACTTTCTTCTTCACCTTCAAAAACAATAGAAAATGCTTCAATTGAATCTTTAGATTTTGTAACTTTTCCAGTAACTCTTACAACATCTTCTGCTTTATCATAAAAATAAGAACCCCAGACATTTTTTTGATTGCTCAGAATAAACGTCCAATCTGAATCTGTAGGAATTGTAAATAAGGTGTACGTTCCTGCTTTTACAGCTTTGTCACCAAAAGTTACATCTTTATAAAATGTAATTTCAGCAGCTTCATTTGCTCCAGTTCTCCAAACTTTATCTTTTGGCGCTAATTTATCTAATGTTCTTCCTTTTAATTGAGGTCTGCTATATATAACTTTTACAAGTTTATTAGAGTCTCTCCAATTTTCAGGAAAAGATGCAGCATCCATAGGACTTACATCAATTTTTGGAAAGTTTTGAGCCAACATTTCTGTGGATGAAAACATTGTAATTGCAAATATTGCAATCATGAATATAGATTTTTTCATATCTAAAATATTTATATTTATTGGTTTTTATTATCGAAATCAAAGTTATAAAACCTTAATTTCAAGATTCATAATCTTCTGTTAAGATTTTAATGACAACCACAATCTGTGCCACATTTACTCTTTTTCTTAGTTGGGAAAAAGTATTTCTTCACTAAAAAAGCAATTGCTAAAAAAAGGATTATATATACAATAACTTCTTGCATTAGCTTAAAATTTGATAGGTTAAAAAGGATGCAACATACGCCAATAAGCCCATTCCAAACAATTGAATTAAAGGCCATTTCCATGATTTTGTTTCACGTTTTACAATGGCTAGAGTAGCCATACATTGCATTGCAAATGCATAAAAAACCATTAAAGACATACCAACAGGAAAATTAAATAACTTACCTCCTGTTTCATTTACTTCTGCTGCCATTTTTTGTTTAATTGTAGTTGTGTTTTCATCATCTGCTTCTACACTATAAATGGTTGCTAACGTACCTACAAAAACTTCACGAGCTGCAAAAGAGGTTATTAAAGCAATCCCTATTTTCCAGTCATACCCTAATGGTTTTATAGCTGGTTCAATAGATTTTCCCATAATTCCTATATAAGAATTCTCTAATTTTGCTGATGCTATTCTTTGCTGTAATTCCTCATCATTTAAATTTTGATTCGCGACATTTTCTGTCACATTTTGTGCTGCATTTTTATAGCTATCTCCTCCATTAGAAGCTAAAAACCATAAAACAATAGAAAGTGCTAAAATAATTTTACCTGCTCCAAAAACAAATGCCTTCGTTTTTTCTACCACTTCATAAAACACATTTTTGAAAGATGGTAATTTATAATTTGGCATTTCAATTACAAATAAAGATCTCGATTTTATTTTTAAAGTTTTATGTAAAATATAAGCCGCTAAAATTGCGCTCACAAAACCTAAAGCATATAATAATAACAACACTAAACCTTGTAAGTTTAAAAATCCTAATATTTTTTTATCAGGAATTACCAAAGCAATTAATATAGCATACACTGGTAAACGTGCAGAACATGTTGTAAATGGAGTTACTAAAATTGTTATTAAACGCTCTTTCCAACTTGATATAGTTCTTGTTGCCATAATTGCAGGAATTGCACAGGCTGTTCCAGAAATTAATGGAATAATACTTTTACCATTCATTCCAAAACGCCTCATAATTTTATCCATTAAAAAAACAACACGACTCATATAACCTGTTTCTTCTAAAACAGCAATAAATAGAAATAAAATGGCAATTTGTGGGATAAAAATAACAACTCCTCCAATTCCAGGAATAATACCTTCTGTTAACAAATCTGTAAAAACGCCAGATGGTAAATTGCTTTTTGCAAAATCTGATAATTGTGCAAAAGTACCATCAATAAAGTCCATAGGAACTGATGCAATATCAAAAATTGATTGAAAAATTACGAGCAAAATCAAAAAGAAGAATAAATATCCAAAAATTTTATGCGTAAAAACTTTGTCTAATCTACCTCTTAAATCTGTGGCTTTTGTTTTATCAATTATATACGTTTTCTTTAAAATTTTATTAATTTCTTGATAACGATAAATAGTTTCTTTATGTTGATATTTTTTTAATTTAGAAATATCTTCCTTAAAAGCTAATAAATCTTGCTTTTCTTTTTTGGTAATAGTTTCTGGAAAATTATTTTGAGTAACCATTAACCACAATTCGTACAACGAATAATTTGGGCTAATTTCTTTTAGCTTATTAAAATAATCAGGATCTACCTTAGAGTTTATACCACATAAAGGTGATGCTTTTGCAGCTACATGACAACGAATAATGGCAGCTTTAATATCATTTATACCTTCGTTTTTTCTTGCACTAATTAAAACAACTTCTGTATTTAATTCTTTTTTTAAGAGTGATAAATCAATAGAAATTCCTTTTTTATCCATTTGATCAACCATATTGATTGCCAAAACTGTTGGAATTTCTAAATCTTTAATTTGAGAGAATAACAACAAATTACGTTTTAAATTCTCTACATCTGCAACTACCAAAATTACATCTGGTGATGCTTTAATATCTTTATTTAATAAGGTTTTAAGAACAATACTCTCATCAATAGAAGTAGGATTTATACTATAAGTTCCTGGTAAATCTGTAATAATTGCATTTTGAGTTGCAGACAATTTGCAAACTCCTAATTTTTTATCAACAGTAATTCCTGGGTAATTTCCTACTTTTTGATTTAAACCTGTAAGTTGATTGAATAATGAAGTTTTACCTGTATTTGGGTTTCCAATTAAAGCAACTTTTATATCGTTTTTAGCCATTTATAAACTTGCTTTTAAAATTTTAATTAATGAAGCTGTCTCTTTTCTGATGGCTAAATGACTTCCATTTACACAGATATATAATGGATCTTTTAAAGGCGCAATTTGTACCAACTGCACTTCTGCTCCAGGCAAACAACCCATTTCCAATAATTTTAAAGGAATAAAATCTAACGATTCTTCAGAAATATATCCTATTTCCCCAATGTATAATGTTGCTATTGTGCTCAAAGAATTTATTTTGGAGAGCAAAGATAATCATTTAGAATGATTCTAAACAAGTTATTTTCTGGTATATTCTTCTTTTAACAAAGCCACATCTTTTTTTAACTTTTCCATGTCTTCTTTTTCGGTTCCATCATAATAACCACGAATGCGTTTTTCTTTATCAACCAAAATAAATTGCTCTGTATGTATAAAATCATCTTCACCTCCATCACCATCTTCAACAACAGCAAAATAACTTTTTCTAGCTAGTTCGTAAATGTGTTTTTTATTTCCAGTTGTTACATTCCATTTAGCATCAATAACCCCTTTATTATCTGCATATTCTCTCAACACAGAAACACTATCTATTGTTGGTGTTACAGAATGTGATAAAAACATAATATCTTTATCGTTTTTGTAAAATTCCTGCAATTCGCTCATATTATAAGCCATTGCAATACAAATATTTGTGCATCGTGTAAAAAAGAAATCGGCTACATAAATTTTATTTTCGTAGTTTTTATTGGTAATAATTTCTCCATTTTGATTAATCAACTCAAAATCTTTAATCGTATGATTTTTAGTAACATGTCTTAAATCAGTATCTACTAACTGAGGATTCACATCATTAGGATTGTAAATTTTTAATCTTTTATCAACCTTCACCAAATGATAAAAAACAGGAATAGAAATTGCCGAGAAAACAAGTAAGAAGATAAGTGTTGTTTTACTTTTTTTGAAAAACTTTAAATCCATTAAAAAGATATTTCTGCAAATTTACGGCTTATAAAAATGGTAGAGAAATTGCAGAAACTAAAAAACATCTAAAATGTTTGTTAAAATAAAAATCAACCTTTAATAGTTCTTTTTATACTCTCTTTAAAAACGTACATTTGTGCGTTTTAAAAATTAAGATTTAACGTTGAATGGAAATATTAATAAAAGCATCACAATTTATTTTAAGTTTATCATTACTAATTGTTTTGCACGAATTAGGGCACTTTATCCCTGCAAAACTGTTTAAAACCAAAGTAGAAAAATTCTATTTATTCTTTGATTATAAATTTTCGATCTTTAAGAAAAAAATTGGAGAAACCGTATATGGAATTGGTTGGATTCCTTTAGGTGGCTATGTAAAAATAGCAGGTATGATTGATGAAAGTATGGATAAAGAACAAATGGCTTTACCACCAAAACCATGGGAATTCCGATCTAAACCAGCTTGGCAGCGTTTAATAATAATGTTAGGTGGTGTTTTTGTGAATTTTGTTTTAGGAATTTTCATTTACATTATGTTAATGTGGTCTTATGGAGAAGAATATTTGCCAAATGAAAACTTAACAGATGGTATTTGGGTACAAGATTCTTTAGCTATGGATTTAGGTTTAAAAACGGGAGATAAAATCTTAACTGTTGATGACGAAAAAATTAGAAAATTTAGTCAAATCACTTTAGAATTTATCAACGGAGAAAAATTTACCTACGAAAGAAATGGTGAAATTTTAGAGAAAAAACTACCTATAGACTTTATTTCTAAATTAATAGATAGAAAGAAAAATGATGCTGGCCCAATAGTTTCTGTCAGATATCCTTTTATGATTGGAAACATTCCTAAAGAATCTCATAATATAGATTCTCAACTTAAAGTAAAAGATTTAATTGTAAAAGTTAATGGCAATAAAGCTATTTATTATGATGAAATTGAAGATCTTTTTCTTGAAAATAAAGGAAATAATATAACCATTTCTGTTAAAAGAGATAATGAAATTTTAGATATTCCTGTAAAAATATCTGACGAAGGTAAAATTGGCGTGAACCCTGCAAATTTAAAATTAAGTGAAATTGGTAAATTAGGGTATTATGATTTAGCAAATTATCAATATAGTTTTACAGAGGCAATTCCTGCTGGTTGGAACAAATCTTGGAAAACCTTAACTGATTATGTAAAACAATTGAAAAAAATATTTAACCCAAGCACAGGTGCTTATAAAGGTTTAGGTGGCTTTTATTCAATTGGTAAAATTTTCCCTTCCACTTGGAGCTGGGAAGCTTTTTGGAATATTACAGCATTTTTATCAATCATGTTAGGGTTTATGAATTTATTACCAATTCCTGCTTTAGATGGTGGTCATGTAGTTTTTACACTTTGGGAAATGATTACAGGTAAAAAACCTGGAGATAAATTTTTAGAATATGCTCAAATAGTTGGGTTTATTTTATTAATTACCTTATTACTTTTTGCAAACGGAAATGATTTATATAGAGCTGTTTTTAAATAGATAAAAATATAACTAAGCAAAAAAAACCTCGCAAAAGCGAGGTTTTTTTTTGTTAAACTCTTAAAGAACGATTAATAAATGAAAACCAAGTATATCTAGTGTTACATTTATCGCAAGCGTAACAATAACAACCTGGTAGTATTTTACTAATACCTGTTCTTTTCATTCTATATCTAGAAGTAGATTTACATTTAGGACAAGCTTTCACGATTGAGACGTATTTCCACCTGCAATACACCTATAAATCAGATGTTTAAGATTTACTAAATTACCTAATATCTTTTCTAAATTTACATTCTATTATAAATAATTTAGTAGTTGAATTTAAAAGAAATAAAAAAACCTCACAAAAGCGAGGTTTTTTTTGTTAAACTCTTAAAGAACGATTAATAAATGAAAACCAAGTATATTCTGCGTTGCATTTATCACAACTATAAGTTCTACAACCTGGAATTATTTTAACAACGCCCTTTCTTCTTAATCTATGCCTAGACACAGATTTACATTTTGGGCAAGCTTTCATAGTAACTAATTTTAGTTTGGTATGCGCAATATACTAAAAATCAGTTAAATACAAATAAAAAATCATCTAAAATATTATTTTGTTCTAATAATAGCTTGTTCATTTTTCCAATCAATCCATTTTTGACCTTTTAATCTTCTCATTAAATTATCATAAGTCCTCATGAATAATACGTTATATAGGGCTTTCCCTAAATTTTTTGGATTTCTAGCAATTGCCCTTAAACTCATAGAAAAGCCAGGAGTAATATATTTCATATAATGCCAATAACCTTCTGGCATATACAAAACTTGCCCATGTTCTAAAGATGTTTTATATCCTTTTGCTTTTTTTAAGGCTGGCCACTTTTTAAAATCTGGATTCGAGAAATCAATATCTTCTCTTGTAATTAAAGCATGTGGAACTTTATATAAATGCTTATTTTGCTGTTGATCGAATAAAATAATTTCCTTTTTACCTTCAAAATGAAAATGGAAAATATTCGCCAAATCAATATCATAATGCATAAATGTATAGGAATCAGTTCCACCAAAAAATAGCATTGGCAAACCTTTCATTAATCTTAAACCAAAATCTGGATATTTAAAATCTTTCTGCAAAACAGGCACTTCTTTTAAAACATTCCACAAAAAAATTCTAAATTTTGTAGGTTCACGTTTTAATAAATCTACATAATCTGCCATTTTCATTTTTGCATGTGGCTCATTAAAACCGTCTTTAAAATCTACAGGCCTATCATCGTACAAAGGCACAGTTTTATCTCCTGCAACTTCTTTCATATAGGCTAAGTTCCATTTTGTAAATGCAGGCCAATCTTCTATAAAACGCTCAATAACCACTGGTTTTTGAGGTTTAAAATAGTTTTTTATAAAGTCTTCTTTTGTGATTGTTTCTACTCGATCAATTGGAGATAAATTTAAACTCATGCTGCATAAAAATTGAAATGCAAAGTTAAGGAATTGTTAGGAAAATATTTGTTAAAAGTAAACCATCAACTTTAACAAAAGTTGATGGTTTGAAAACAAAGAATAGATTTAATTCTATAAATTATAACGTAATCCAAATAAAATGTTGCTACCAGGCATGGGTACAAAACCACTTTCTATATATTCAGCATCAAAAATATTGTTTGCAGTTATTGTAAAACTAACTTTTTTTACATCTAAAATAATTGAAGCATCCCAAACATTATAGCTTTGACCTGTTGTTCTTTCTGCATGTTTGTACATAATATTCTGTCTTAAATTTTTGAAGAAAGAACTAGAAAATTGTGTTATAAATTGATGTCTTAATGTATTTAGAGAATAACGTGATAAATCTGTATTTTGATCTAAAATATCATCATCTAAATAAGAATACCCGATTTTAAAACTCTGATTAAAATCATTTAATTTAAAAAGATATGTAGCATCCAACTCTAAACCTTTAGTGTTTAATTCTGCAATATTTGTTGCTGTAAATATACCTGTTGCTGTATCTGGCCTAACAAAATCAATTAAATTATCTGAATCTCTATTAAAAATTGCAAACGTTGCAAAAAAGTTTGAACTATTAAATTTGACACCCACTTCTTGTGCAAATGCACTTTCTGGCTCTAAATTTGGATTACCAGAAGTTGCAGGATCTGAATAATACAAATCTGTATAAGTTGGCACTCTGTAAGTATACCCTACATTACCATAAGCTTTAAAATTTTCAGAAATTTGAATTCCTAAATCTAAACCTGGAAACGCATTAAAATCAAAATCTGAGAAATAAGTTACAGCAACACCTGGAGTAACATCTACATTATCTCCAATTTTAAATCTGTGCTCTAAGAAGAAGTTTGCCAAAGTTCTGTTTCTATCTCCTAAATTATTACTACTAATAGAAAAACGAGAAACATCGATACCAAAACCTGTAACACCTATACTTGAAGTATAAGAAACGTTTGTTTCTAGACCAATTTTATTCGTTGTATGTAAGTTTCTAAAAAAACTAGGGTCATCTCTTTTTAGTAAAAAAATATCTTGACCTCTTCTCCAATAAACTCTTGGTTTAATTTTAAAGTTACCATTGTTAAATGTAGTTGAAATACCTACTAAACTATTCTGAGTTTCTTCATACTCATTCCAATCAGGATTTGTCGTGTAAAAGTTTTCTGCTCCAAATTTCTTATCAAAAAAAGTTGCAATTAATTCTATTGGTTGTTTGTTTTTATTAAAAACTCCTTTTAAAAAATAATTGTAATTGTTATAGTCTGAATTATTTCTATAACCATCAGAAGTTAAAGCACCTACATGTGCAATAAAAGAAGAATTTTTAAATTCTTTACCCACAGTTACAGAACCATTTAACTGCCCAAAAGATCCTGTTTCCACATTTGCTGAAACTGTATTTTCTAAATTCTTTTTGGTTACAATATTAATGGCACCTGTAAATGCATTTTGTCCAAAAACTCTTGCTGCTGGCCCTTTAATAATTTCAATTCTTTCTATAACCTCAATTGGCAAAGCAGCATTCATTGTATGATGCCCAGTTTGTGCATCATCCATTTTAATACCATCAATTAAAAGCAACGTTTGATCAAAACCACCACCTCTAATATATAAATCTGCTTGGCTACCTGCTGTTCCTCTTCTTCTAATATCTACACCAGCTACTAATTGTAAAAGATCTGCAACATTTGTGGCTGCACTATTTGAAATGTCTTTACTAGTTATAATGTTTATGGTTCTAGAATCTTCTTTAAAAGGTAAATCTATTCTGGTTGATGTAATTATAACTTCTTTTAAAGTATCGTTCTGTACAGTGTTTGATTGCGCATTTAATAAAGATGAGCTTACTAAAACTCCTAAAAATAATGTGAATTTAATTTTCATAAATAGTGATTTAAATAGGTTGCAAAAGTCGTAACTTTATAAGCGCATAAAATAGTCCGGTTTTTAAATGATAGATAGTCCACTTTTAGTGTTAATTCAGAAAAATATCATTTTTGATACATCAAAAACGCAAGCAATTTACATTCAGGCTGCAAAAGAGTTTGTAAATCTGTTTCAGAGAAACATCATTTTAGAAAAAACAAAATTACCAGGCACAAGAGCAGTTGCAAAAACCTTATCTATTCATAGAAATACAGCTGTTGCTATTTATGATGAATTGGCATCACAAGGTTGGGTAGAAATAAAACCAAATAAAGGAACTTTTGTTGCTGTTAGAAAAAAAAATTCTATCCATAAACAGAAAACAATTAAACATAATAAACCTTATAGTTATGCAAGCACAACAGGGTTTGAATTTCAAAAATCTTTTCATTTAGCATCAACTGTACAATTAACAGATGCTACTTTTTCTGTAAATGATGGCAAACCAGATTTACGATTGCATCCTGTAAGCCAATTTACAAGATGGTATAGTGCAGCTATGAAACGTAAAACTTTAATTCAAAAATGGAACAGACCACAAGAAGCATCACTTTCTATGTTTCAAACGCAATTGTGTAATTATTTAAATGCTACAAGAGGTTTGCATGTAAGTCCAAAAAATTTAATTAGTACAAGAAGTACAGAAATGAGTTTATATATTGTTTCTCAACTTTTAATACAAAAAAATGATGTTGTTTTAGTTGGTAATTTAAGTAATTATGCTTCTAATATGATTTTTCAGCAAGTAGGTGCCCAACTTATTACGATACCTGTTGATGAAGAAGGTTTAAATGTAGATTTTATTAGAAAAAACTTTATCAAAAATAGTATTAGATGCGTCTATGTTTGTGCTCACAGAGATTACCCAACCACAATTACTTTAAGTAAAAAACGAAGAGAAGCTTTATTAATTTTAGCAAAAGAATTTGGTTTTGCAATTATTGAAGATGATTTTGATTATGATTTTCAATTTGAAGGTTCTCCAGTTTTACCTTTGGCAAATTCAGATGAAAATGGAATGGTAATTTACTTAGGTAAATTAGGACAATCTTTATTTCCGAGTTTTCAAATTGGGTTTGTAATTGCACCAGAAAATTTAATTCAAGAGGCAAAAAATTATTTGTATTTGTTAGATGAACAAGGAGATCTAATTCAACAACAAATGTTATCTGAATTGATAAATGAAGGAGAAATTTATAGATTAATGAAAAAAAACATTGTTGTTTATAAAGATAGAAGAGATTGTTTACATCAACTTTTAATGAAACATTTTGCTAAAATTGCAACTTGGAAATTACCTGAAGGTGGCTTGGCAATTTGGCTAACTTTTGAACCCAAAATTCCTTTAGCAAAACTAGCTAAAGAGGCAGAAAAAAATAATCTATTTTTACCTAAAACCATACTTTATCAAAACAAAAATACTTGTGCCATTCGTTTCGGATTTGGGCATTTAAACATTGATGAATTAAAAATTGTAATTCAAAAACTTAAGTTTACTTATAATAATGTAGTTGTAAATAAATTACAAAAATAATTCTTGAAAATTAAAAGAAAAGTTTTAATTTGCAGGTATGATGACAATTTCTGAAAACCTTACTTTTTTTACCCCAGATGCTACTTCTAACAACTTAGCAACTTTGATAGATTGTGGCATTTCTGCTGGTTTTCCATCAGTAACAGAAGATATTGAAGGAGAAAAAATTTCTTTAGATGATGCACTCATCAAAAATAAAGACACTACTTTTTACGCAAAAGTTAAAGGACAGTCTATGATTAATGCTGGTTTAAATCATGACGATTTACTAGTAATTGACAGAAGTTTAGAGGCTACAGATAAAAAGATTGCAGTTTGTTATATTGATGGAGAATTTACTGTAAAAAGACTTCGTGTTCAAAATAACGAAATTTGGTTACAGCCAGAAAATCCTAATTACCCTATCATCAATATTACAGAAGATAACGATTTTATGATTTGGGGAATTGTAACAAATGTGATTAAAAAAGTATAAAAATTAATCAAATTTAATATTTCAACAATAAAAAACTGAAATAATCTCAGCTCAAAAACTATGGAAAACACTTTTGAAAACAAAACCTTATTAATTGAATCTACAGACGAAGTTCGTGTAGCATTTTATAAAAAGACATACGCTCACGTTGCTGGTGGCGTTTTATTATTTGTACTTTTTGAATATTTACTTTTGCAAAGTGATACAATTGTAGAATTTATGTTATCGATGACTGAAGGCTGGAGATGGCTTGTTATGTTAGGTGGTTTTATGTTGATTACAAGCTACGCAGAAAGTACGGTTTTAAAAACTGCCGATAAAAATATACAATATATGGCGTATGCTTTATATGTTTTTGCGCAGGCACTAATATTCGTTCCACTTTTGGCAATTGCTATTTATTATACTGAAAGTGTAGATTTAATTCAGCAAGCAGCAATTGTAACTTTAGCTTTATTTGTAGGAATTTCGAGCGTTGTTTTTATCACAAAAAAAGATTTTTCTTTTATAAAAACTGGGCTAACAATAGGTTTCTTTATTGCAATGGGTTTAATTGTAGCTGGTACTCTGTTTGGCTTTAATTTAGGTCTATGGTTTTCTGTTGGAATGTGCTTATTGGCTGGAGGTTCAATTTTATACCAAACCTCTAACTTAGTAAACAAATACGGAACAGAAGATTACATTCCTGCTTCTTTAGGTTTGTTTGCTTCTTTAATGTTACTATTTTGGTATGTTTTGCAAATTTTCATGTCTAGAGATTAAGTTATAATACACAAAATATATAGAAAATCAGAGGTTAATAGCTTCTGATTTTTTATGCTTAATATTTCGTATTTATTTTACTTTTTTCAACTCTTCTATCCAAGTCTAAATTAAAGATACTGTCTTCTGCATAAAATTCATATAGCAAATAAGAATACAATCTAAATAAAACAAAAAATAGTGAAACTACTTTTATAACTCTTGCTTCAATTCCTTCAAGAAAAAAGAAACCTATAATTCCTAAAACTAAGGCGAATATCGTAAATATGGTGTTTAACGTTTTCATGATAATAATTTTTATACAAAGATAGTTTCTACACTAACTTTTAATTTTACATCATTTTTGAAAATTGTTATAGAATTACTGAAACCAAAGTTTGTTTTTTGTCTTAAACATCAAATATTACTCTTTTTAAATATTTTATTATTGTTTTTCGATAATTTAAATATACATTTGTAAAAATATTTAAAGAAAAAATAATGAAATTTAAAAACGTAGTATATTTAGTAGTCTTATCTATAATGTTAAGTAGTTGTGCAGGAGCAAAAGTAAGAAAGATCCTTAAAGTCGGAGAAGTTACTCAAAAAAACTACAAAGTAACATTTCCGTTTGAATATACTAAAACAGGACATATTCTTTTAAAAGTAACAATTAAAGGAGAAGTTTATGATTTCATTTTAGATACAGGAGCCACTAATATTATTTCTAATGAATTAGCAGATAAATTGAAACTTATTACTGCTGGTTCATCTGATATAGCTGATATTAATGATAAATCAGCGAATTTAGCGTATGTAAAATTAGAAGATATTGAAATTAGTGGAATAAATTTTAAAGGAACTATAGGTTCTATATTAGATCTTAAAAAAGGAGATTTAGCTTGTTTAGAAGTTGATGGACTAATAGGTTCTAACTTAATGAGGCATGCTGTTTGGGATTTTGATTTTCAAAACAAAATGATAACCATTACTGATAACGAAGAAACATTAAATATACCATCTGATTATTCTGAATCAAAAATATTTGTAGGTGATGCGTATCAAGTATCAATTACTACAAAAGTAAATGGGGAAAAAGTATTAAATAATGTAATAGATTTAGGGAATCCTGGTAATACTCATTTAAGCTATACAGTTTTTAACGAACAACAAGAATCAAAAAAAATCAACAAATCGATTAAAGGTTCTGGTGGTTCTGGTTTTGGAGCTTTTGGAAAAAGTGCAAAAATGAGAAAATCACATTTGGCTAGAATTGAGAGTTTTAAAATAGGCGATTATGATATAAACGATGCTATTGTTATAGTAAAGGATCTAGACAATAATATAGGGTTAGAATTTCTTAAAAATTATAGAGTTATATTTAATTGGGCAACAAAAAGTCTTAAACTAATTAAACAAAGTAAAAGAGAACAAAATGAAGGAGTCGCTTTTGGTTTTAACCCTACATTTGAGAAAAACAAACTCTTGGTTGACTATATATATGATGATATTGATGCCTCAAAATTTTTAAAATATAGAGATCAAATACTAAGTATAAATAACAGAAACTATTCCAACGTAACTCAAGAACAATGGTGTAAAATTATGCAAAATGGTCTTTTCAACGATTTAGAAACGGATAAAATAAAAATAAAGGTATTGAGAAATGGTAAAGAACTTGAATTCATTATAGAAAAAGCAAAATTACTGTAACGCTCTTAAGTTTATTTAATAAATTTAGAAAAAATAAAACTTTATGAAAAAAATTATTTACATCTGTGCAAAGTCTTTCTTTTACATATTTAGTACTTTCTTTTTGTTTGTATTTTTATTTTCAATTTTATCATTAATTGAACAGTATCGGTTATTTGACGCTCCTTTTGTAGATATTTTAGAGAATGACGTAAATGGTTTTGATGCCAAAATTAGTATTCCATTTATAAAAGGAGTTATTAAATACCAGTTTTCATATACAATTATTTTTATGTGGCTTTGGCTGTTGTTTTATTCAATATATTTTTATGTATTAAAAGAATTTTTCAAGATTTTTATAGAAGACGAGCTATTTATAACAAAATCTTTAAATAAACTTAAAATATTCTTTAGACTAAATTTTATTCCCATAATTTTAAACACTGGTATTATAATTATGGGTTGGATAGAAAATGAAAATGTTAGTTTCGAAGAAGAATATTTTTATCTTTTTATTCACTCTTGTATAGCACTTATAATTTATACATATATCGACATTTTTAAGAAAGGGCAAAAACTACAGGAAGAAAACGATCTAACAATATAATATGCCAATCATTGTAAATCTTGATGTAATGCTTGCCAAACGCAAAATGCGAAGTAAAGAATTGGCTGAAATTATTGGCATTACTACTGCAAACTTATCCATCTTAAAATCTGGTAAAGCAAAAGCAGTTCGTTTTTCTACTTTGGAAGCAATTTGCGAAGCTCTAGATTGCCAACCTTCAGATATTTTGGAATATCAAAAAGATTAAAAACAAAAAACTCCGAATTTTAATTCGGAGTTTTATTAAATTCTATATTTCTTAATTTTCAAAAGAGTAAAAATCCCTTCCCTTTGAGAAGGTTAGGATGGGCTTTCTCTTTAATTCTGTGGCTCATCTAAATTCATATACATAAAATCTACATCTGTAGCTTCTTTGCCTAACAAATACTTACTAAAATGATCTGCTCTTAACCAGAAAGAATATTCAGTCATGCTGCCAAAACCATGTCTTTGTCCTGGCATTATCATAAACTTAAAACGTTTGTGCGCTTTAATTAATTCGTTTGCCATTCTTATAGTTCCTGCAGGATGCACGTTATTATCCATATCTCCATGAATCAACATTAAATGTCCTTTTAAGTTTTTTGCTAAAGATTGGTTGTCATCAATTTTATATTTGTGAGAAATTTTTCCTTTTTCATCAATTTCCTCTTTTACTCCATGATGTGTTTCACTCCACCAAGAATTGTACACATTATTATCGTGATTTCCTGCGGATGAAACTGCTGCTTTAAAGAAATCTGGATATACTAACATTGCTGCTGTAGACATAAAACCTCCTCCAGAATGACCGTAAATTCCTACTTTTTCAATATCGATAAATTTATGTTTGTTTGCCAATTGTTGTGCTACATACTTTTTATCAGCCAAACCATAATCACGTAAATTTCCATATCCATAATTATGATACCATTTAGATCTATCAGGATGTCCTCCTCTATTTCCTAAAGTAATTACCACAAAACCAACTTGCGCCATTCTATCTAACCTATCCATTCTGTAAGAAAAAGATTTGTTTACAGCTTCTGTTTGTGGTCCTGGATATACGTATTCTAAAAGCGGATATACTTTGGTAGAATCCATATTAAAAGGTTTGTACATTACTCCATATAAATCTGTAATTCCATCATCTGCTTTTACTTTAAATGTTTCTGGAAATTTGTAACCAGAAGCAAATAATTGCGATAAATCTGCAGTTTCTAAATCCATAACTTTTCGTCCATTTACGTCTCTAACTTCCGATTTTGGAACGGTATTTACACGTGAATAATTACTTACAAAATACTGATTAGAATCGGACATATTTGTAGTTGCTGTAAAATCGCCAGCATCTAAAGAACGCATTCCAGATCCATTCAAATTTATTTTATAGGTATGTAAATAATATGGATCTTGGTTTTTATCAACTCCATTTGCAGTAAAATATAAGGTTCTATTTTTCTCATCCAAACCTTCAAAACCATTTACATGATAATCGCCTTCTGTAATTTGATTTTTCAAATTCCCATCTGCATCATATAAATAAAAATGTGCCCAACCATCTCTTTCTGCCCAATGCAAAATTTCTGTTTCATTGTTGAATAAAATTAAAGGTCTAGATTCTATATAGGTATTAAAACGCTCTTCAATGATTGTTTTATATTCACCAGTATTAATGTCTGCAACATGTACATCAAACTTTTTACGATCTCTAGAAATTGTACTGAAATATACTTTTCCTTTTTTTGATAAAAGTAAAGTTGGTGTAAAATCATCATCATAACTAGATTTTTTTCTTGGTGCTCTATATACAGAAATACTTTGCTGTTTCATGGTATCTAAAGGAACCAATACATGCTTTTTTGTTGGAATATCAAAAATCATTAATTCAGATTTGTAAAATTCTTTTTCTCCTGGCATATGGTATTTATAAGTCTCTAAAGTTGGTCTTTTTTTACCTGTAGAATTAATTACCCATAAATCTTTAATGTGTCTAGAATCCGATTTTTGAAAAACAAACTTTTTAGAATCGTGAGACCAAGTTCCCCAAATACCACTTCTTTTGTCCTTGTTTTTTTCTTTATCTTCATTATCATCTCTAGAATTACCTCCATAACCATAATTTTCTTCACCATCTTTAGTCCATTGGTTTTCTACAACTGTACTGTCTTTTTCATCTTTAATAAACTTTTTAAAGTTGATTTTATCCATCCAATACAAATTAAAATTCTTAGAATATAAAACTATAGAACTATCTGGTGCTACATTTGCCCAACGTTTCCATGGTTCTTTTTCTTCTTTTTTTGTATTGATGATCGTTAAAACATTTCCACCTAATCTATATTCTAAATAGTAGGTTTTCTTTTCCATTTTCGGCTTTTTCTTTTTAGCCTTTTTAGTAGATATAGAATCTTTCTCTACCTCTTTTTTATCCTCTTTTTCATCTTCTTTTTCATCTTCTACCTCAACTTCTTCTGTAGACGTAACTCTAAAACGAATTGCATTTTCTGCTTCATTAAATTTTATATCTAAACGTGGCAAATGTTTTGCATCATAAGGATCTTTGGTAATTTCCGTTAACCATTTTGCCATTTTAGTATTATCAAATAAAAATTTTTTCGATTTTTTATCAATATCTACAATGTAGTGATTTGAACCTTCAGATGTTTTATAGGCATACCAAAAACGGTTTCCCTTTTTTAACCAATGTGGATTCACACTAGTTGAATGAACCATTTTTGCTAAATTTTTTGGCGAGTACTTAGCAGCTTGCCTGTAGTTTGGTTCTGGTGTTTCTTGCGCAGAAATTACTGATACAGTAAATAAAAACACAAAAAATAAGATAATTTTTTTCATTTGTAATACTTGTTTAGTTTGAATTAAGAGCTAAAGTTCTCTAAAACAATTAACATCACAAATTATAAAGTAAATTTTTGTTAAAACATTAACACATTTTAACATTAGTTCAAATTGCGCTTTTCTATAAAAAAACGTTTTAATAATTGAGAACAATCGTTTTCTAAAACGCCTGCCACAACTTTTGTTTTCGGGTGTAAAGTTGTTTTTAAGTTGATAAAACCTCTTTCTGGCTCAGATGCTCCGAATACAATCTTATCTAACTGCGTCCAATAACTGGCACCAGCACACATTTGGCAAGGCTCTAAAGTAACATACAAAACACATTCTTTTAAATATTTACCACCTAAAAAATCTGATGCTGCAGTAAAAGCTTGCATTTCTGCATGTGCTGTAACATCATTTAAAGTTTCAGTTAAATTGTGTGCTCTTGCAATAATTTTATCCTTAAAAACAATCACAGCTCCTACAGGTATTTCTCCTTTATCAAAAGCCATTTCTGCTTCTTGAAAAGCTTTTTTCATAAAATAAACATCATCAAAAGGCTGTATCATTTCTAAATAATTAAGTTTTCAATATTACAAAATCTTTTTTGATGACTAAAATTGTATTTTTGCAATCGAATGAAAAATTTGTTAGACAACATATCAAACCCAGAAGATTTAAGAAAATTAAATCCTGAACAATTACCACAATTGGCAAAAGAATTGCGCAGTTTTATTATTGATATTGTATCAACAAAAGAAGGCCATTTAGGAGCAAGTTTAGGAGTTGTAGAACTTACAATTGCCCTCCATTATTTATTTGACACTCCCAACGATTTATTAGTTTGGGATGTTGGCCACCAAGCTTATGGACATAAAATTTTAACAGGTAGAAAAGACGTTTTTCATACCAATAGGCAATTTGAAGGTATTGCTGGTTTCCCTTCAAGAAAAGAAAGCGAATTTGATGCTTTTGGAGTTGGGCATTCTTCAACTTCTATTTCTGCAGCTTTAGGAATGGCAATAGCATCTAACTTAAAAGGAAACACTGAAAAACATCATATTGCAATTATTGGTGATGCTTCTATTGCAAGTGGAATGGCTTTTGAAGCGTTGAATCATGCAGGTGTTTCTAAGGCAAATTTGCTCATTATTTTAAATGATAATGCCATTGGCATTGATCCATCTGTGGGTGCTTTAAAAGAGTATTTAACAAAGGTTAAAACTGATAAAAAACTAGCAGCTCAAAACAATATCATCAAAGCTTTAAACTTCGATTATTCTGGTCCTATTGATGGGCATAATTTAGAAAAAGTTTTATCAGAATTAAAAAGACTAAAATCTGTAAAAGGCCCTAAATTTTTGCACGTAATTACAACAAAAGGTAAGGGTTTACAAAAAGCAGAAGAAGACCAAGTTACATATCATGCACCTGGAAAGTTTGATAAAATTTCTGGAGAAAGAATTAAAAAAGAAGAAAGTGAATACTCAAAATATCAAGATGTTTTTGGGCAAACCATTGTAGAATTAGCAAAACAAAACGATAAAATTGTAGCAATTACGCCTGCAATGTTAACAGGTAGTTCTTTAAAGTTGATGTTAAAGGAATTCCCAAATAGAACTTTTGATGTTGGTATTGCAGAACAACATGCAGTTACTTTGGCTGCAGGAATGGCCACTCAAGGTTTAATTCCTTTTTGCAACATCTATTCTACATTTTTACAACGTGCATACGATCAAGTAATTCATGATGTTGCTTTGCAAAATTTACCTGTTATTTTTTGTTTAGATAGAGCAGGTTTGGTTGGCGAAGATGGAGCAACACATCATGGAGTTTTTGATATTGCTTTTTTAAGATGTATTCCAAACCTCATTATTTTTGCTCCAAGAAACGAAATTGAATTGCGCAACATTTTATATACGGCTCAATTAGGATTAAAAAATCCGATTGCAATTCGTTATCCAAGAGGATATGGAAATATTATTGATTGGAAAAAACCTTTTCAAAATATAGAAATTGGCAAAGGAATTTGTTTAAAAGAAGGAAAAAGTATCGCAGTTTTATCTGTTGGAACCATTGCAAAAAATGTTGAAGAAGCCATTCTTTTATCAGAAAAGAAAAAAGAAATTGCTCATTATGATTTACGTTTTATAAAACCTTTAGATGAAAAATTATTAGAAGAAATTTTTGAGCATCATCAAAAAATAATAACCATTGAAGATGGAGTTACTCAAGGTGGTTTTGGTAGTAGTATTTTAGAATTTGCTGCTCAAAAAAATTATAAAAACAAGATAAACATTTTAGGGATTCCTGATACTTTTATAGAACATGGAAATGTTATGGAACTTCAAAAAAAAATTGGTTTAGATATTAAAAACTTAGAAAAAATATTTTCTAAAACATAAAAAAGACGCTCTAATGAGCGTCTTTTTTTTATGTTTCAAAAATGTGTTTATTCTATGATAATCTTTTGAGAAGATTTTTTATTATTATTTCCTATAACTTGTAAAATATAAACTCCTGCATTTAAATTCACAGAAACTGGTTGTTTTTCTTTTAAATTGAAATCTAAAGTATTTTTATAAACACTTTTTCCTGTGATATCAATTATTTGAATTTTTGTTTTCCCAAGAGTGTTTTTTCCAAAAACAGTAAAATTACCTTTTGAAATTGTTGGATAAACAGTAAGTAATTTCACACCATTTACAACATCGTCAATAGAAGCTACAGAACCCTGTATAGATTTTATTGCCCAACCAAAAGAGTTTGCAGCAGGATCTGAAACCAACCTAAATCTAAAAACAATAGTTTCTCCAACAGAAAATCCTTTATCTGTTAAAAGTATACTTTGTGATTTAAATAAATTATCATTTGCACTAGCTGTTACACCTTTATTAAATTCTGTTAGCCATTCTGGAAATCTTCTAGAATCGTATTTATCTAAAGTTTTCCAGGTTTGTAAGTCAGTTGATGCTTCAATAATTACATAATCGTAAAAACTATCTAAATCAGACAAATCATCTGTAAATGGCTCAACAATTGCCATATCTTCATAAATAAAGTTTTTGTTTGCTTCAGTGATTGTTAAAGGTCTTCTTAAGATTGTTGTGTAAACTTTGTTACCTAAATAAGGATGATCTGTATTATTTAAAACTGGCTGAGTTACAGTTCCATCCATATTATTTACACTAAATTCTGCATTAATTGTATATACATCTGCATTAGAAAATTGATCAATACCAGCAGTTTGAGATGCTTCATCAAAGTTTATTACTGAAAATTCGTATTCTTTAAGTAACGTTTTAGAATTTTTACTATCATCAAATAATTGAATTCCAAATTTATGAACTCCCTCTGATAAGTTTGCAGTTTCATATTGGTAAATTACGCCTGTGTTGAAATCTTGAATAACCTCAGGTTTCTCTACATCATCAATAAATATTTTAACTCTATTTACATCATCTGTTGTAACATTATACTTTACCAAAGTTTTGTTACTCTCTATTCCTTTTTGAGCCGATGTTACTGTTGGCTCAGTTAAAAATGTTGGTAATGTATAAGAATCTAATTCATTTAATGTAGCAGACCAAATACCTCTTCCATAAGTTGAAATAACTACCTGATTGTTTACAATCTTCATATCGTATACTGCAACAGGTAAAAAGTTATTTAGTAAAGCCCAAGTACCTCCTCCATTCAAAGTTTCAAAAATCCCAATATCAGTTCCTACCCAAAGTATATTTTTATCAAAAGGCATTTCTATAATACTATGAACTGCAACATCAGGGAAAGTAGTTCTAGATGAAGAAGCAAAACCAGAAATATCTGTCCAAGTAACTCCTAAATCTTCAGTTTTTAAAACTTTTGCAGCATTTTGACTTGAAAATAATGCATATGCTCTATTTCTTTCTGTTAAAGAAACTCCAATTCCAGAAATATTTAAGCTATGGTTATTTTTAGGATTATCATAAGAGCTCGTTTGTTTAAAAGTTAATCCATTGTCTTCTGAAACATGTAAAGAAGTTAATCCATCTTCGGTCATTGCACCTCCAGCCCAAACTACATTCGGGTCTGCTGTCGAAACTTCAACATTCATTGTACTACTATAAGTTGATTGAAAACCTACTGGAATAAGAGTTTGAGTCCAAGTTCCTGCAAAATCTATAGATCTCCAAACACCTGTAGTAGTTACTGCAAAGACTGCATCTGGATTGTTATCTGCATTTGATAATTTTGCATAAAAAGGTGCAGCAGCAGAGCCTGATTCTTCAAAATTAGATAGTGCTCCAACATTATTGATATATCTACCAACTTGCCCATAGTTTTGAGAAACTCCAATAAAATTACCTGGTTTATTATAATGCCAAATAACCTCAAATCCATCTCCTCCTAAAATTTTTTGATATGTTTTTGTTTTATCTGAATTATTTCCTTGAGAAATCCAACAACCATTATCTTGAGCACCAGCAATATAGTTATCTGCACCATTTTGTTTTGTTGCTCCATAAAATTGAGTGCTATTTTTACCAAGTACTAAATCCGACCAATCTCCATCTGAACTTCCTGGATCTGTTTTAAAGGAAGTGCTATATAAACCTCCATCATTAGCTAATAAAATTCTAAAATCTTGATTATTCCCTAAAATGGTAGTCATTCCATGTTGATCTACATGAACATCTGTATTAATTTCTGCATTATTATAACCAGAAGCTATAGACGTAAATGTAAAATTAGCCCCAGAAATTGTAACTTTAAAAACCGCTACTCCACCAACATAAAAAACATTCGCATTAAAAGGATGTGCCATAATAATATTGTCATACCATCCTTGTCCCGTTAATAAATTTGCTTCTTCTGATGATCTAGTAGTTTTTAAATTTGTAAAAGATACTCCCTTATTTCTAGAAACATAAAAATCTGTATTAACACCTACAGTGGCTCCAGAACTAGAATAAACACTTACAAAAATTGTATTTGGATCTGCAGGAGAAATGGCAGTTTCAAATCTACTATGATTAGAATTAAAGTCGGCTCTATCTAAAATGGTTGACCAAGTTAAACCTCCATCAGTACTTTTTACCATTCCAAAATTTCTTACAGAACCATATAGAATATTAAAATTTGAAGGGTCTGCGTCTAAATCTTGAACCCAATTCGAAGAATTATACGTTTGTGTCCAATTATTTCCTCCATTTACAGTCCTATATATTCCATTAGTGGTTCCTATAACTACATTATTTTTATCTAGAGGATTTATTATAATTCTACCAACATCTCCAAATGTAGCTGAATTACTTAAAACAGACCATGTTTGACCACCATCAGTAGATTTAAAAACACCTGCTCCACCAACAGCCCCTAAATTCCCAAAAGGTTCTCCAGTACCAACATATAGTGTATTTGGATCTTGAGGACTAATTACAATTGTTGAAGTTGCTAGATTTGGAATTGTTGTATCTGTTAAGTTTCTCCAAGTAACTCCTTCATCTTCTGTTAACCAAACTCCACCACTTGCAGTTGCTGCAAACCAATTTTTATTATCAGTAGGATCTACAGCAATACCTCTTGTTCTTCCAGGAACATTTGCAGGTCCTCTTTCTGTAAAAACAGGACTCAAAAAGCTTTTACTTTGAGATTTAGATAAATATGCTGTTGCTTTTTTAAATTCCTCTAAAAGATATCCTTTTTGATACGAAGATTCTTTAGCATCAATAGTTTTTCTAATCGCTAATTGATAATCTGCAATTTCTTCTATTCCTTTCTTATGCCTTACATTTGGATTTCTTTTTTGTTTTTTATGTTTAATAGGCTCAATTTCTACGTCATCAATTTTATTATCTTGTTTATGGCAAGATGTAAATAAAAATAAAAATGTTATTATAAAAAAGCTTGTAGTTTTGTAAAATTTCCTCATATTTTTTTTATTGATTTAAATTTATTATTTCAAAACTTTGTTTAGGGTTTTCTTTCTCTATAATTCCTTGATACAGATAGCCTTTTAAACTTTCATTAGTAAACCACTCTATCTTAACTCCTGTAAATTTACCAGACTTTACTTCCTTTTTACTTTTAAGACTTATTACTTTATAATCAAAATCTGTTGTTGCATTCATATCTTCCAAATAACTTAAAATTAAAATTTTAGATTTATCTGGACTATGAATTTCTTTGGTTACTTTTTGTGATTGAAAAACGATTTTTGAAGCTTCTTTCTTTTCCATTTTTTTTGACTTACAACTAATAAAAACAAAAGCTACTAATACTGTAGAATACATAATTTTTTTAAACATCATCCCATTTTTTTTAAAAGCACTTTATAACATTAAATATAAAGCTTACTATTCTGTAACTAAACAATATTACCTTTTAATATCTTATGCATTTTAATAGCATAACTATCAGAAACACCAGCAACATAACTACAAATCGACATAATTCGTTTGTATAAATCACTTTCTTCTATTTTATATTCTTCTGATAATAAACTTAAAACTAATTTGTCATAATTAGATAGTTGATTTTCGAATTGATTGTTTTTAGCTGAAATAAAAACATCTAGAAGGTCTGCTATAATTCTATA
The DNA here is from genome assembly GCF_001761365.1 of Polaribacter vadi. Lineage (NCBI taxonomy): Bacteria > Pseudomonadati > Bacteroidota > Flavobacteriia > Flavobacteriales > Flavobacteriaceae > Polaribacter > Polaribacter vadi. The sequence goes on along the minus strand of NZ_CP017477.1, from coordinate 3,349,109 downwards.
GCCAGCAATTTCTTTTTCAATTACTTCTTTACTTTTATATATTTTTTCGATGCTGATTTTAATAATGTCGTTAATCTGTGCCTCATACTTACATTTTTCTAGTAAAGATTTACTAAAACTTCCATTTAAAATAGCTTCTTCGTTGGTAAGGAAAATAGTTACTGCTTCATCAATTAAAGAATTGATGGCAATGGCTCTTAAATAGGCTGTTCTGTCTTTTGTGTGTTTTAGTGCATAATATTTATCTCTATTAATGCCATGAATTAATTTTGACAAATACTCCAATGCATACTCTTCTTCAATTAAACCTAAATTGATTCCATCTTCAAAGTCGATAATTGTGTAACAGATATCATCTGCAGCTTCTACTAAATACGCTAGTGGATGTCTGTAAAAAGAAATATCTGTTTCCGATTTTTTTTGCATTCCCAATTCTTGAACTACGTCTAAAAATTCTGAAGTTTCCGATTGAAAAAAACCATATTTTTTATCTGCAATATGATTCGTTGGTTTTTTAGGCAGACTTTCTTTTGGATATTTTAAAAACGCTCCTAATGTTGCGTAACTTAAACGCAAACCTCCAGAAATACCTTCTCTAGATTCTGTAAGAATTTTAAAACCGTTTGCATTTCCTTCAAAATCTATTAAATCTTGATATTCTTTTGCCGATAATAGGTCTTTATATTTTGCACCTTTTCCCGATTTAAAATACTCGCCAATGGCTTTTTCTCCTGAATGTCCAAAAGGTGGATTTCCAATATCATGTGTTACTGAGGCTGCTGCAACAATGGCTCCAAAATCGTTAAAAGTATACCCAAGTGCTACTAAATTTGGATGACGTTCTAACAAGACCTTCCCAACTCTTCTACCCAAAGTTCTACCCACAACAGAAACCTCTAAACTATGTGTTAGTCTTGTATGTACAAAATCGGTTTGAGATAATGGAATTACCTGTGTTTTGTCTTGCAAACTTCTAAATGCAGATGAAAATATAATTCTATCAAAATCTACTTCGAAACCCAAACGTGTTTCATCTTGTGCTATTCTTGGTCGTTTTTCTGTATCGCCAAAACGTTTTAGAGAAAGGAGTTGTTCCCAGTTCATCATCACTTTTAAATTTTTTCGAAAATACGAAAAAGATGCTACATTTTCTGACTTCTTATTTTTGTTATTATAATTGATGTCTAGAGAAAATTTATGAAATAAATATGATTATTTTTCATGTAGTTTATAATTCTGGAAGAATCTTTTTGTGGTTTTACGCACTCTTATGTGAGATGCTTTCAGCAGGACAAGTTTGCGGATAAATAATTAAGGCTTACAGACAAGTTTAGCCCAGATTGAACGACCTGTTTGAGCTCTTTTTTGCTTTTTTCAAGCAAAAAAAGCGAGTAGTGAAAGCTGGAAATAGCTTCAAAAAAAAAGAGAAACATTGCTGTCTCTCTTTCTATATTTTTAATTGATAAAGTGTTTATCCCTCACAAGATGCACACTCTTTCTTTTGCTTAAATTTCTGTGCAGCATTCATACTATGTTGATAATACATAGATTTTACACCTAATTTCCAAGCATTGATATAAATTGCATTTACATCTTTGGTTGGCATATCTGGATGTACCATCACATTTATAGATTGACCTTGATCTATGTGATTTTGTCTGTTTGCAGCTTGATAAACAATTACGTTTTGATCTATTTCTGAATACGTTCTAAAAACCTCTTTTTCTTCGTCTGTTAAACAATCTAAATGCAACACAGAACCATCATTATCACGAATACTTTTCCAAATATCAGACGTGTTAAAACCTTTTTGCTCTAAAAGATTCTCCAAAATTGGATTTTTAATCGTCGTTTTAATTTTAGCAATATCTTTTACATAAATGTTAGACCAAATTGGCTCAATTCCTTGAGAAACTTGTCCTAAAATAAATGCTGATGATGTTGTTGGTGCAATAGCATTTAAGGTTGTATTACGTCTTCCATATCCTTTTAAAACATCTGGCTCTCCATATTCAACTGCCATTTCTTCTGATGCTTTGTACGATTTTTCTTTAATTATTTTAAAGATTTCGCTATTCAAATCATAGGCTTGTGGACTATCAAAAGCCAACATTTTAGATTGTAATAAAGAATGCCAACCTAAAGCTCCTAAACCTAATGCTCTGTTTTCTTTTGCAAATTTGTATGCTTTTTCCATAAAACGAAACGTAAATTGATCGTCTCTGTTTTCTGAATCTCTATACACTTCTAACTTTGTAATAAATTCTTGCATTACAGCATCTAAAAAGTACGTTAGCGTTTCTACAGCATCTGTATCTTTCCAATCATCAAAATGTAATAAATTTATAGAAGATAAACAACATACAAAAGACCAATCGTCATTAGATGGCAACATGATTTCTGTACATAAATTACTTGCGTAAATTTCGTGGTTTTTATCTTTGTAAACGTCTACAGTTCCATTATTTGCATTGTCTCTAAACAAAATATATGGATACCCAATTTCTCCTCTTCTTTGTAATATTTTTGCCCAAATACTTCTTTTCTCTACATCTCCATCAATCATTTCTTGCATCCATTGATCGCCAACAGTTACACCATGTGTTAATTCTTGGATTGGATTTCCTTCAGTTCCTATTTCTAAAAATTCTTTAATATCTGGATGATCTACAGGTAAATAAGGTGAAAAACGACCACGTCTTACAGAACCTTGACTTACAACATCTACCATTTTCTCGAACAATTGCATAATGTGAACTGACCCAGATGATGAACCGTTATTTTTAACATCTGCTCCTCTTTCACGCAATTTTCCAAAATAACCAGAAGTTCCTCCTCCTAATTTAGACATCATACCAACTTCTGATTGTGAGAATAAAATATCTCCCATATCATCTGCAACATGACTTCCAAAACAGCTAATTGGCAATCCTCTTCTTTTCCCAAAGTTAGACCAAATTGGAGATGCTAAAGAATAATAACCAGCAGCCATGTACTTGTAAAACTTGTCAGAAAAACCAGGTTTGTTTAAAATACGTTCTGCATTATCTGCAATTTCACGAATTCTTTCTTCTGGAGTTGTATTACCAGTTAAATATCCAGATTCTAAAAATTTACGACTATTTTCTGTTAGCCAAGTAATTTCTGGTGCTGTATTTTTTTCTAATATTTCTTTTCTAGAGGTATTTCTAGCTTGTATTAATTTTTCGTATTCTGTAAGTTCGGTGGTTTTGGTGGTGTTTTGGTTCATGTTTTTAAAATAAATCGTCGCTAGTTATACTTTTTGTTCTTTTACTATAATTGATTGATCTTTTTACAAAGAAATCGCCATGTTTGGTTCCAATAATTTCATCATCAAACCAATCTGTTTCTGCTAATAATTTTTGATCGATGTCAAAGATTTTTGGAACTCCTATACTTTCTAAAGAGTTATTAAATCTATTTTTAATAAATTCTTTAATTACTGCTTTTGGTAAGAAATCTAATTCTCCTTTTTCAAAAATCCAATCGATAATTTTACTTTCCGAAAGAAAAGCTTCTTTACAAGTTTCCTGTACAACTAAACTGTTGTCTTCATCAAACCAATCTGGGTTTTCTTCTTTAATAATTTTAATTAAATCGATTCCAAAATCTCCGTGAATTTGTTCTTCTTTTGATGTAGCCTCAACCACGTTAGAAATACCTTTTAACACGTTTTTATGTTTGTTAAAAGCCATGATAATTAAAAATTGAGAAAACAAAGAAACGTGTTCTATAAATAAAGAGAACAAAATAATTGATTCTGAAAACTCTTTATTATTCTCGCTATTTACATTTTTTAATGCCAACTCTAAATAGTTAACACGTCTCATAATTACAGGATTTTTCTTTAAGTTTTTAAACTCGTTATTCAATCCTAAAATTTCTAATAAATGAGAATATGCATCATGATGACGAACTTCACTTTCTGCAAATGTAGAGCCTACTGAACCAATTTCTGGCTTTGGCATTCTCTTATAAATATCTCCCCAAAAAGATTTTACTGCAACCTCTATTTGAGAAATTGCTAACATCGTATTTTTAATAGCACTTTGTTCTACATCAGTAAGAGTCGATTTAAAATCCTGTATATCACTTGTATAATTAAATTCGGTATGAATCCAATAAGAATGCCTAATAGCATCTACATATTCGTTTAATGCAGGATATTCATATGGTTTTAAATTCAACCTTTTTTCAAAGATGTTTGTTTTTCTATTTCTAGTCTGTTCATCTCTATATAATATATACGCTTTTGCAACATCATGAAAACGACTATCCATTAATTTATACTCTACAATATCTTGTACTTGCTCAACAGTGGGTGTGTAATTAGGTTCATTCAACTTTCTTTCTAACAAAGTACCATTTACAATATTTGTAATAGCAATTGCGTCTCTTCTTGTACCATTGTTTACAGATAGCATCGCTTTTTCAATGGCATTTGTTATTTTTCCTAATTCGAAATTGCTAGTTTCAGAATCTCTTTTTATGATTTGGGTTATTTCCACGATGTTGTAATGTTATTTAAACGTTATTAAAGATGTTAACAAAGATTGCCTTTTTTAGTAAAAAAAGCAATCCATACTTATCCACAAAACAAGCGAGTTTTTAACAAAATGGTATTTTTTTGAGTTTTATCACTTAAAAAAATATTTTTACAACTAATTGATTTATAGTTTTTTATAATTAAAAAAACGCTACAACCTGTATTCCTATTGACATTCCTAAAACAAGATTTCAATTTTTTATTTTAATCATTATTTTCTAAAAAAAACTTCTTTTATAAATCTCCTATAATCACTAAAAAAAATAATTAAATATGATTTAAAAGCCGATTTGATAAAATCAATTACAATTAATGTATATTTGTAGTATTATTAACATTTATTATATATCAAAGTGAAAACAGGAACAATAAAATTCTTCAACGAATCTAAAGGATTTGGATTCGTAACAGAAGATGATTCAAACACAGAGTATTTTGTGCATGTATCAGGATTAATCGACGAAGTAAGAGAAGGTGATGCAGTTGAATTCGATTTAAAAGAAGGTAGAAAAGGCTTAAACGCAGTAGACGTTAGAGTTATCTAATATTATTTAGATTTTTTTTACATAAGAACAAGTCGCTTAATTAATTTTAAGCGACTTTTTTTTGGCGTATTTTTGCAGAAAGTTTTATATCTGATGAAAAAAAGATTTCCTAAAATTGTACAATACTCAATAATTTCTGTCTATTTAATTTTCTTAGCTGGCTCAGTTGTTAGAATGACAGGTTCTGGAATGGGTTGCCCTGATTGGCCTAAATGTTTTGGATACTATATTCCACCAACATCTGAAGAGCAAATAACTTGGAAACCAAATACCGAGTATAAAAAAGGCATTATTATAATTAAAGACGAGGCATTGTTTGTTGCTGATAAAAACATTACAACTGCAGATACTTTTACAATAAAAAACTGGTCTAAATACACCAAACACGATTATAATAAGTTCAATAAATACCATACTTGGACAGAATATATCAATAGATTAGCTTCTGTTTTAGCAGGTTTTGTGTTTTTATTTTTGATATACGCATCAACCAAATTCTGGAAAACGGACAAACGAATTCCATATTTAGCATTTACAGCTTTCTTTTTAATGTTGATTGAAGCAGTTTTGGGTAAAATAGTTGTTGACACCAACTTGAAACCAGAAATTATAACCATTCATATGGTTATTGGGTTGATTATTATTGCGCTTTTATTACAATTAAAATTTATTATTTCTGATAAAAAAACCTATAATTACAACTCACTTTTTAATAAGTTACTTATAATTTCTGTTATTTTTTCGTTGATACAAATTGCAATGGGAACTCAAGTTAGGCAATTTATAGATGAGCAAGTAAAACTGTTTGGTTTCGAAAATAAAAATTATAGTTTAATGGATCCTAGTTTTAAATTCTATTTTCATAGATCTTTTACCATTGCAATTGTGTTGGTAAACCTGGGTTTATTTTACATTAACCAAGTTAAAAATCTTGGTTATAAATTAGTAAATTGGATTGTTTTCTTATTATTTCTTGAAACTATTACAGGTATCTTAATGTATTATGCAGAATTTCCTTTAGGTACACAAGCTGTACATTTATTAGCAGGTGCTATTTTATTTGGATTGCAATATTATTTATGGTTACAAAGTAGAAAATCTTTAAATTAATAGTATTATTTTTAACCATATTAGTTAGTTTTTGAGTGTTTAAAACCTGAAGAATTAGAAAACCTTTAAGATTATCATTTTTTGAAGAATTAGAAAAAGATAATTACATATTCAATATAATAGCTTTTGAATCAAAAAAGCAATACTAAAACGAATTTAAAATGGAGAAATCAGCATATAAAATACATATCATTGGTGCAGGAATTAGTGGTTTAATTGCTGCTCAAATTTTAGAAAATCATGGGTATCACCCAACTATTTTAGAAGCTACCAATTCTGTTGGTGGTCGTGTAAAATCGGATATTGTTGATGGTTATACCTTGGATCATGGCTTTCAAGTTTTATTGACTTCTTATCCAGCAGCTAAAAAATATTTAAATTATGACGCGTTAGAATTGCAAGAGTTTTTGCCTGGAGCCACCATTTTTAAAGACAATAAACAGCAAACTATTGGAGATCCTCTTCGTAGTTTTTCATTATTATTTCCTACGTTATTTTCATCTATTGGTACTTTTGCTGATAAAACAAAAATTCTAAAACTAAACATACTTTTAAAGAAGAAGAAAATTGCTGCAATTTTTAAGACAGGTGAAACATCAACCTTACAATATTTGCAAGATTTTGGTTTTTCTGATGAAATAATTAACGATTTTTTCAAACCTTTTTTTAGCGGAATATTTTTGGATCCAAACTTAGAAACCTCAAGCAGAATGTTTGAATTTGTATACAAAATGTTTGGTGATGGCTTGGCTGTTTTGCCTAAAAACGGAATTCAAGAAATACCAAATCAGCTAAAATTAAACTTAAAAAATACTACTTTTAAATTTAATTCGCCTGTAAAAGAAGTAAAAGATAAAGAGGTTATTTTGCAAAATGATACTATTTTAAAAAGCAATTTTACGATTATTGCAACAGAAGCAAGCAACTTAATATCAAACTTAAAAAACCAAGAAACAGCTTGGAAAAGCTGTGAATCTTTATATTTTGAAACTGATAAAAGAGTTATTCAAAAACCTTTAATTGGTTTAATTTCTGATGAAAACTCGTTGATTAATAATATTTTTTATCACACAAGTTTGGCAACATCAACCAAAAACAATAAAGAATTACTTTCTGTAACTGTTGTAAAAGAACACCAATTAACCGATTTAAATTTAATTTTGAGAGTTACAGAAGATTTGAAAAGGTTCTGTAATATTGATGTGAAAAAGTTCTTGAAACATTATCATATTAAAAAAGCGTTGCCAAAATTAACGAACTTACAATATGAAATTTCTAGCACAGAAACCAAATTAAAAGCAACCGTATTTTTAGCAGGAGATCAACTATTAAATGGTTCATTAAATGCAGCTATGATTGCTGGAGAAAGAGCAGCTTTAGGCGTAATTCAAACGTTAGAAGATGGTTTAATTGTAGATGAATTAACATCTGAGTATTCCTAATAAAAAAACTCAAAGCAATTAACTTACTTTGAGTTTGTGACCACGAAGGGATTCGAACCCCCAACCATTAGAGCCGAAATCTAATATTCTATCCAGTTGAACTACGTAGCCATTTTTATTTCAGAAAAAAATGTTTAAATTTTAAGCTAAATTTTTCTTCACTAAAATAGATATTGTTTTACCATCAGCTTTTCCAGCTAATTCTTTAGAAACAATTCCCATAACTTTCCCCATATCTTGCATACCTGAAGCACCTAATTTATTGATTGTTGCAAGAACAACTTCTTCAATTTTTTCTTCTGATAACGCTTCTGGTAAAAATTGCTCTAAAACTGCAATTTCAGCTAATTCAGGTTCTGCTAAATCTTGCCTGTCTTGTTTCAAAAAAATAGCAGCACTGTCTTTTCTTTGTTTTACTTGCTTTTGAATTATCTTTATTTCTTGTTCTTCTGTTAATTCAGCTTGAACACCAGTTTCAGTTTTAGCCAACAAAAAAGCAGATTTTACAGCTCTTAAAGCTTGTAAAGCAACAGTATCTTTTGCCTTCATTGCCTCTTTCATTTTGTCCATTACTTGTTTTTGTAAACTCATTTTTTCTTATTTTGTATTGATTATTTTTTGGTTTTTTTTAAATATAAAGTATTCTTATTGTAATCTATAAATGCCTTTCCTTTTCGTAAAATATCTGCGCCAATAATTCCATGAACTTCTTTGGCTTTATGTTGTGTTAAGGCCGTATTTACATGGGTTAAATCGAACAAAACTAAATGACATTTTTTAGTTTTCCAATCACCAATTTTAAGTAAATTATTTTCTGATTGTTGAGTTTCCATATCTACAGCTCCTGCTCCAGCTGCTTTAGTTTCGCTCTCTGTAGCATCTAAATTAAAATAGGAAATCATATCAATCCCAACACAAGAATTAGAAGCTCCTGTATCTAAAATAAAACTACCTTTTATACCATTAATTTTAGCTTTTAACTCTAAGTGGTTCGTTGCAATTTTTTTTAATTTTATTTTGATGTACTTATTCTTCTTTAATATTTTGTGTATGCGTTTCATGATGAATCATTTCTAAGAATCAAAAATACGACTTAAAACAATTACCTAAAAGGAGTTGTTCACTAATTTAAATTTATTAAAAATAATAAGATTTAAACCTTCTCATTTTAATATAATTACAAATTTTATTATATTTAGAAAGTAAATTATAGCTTATGAAAACTTCGCAAAGATTAGAACACGCTTTAATTAAATTGTATAATGCGTATCATAATAACAGGTTAAATCCAGAAGATTGTACAGCTTGTGCTGTTGGTAATATATTAGACAATCAAGATAGTTGGAAACATCTTTCTAATGAACATGGATCTCTGCAACTAAATTATATTGGTAGCGTTCATCAAAATTTGGGAAGAAAATTTAATGGATATACTCCTCAAGAAATTTTACAAATTGAAAAAGTCTTTTTAGATTCTTGTGGATTTAAAACACCACTTTGTCATTACAATCCAAAACCACAAAACCCGACTTCTAATGAAGCTCTATTTAATGGTTTAGTTGCAGTTGTAGAACTTTTATGCGAACTGGATAACGAACCAAATGTGCTTGATTTTTCTAAACTATTTGAGCAAGAAAATGGAGAACCTGTTTATCACGTTAAAACATTTTTAGCTTAATTGTTAATGAGTTATTATATAATTGCATAGGATTAACTTATATTTTAAATACGACGTAATTTGCAATTGATAAAACATAACAATTATGAAAAAAATAATGTTCTTAGCATTTTGCCTTACTATTTCTTTAACTTCTTGTAGAGATGATAAAAAAAAGGAAACAGTAAAAACAGAAACAGAAGCGAAAAAAACGATAAGTGTAGAAACCTCTAAAGGCTCTGTAAAAGCAGATGACAAAGGGAATGTTGATGTTAAAATTAAAGATAAAAACTAAATTTATTCTTTAATTTTCTCGAATTCAAAAATAAGAAAACCGATTCAAAATTAATTGAATCGGTTTTTTATATTTAACATTTGTTCGGAATTCTACTTTGGCTATCCTCCAAAATCATCAAAACGTATATTTTCATCTGGCATACCAAAATCTTCTCCCATTTTCTGAACTGCTTTGTTCATTAATGGTGGTCCACAGAAATACAATTCCATATCTTCTGGAGCATCGTGTTTACTTAAATAATTGTCAATTACACAATTATGAATAAAGCCTACAAAACCATCACCTGACTCATCATAAATATCTTTTTTCACTTTCCAATTATCAGACTCTAAAGGATCTGATAAAGCAATGTAGAATTTAAAGTTCGGGAAATCTTTTTCTAAAGCTCTAAAATGATCAATATAAAATAATTCTGCTTTAGAACGTCCTCCATACCAATACGTTACTTTTCTTCCAGTTTTTATGGTTCTGAATAAATGATATAAGTGAGATCTCATTGGAGCCATACCTGCTCCACCACCAACATATAACATTTCTGCATCAGATTCATTGATAAAGAACTCTCCATAAGGCCCAGAAATAACACACTTATCTCCTTTTTTCAAATTGAAAATATAAGAAGAAGCAACACCAGGATTTACATCCATCCAGCCGCCTTTTGCTCTATCAAAAGGAGGAGTTGCAATACGTACATTCAACATAATTTCTCTTCCTTCTGCAGGGTAAGAAGCCATAGAATATGCTCTTTCTACAGTTTCAGTATTCTTCATTACTAAAGGTCTCAAATTAAATTTGTTCCATTCAGCCTCGAATTTATCTGGAGTTTCATGTTCTTCTGGGTGTGCAGTAATATCCATATCAGCGAATTTTACTTCACAAGGAGGAATTTCAATTTGAATATATCCACCTGCTTTATAGCCCATATCTTCTGGAATTTCAACAACAAATTCCTTAATAAAAGAAGCTACATTATAATTTCTAACAACTACTGCATCCCATTTCTTAATTCCAAAAACTTCTTCTGGAATAGAAATATTCATGTCTTGTTTTACTTTTACTTGACAAGCTAAACGTGCTCCTTCTTTTAATTCTTTTCTAGAAAAGTGAGGAACTTCTGTAGGTAAAGCTTCTCCTCCACCTTCATTTACATGACATTCACATTGTATACAAGTTCCACCTCCACCACATGCAGAAGGTAAAAATATTTTATTATTCCCTAAAGTAGATAGTAATGTATCTCCAGAAGCTACTTCAATTTCTCTTTCACCATTAATCATAATCTTTACAGGACCTGATGGTGATAATTTTTGTTTTACAACTAACAATAAAGTAACCAATAACAATGTTATTATTAAAAAAGCTGCTACTGTTGCTATTATAGTTCCTGTTGTACCTGCTGCTAAAATCATATTATTGTATAGTTTTAGTATTTTTTGCTAATTCTTCTTTCACTTCCTTTTTCTCCACTTTTTCAATTTTAGCTTCTGGTTCTGTAGAAGGTTCTCCTTCTTCATCTCCTCCTGTTAACATTCCACCAAAACTTAAAAAACCAATTCCCATTAAACCAGTAATTATAAAAGTAATTCCTAGACCTCTTAAGGCTGGAGGAACACTTGAATATCTGATTTTTTCACGAATTGCTGCAATGGCTAATATTGCTAAAAACCATCCTATTCCTGATGAAATACCATAATTTAATGCCAATCCTAGAGTTTCAATTTCTCTAGCTTGCATAAATAAACTTCCTCCCAAAATAGCACAGTTTACAGCAATTAATGGTAAGAAAATACCTAAAGAATTGTAAAGTGATGGAGAAAATTTTTCAACAATAATTTCTACCAATTGTACCATGGTTGCAATTGTTGCAATAAACATGATAAAAGAAAGGAAACTTAAATCGTAATCTGCATATTCTGGTCCTAACCAAACAAGAGCACCTGGCTGTAATAAATACTGATCTAACAACCAGTTTAAAGGAACTGTTATTGCTAGTACAAAAATTACTGCTGCTCCTAAACCAACTGCTGTTGATACTTTTTTAGATACTGCTAAGTATGAGCACATACCTAAGAATACAGCAAACACCATGTTGTCTATAAAGATTGACTTGAAAAATAATTCTATATGTTCCATATTTTTTATTTTAATACTGATTTTACTTCAGTATTTTATTTTTTCAATTTTTTTTTAGATGATGAAATAAATTAACAACTATACTCTGTGTTAATCTTCAATTAATGATTTATTTCTGCTACGTTGAACCCAAATAATAAGTCCTACAATTATTAGTGCCATTGGAGGCATTAACATAAAACCATTATTTTCATAACCTGTTGCATATAAACCTGTTTTTTCGATAGCATCTCCTAAAACTGGCATTCCAAATAAAGTTCCAGAACCCAATAACTCTCTGAAGAAACCAACAATTATTAAAATAACTGCATATCCTAGAGCATTTCCTATTCCATCCAAAAAGGATTTCCATGGTCCATTTGCCAATGCAAATGCTTCAAAACGCCCCATAATTATACAGTTTGTTATAATTAAACCAATAAAAACAGATAGTGTTTTACTCAGTTCGTACTGAAAAGCTTTTAAAACTTGATCTACAATAATTACCAATGCAGCTACTACAATTAGTTGCACTATAATTCTAATTTTAGAAGGTATAATGTTTCTCATTAAAGAAATTACAACATTACCAATACCTAATACAAACAATACTGCAATACCCATTACCAAAGAAGCTTTTAACTCTGCAGTTATTGCTAATGCAGAACAAATACCTAATACTTGTATAGTAATTGGATTATTATCTGCTAATGGATCTGTAATTAACTTTGCGTCCTTTTTTGAAAGTAATCCCATTTTAAATTATTTTTTTAAGTTTTGGAAGTATGGTAAATACAACTTTAAATCCTTTTTTATCATAGCAGAAATACCATCACCAGTAATTGTTGCACCAGCTAAAGCATCTACTTCATAATCGTCTTTATCTTCATTTTTAGGGTCGTTATTCCCTTTAGCAACGTTTATTCCTTTGAATACTCCTGCTTCCGTTAATAATTTTTCACCATAAAAATCGTCCATAAAATAACGTTGTTTTATGTTAGCTCCAAGACCAGGAGTTTCTCCTGCATGATCAAAAAATGTTCCTTTTACAACCATATCTTTATCTAAAGCTATATAACCCCAAATAGCATCCCAAAGACCTTTTCCTCTAACTGGTGCTACATATACAGTTTCACCTTCTAACGTACCAATAAATAAAGGTAAAAATCTAGATTTGCCTTCTTTTGCTCTTGTTTGCTGTTTTTTAACATCAATTAAATAAGGTTCCATTCCTTTTCCTTCGTCTTTAGAATCCATAAATTCTTGACGTGTCATTTGATTGATAATTTTTCCATCTTTATATTCTAAAACTAATTGTTCAGAAATATTTTCAGAAAATTTATTTGCAACATTATCTGTGGATACAAAGGCAATATCTCCTGTACCTTCATTTTCATTTACACCCATAGCATACAAAATATTTTGCTGAGTTTCCATTCTTTCATTTTCCTTAATTGCAGGTTTTAATGAAGATGCTGTAAATGCTAATAATGATCCTACAATAATTACCATTGCAATGGCGAATATTATTGTATAACTATTACTATCTGTGTTAGCTGCCATAATTAAGCTGTTTTTGCTTTTAAACGTTTCATTCTTCTTTTAACATTTCCTTGAATCACATAATGATCGATTGTTGGAGCAAATACGTTCATCAATAAAATTGCTAAAAATACTCCTTCTGGATATGCAGGATTAAATACACGTATCATAATTGATATAAAACCAATTAAGAAACCATAAATCCATTTTCCTTTATTTGTTTGTGAACCACTAACAGGATCTGTTGCCATATAAACAGCACCAAATAAAACACTTCCTATAATTAAATGTTGCCAGAAAGGAACACTCATTAATCCAAAGAATTTACTAGTATCTGTAATCCAACCAGCGTTTACAACACCGTTAAAAATTAATCCCATTGTTAATGCACCAACAATTGCAGAAAGAATAATTCTCCAACTTGCAACTTTTGTATAAATTAAAAACAAACCTCCTAAAATAATTAGAATTTTAGAAGTTTCACCAACAGAACCTGGCATAAAACCAAAAAACATGTCCATTTTATCTACACCTGCTAAAACGCTATTTCCTAATTCAGGTAAATTTGAATTTTGTGCGTATGCTCCTAAAACAGTTTCTCCAGAAATTGCATCTGCAGTTCCTGTTCTGCTCACTGCTTCATGAACCCAAACTTTATCTCCAGACATCCAAGTTGGATATGCAAAAAACAAGAAAGCTCTAATTGTTAATGCAGGATTTAGAATATTCATTCCTGTACCACCAAAAACTTCTTTACCAATTACAACACCAAAAATAACGGCTACTGATAACATCCATAAAGGAATATCTACAGGTACAATTAAAGGAACTAACATTCCTGTAACTAAATACCCTTCTTCTACTTCATGCCCTTTTATAACAGCGAAAATGAATTCTACTAAAAGACCAACTCCATAAGAAACTAGTACTAAAGGTAAAACTGTCCAAGCTCCAACCACAAAATTATCCCAATTGATAAAATTGCCAAAAAGAGAAGCTTCTCTAATAACACCTTTTGCTGCGTCTATAGCTGCATAATGTTGATAACCTGCGTTAAATATTCCAAAAAGCAAACATGGAATTAAAGCCATAATTACAATATTCATTGTACGCTTTAAATCGTCTGCAGCTTTTATATGAGTTCCTCCATGAGTAACTTCGTTTGGTAAATATAAAAAGGTATGGATTGCATTAAATGCAGGCGCCATTTTTGTTCCTTTATATTTTTCCTTTAAATTATGTAAGTTTTGTTTTAAGCTCATAATCTTATCCTAATTCTTGTCTCATTAAATCTAAACCTTCGCGAATTATTTTTTGATGTGGTTGCTTTGAAACACATACAAATTCGGTTAATGCAAAGTCTTCTGGAGCTATTTCATAACCACCTAAAGCTTCCATTTCATCTAAATCTTTATACATAAATGCTTTTAACAATTGCATTGGATAAATATCTAAAGGAAAAACCTCTTCGTAATTACCTGTTACAACAAAAGCTCTATGCTCTCCATTTGTGTTGGTATCTAAATCGTATTTTTTATTTGGCGTTAACCAAGAAAAAGTAAGTGCTCTTGATGTTGATATTTTATTAAAAACAGGCTTATTCCATCCAAAAAACTCATAATCATCTCCCTCAGGAATTGCAGTAATTTGGTTATCATAATACCCTAAAAAGTCATTTTCTTTAACTTCTTTTCCAGAAAGTACGTTACCACTTATAACTCTAGTTCCAGTAGTTTCTGCATTTTTTGCAATAACATCAGCAATTGTAGCACCTGCAATTACAGTTACATAATGTGGTTTACTAAATTGAGAACCTGTTAAAGCAATTGTTCTTGTAAGATTAAACCTACCTGTTAAAAACAACTCTCCAATTACTAAAACATCTTCAATCTTTAAAGTCCAAACAACTTCGCCTTTATTAATAGGATTTATTTTTGCAATGTGAGTCCCAACATTTCCTGCTGGATGTGGCCCTGAAACTGTATGTAATTCAACACCAGAAATTCCTTGAAAAAAAGAACCTTCATTTTTACCTACAGCAACATGAACTTTACCTTCTGTTAATTTGGTAATAGCCTCTAAACCAGCTTTCAACTCTAACTCTCTACCTTTTAAAGTGTAAGATAAATCTGGAGCTAAAGGTGCTGTGTTACTTGCAGAAATAAAAATTGCCTTTGGTGCTTGGTTTGGGTTTGCAATTACATCATAAGGACGTTGTTTTACAAATGGCCAGCAACCTGATAAAAATAAATGCGATTTCACATCTTCTGAAGACATAGATGATGGCTTTTTTACACCAAAATCTGTATGCTCAATAGTTGCATCAGCATTAATTTTAATTGCTAAAATTTTCCTTCTTGCTCCACGTAAAACCTCTGTTACTGTACCAGAAACAGGACTTGGAAATAAAATTCGCTCATCGTTTTTATCATAGAACAATGCTTGTCCTGCTTTAACGTTTGCGCCTTCTTTAGCCAATAATTTAGGTGTAATTCCGTGGAAATCTTCTGGCTTTACAGCATACACACTACTTAAAGGAATATTAGTAGTTGTTTTTTCTGCCTCGCCAACAAGCTTAATATCTAAGCCTTTTTTAATACGAATGTCTTTTGACATAGTAATTTGGAATTGTTAGTTATCTTTAAAAATCATGCAAATTTACGGTTTTTAGCAACTATTTTTAATATAAATATGATGTAATCTTGTTAAAGAAATACTATTTATACTAATTCTAAATTAGCGAAAAATCAAATATTATCAGATATTATATTTTTGGCTTAAAATTTGATATTTTTGTAATTATGATGAAAAAAACTTTACTAATTGCACTCCTTTTTATATGGATTAAAATAGATGCTCAAAATATTAAATCAATTCAATTAAGACCTTTGCAAGAAAACAACTACTCAGCAATTGTTCCTTTAGGTACTGTTTTACAACTGTCTTTTGATGATTTAGAAAATGACAGTAAAGAATATCGATATAAAATAGAACACATGACACATGATTGGCAAAAAAGCAGACTACTTTCTAGCCAATATATAAATGGTTTCGACGAAAACTCCATTATAAATATTACCAATTCTTTTAATACTTTTCAAAATTACACGCATTATGAAGTTAAAATTCCGAATGTAAATACTGTAATTACTAAAAGTGGAAATTATCTTTTATCTGTTTTAGATGATTATGATGAAGTTGTTTTTACTAGAAGATTTGTGCTCTATGAAAACGCTGCTACTATTGGTGTTCAAGCTACTAGAAGTAGAAATGCAAAAACTACCAATACACAACAAACTATAGAGTTTACAATAAACCACCCAAATATAAGAATTAACAATCCACGACAAGAGGTGAATGTTGTGGTTCTTAAAAACGAGAATTGGAATGAAAAAATTACAGATTTACAACCTACTTTTTTTCAACAAAACCAATTAAGGTACACGTATACAAACAAGACTAATTTTTGGGGAGGAAACGAATATTTAAATTTTGATACCAAACTCATCAGAAATAAAAGTTTAAATGTAGTTCGTATAGAAATGAGGGATGTTTTTCATCATTATTTATATCCCTACACCTATAATCCTGATTTAGAATATAGATTTAATCCTGATATAAATGGACAATTTGTATTTAGAACTTTAGAAGGAAACACTCCTAATACTGAAGCAGATTATGCTATGATGCACTTTACTTTATATGCAGACGCCCCTTTTTTAGATAAAAGTGTACATGTGTATGGTGCTTTCAATAATTTTGAAATTGAAGAAGAAACTAAATTAGTATATGACTTTGAAGATAAAAGTTACAAAGGAGCTATTTTAATGAAACAAGGTTTTTACAATTATACGTTTGCAACTGTTGATAAATTTAACAAAGTTGACACCAATGAAATAAATGGTACTTTTTTTGAAACTGAAAACCAATATACTGTCATCACTTATTTTAAACCTTTGGGTGGATTATATGATAGAGTCATAGGAATTGGCACAGGTTTTTATAATCAAGATAGGTAAAGAAAAATGATTTGTGTTTTTTAAACAAAAAAACTACATTTACCTTTCATGGTAGAGCAAATTACAAAAGGCATAAAAATTATTGTAGAAACAAAATATAATGGAACAAGTTATAGAAATAACAGGTTGTATTATGTCTTTGCCTATTTTATAACTATCGAAAATAATTCTGAACAAACTGTAAAATTAACAGATCGTTTTTGGCAAATTTTCGATTCGCTTAACAAAACTGAAATTGTAGAAGGTGAAGGTGTGGTTGGGCAAACCCCAATTTTAAAACCAAATGATACGTATTCTTATAGCTCTGGCTGTTTTTTAGAATCTAACATAGGTTCTATGAAAGGTTTTTATACGATGCAAAACACTAAAACTTTAGAGCATTTTAAAGTTACAATTCCCACTTTTCAACTATTAACACCAATCGTATCAAACTAAAAAAAACAAAAAATAAAGTCGCTAAAATTAAAGATGCTGCCTGCTTAAATTGTGGGCATCCTTTTAATGGACATGAAAAATTTTGTCCTGAATGTGGCCAAGCAAACAAAGGCAATAAAATTACCTTTAAAAGTTTTATACATGAAGTTTTTAACGGCTTATTTAATTTTGAAGCCAAATTCTGGAATACAATTATTCCTCTTTTAATAAATCCTGGTAAAGTTTCTAGAGATTATATTGATGGTAAAAGACAACGTTATTCCAATCCATTTCGTTTTTATTTAACAGTTTCTATTATTTTTTTCTTGATTGTTGGTTTATCGAAATCAATTGATAAATACGAAGCGTTAGCAGATGAAAGCAAGGCAGATATAACGAATGTACTTAAAAAAAATACAGATTCAAAATATAAAAAAGAAGAACCACCAACCCAAGAAAAAATAGATTCAATAATTAAGGAATTAGATGAGGATCTAAATAAATCTTTTATTCCTATTCCTGCATCTGCAAAAAAGAGAATTATAGAAGAAGTAAAAAAAGAAGCCAAAGACACCACAAATTTTAAAGAGAATAAGAACAATTTAACTTTTAATTTTGACGGAAAAAATAGAATAGACAAGTTTGCAAAATACGCTAAAAAATATCCAGACACTAAAATAGATGTTGCTTTAGATTCTTTAGGATATGAAAAAAACTTTACGAATCGATTTCTATTTACAAAGGCAAGAAGTTTATATTCAATCTCAAAAAATGAGGAGAGTAGAGATCAATTTCTTAGTCAAGTATTATCTTATGGCTCTATTGCTTTATTTATCTTTTTACCTTTTTTTACGCTATTTTTAAGACTCTTTTACATCAGAAGAAAATATACATATGTAGATCATTTAATTTTTGTTTTTCATGTACAAACAGTTTTCTTTATGCTTTTTACGATCTTTTTATTATTGAAATTATGCACATTAAAACCTGAAATCTGGGTATTCATTGTCTTATTCCTTTTGTATTTAATTATTGCTATGAAGAAATTTTATCAACAAGGATATTTTAAAACAATTATGAAATTTCTATTACTAAACATCAGCTATATGATAGTATCTGGAATTGGTGTATCGTTTCTATTTGTAATTTCTTTTTTACTTTTTTAGATTGATAAAAAATAATATGTTTTAAAACTAAATACCAGCTTCAACCTTAGCCATCATTAATTTATCGGGTGTAACTGGCAATTCTCTCATTCGTTTTCCTGTTGCATTAAATAGAGCATTGGTAATAGATGCAGCAACACTTGTAATCCCTAATTCTCCCACTCCTTTAATTCCCGTTTTATTTGCTATTTCATCTTCTTCTGGTAAAAAGATAACATCAGTATTTGCCATATCTAAATTTACAGGAACATGATAATCTGCAAAAGAACGTGTTATAAAATTTCCAAAATTAGGTTCTACTTCCGTCTTTTCTGCAATTACCATTCCTGCACCCATTGTTAAACCACCAATAATTTGCCCATAAGCAGTTTTTGGATTTAATATTTTTCCTGCTGATGCAACATTTACCATTCGTTTTATTTTATACATTCCTGTATCTTTATCTACCCAAACTTCTGTAAAATTTGCACCAAAAGAATAAATTGAATATTTTTCAAATTCTGCTGAAGGTTCAGCCATTCCTTCTGCTTCGAAGGTAGTAATTTGATTTCTTCTTAATAAATCTGCAACAGAAACTTCTTCATCTTGATTAATATTTCTATTGTTTTTTAAAGTTGTAATTGCACTTTCACAAGCTGCTCTTACTCCATTACAATAGGAAGCTGCTCCCCAAGAACCTCCTGAACCTGGTGTTACAGGAAAATCTGAATCTCCTAATTCTACAAAAACATATTCGACTGGTATATCTAAATATTGTGCTGCTGTTTGGGCAATAATAGTGTAGCTTCCTGTTCCAATGTCAGTTGCATCCATTTGAATAGTTGCTTTTACAGTATCCTCTTTTAAATCCAAAATTACTTTAGCAAATGTTTTTTGATAGGGTGCATTTCTTGAAGCTGCACTTACACCATACCCAATTAGCCAGTTACCATTTTGATTAGTTCTAGGTTGCTCTTTTCTATTTTTCCACCCAAATTTATCTGCTCCAATTCGCAAACATTCAGTTAAAAGTCTTGATGAAAAAGGCCTATCTTCTAATAAATCTTTTTGTGTATCATTTTTAATTCTAAATTCAATGGGATCCATCTTTAATTGCCAAGCCATTTCATCCATAGCAGACTCAAGAGCAAAACTCCCTGTAGCTTCTCCTGGAGCTCTCATTGAAAATGGCGTTTGCAAATTCATAGAAATTAAACGATGTAACACTTTATTATTTGGTGTATTATACAACATTTTTGTTACCAAACCACATTGCTCTTGATATGTTTGCGTGGCTGAAGTATGAGAAAGTGTATCATGATATAGTGCTGTTAATGTTCCGTCTTTTTTAGCTCCAACTTTCATTGTCTGTTCATTCTTTTGACGCATTCCTGTGTTTGTAAACATCTGTGTTCTTGTTACAGTTGCTTGCACTGGTTTTCCAATCATTTTAGATGCCATTACTGCTAAAATAACATGACGTTCTAAATTTAATTTAGAACCAAAACCTCCACCTACAAATGAAGAAATTACTCGTACATTTTTCTTTGGTATTTGAAAGGTTGCTGAAATTGAAATTGCTGCATCATCCACAATCTGCTGACTTGCATAAACCAAAACACCTCCATTATCCCAACTTGCAATTGTTGCATGTAATTCCATTGGATGATGATGCTCTATTGGTGTAACATAAGTTTGTTCTACAATTTTATCTGCTTGCAATAATCCTTTTTCTATACTTCCTCTTTCGTAATCAGAATCTTCATTTGGCAGAAATGCCTGCGATTTGGATTTTTCAAAATTAATAATCGCATTTTTATCTTCTTTATATTTAAATTTGACTAATCTTGCTGCATGTTGAGCCTGCTCAAAAGTTTCTGCAACCACAAAACCAACATATTCTCCATAATAATTTACTTTATTAGATTGTAGAACAGGTGCTATTGAATCTGTTGTAATTTCTGGTAACTTACCTTCTAATGTTTTTAATTTTTCAGCATTTTTATAGGTAATAATTTTTAAGACACCTTTTTGTTTTTCTGCTTCACTTACATCAATAGAAATTATTTCTCCCTTAGCTATTGTACTATTAATTGCTTGTCCGTAAACTTTATTTGGCACATTAAATTCACTTGCGTAGGTAGCTTTTCCCATTACTTTTAAATGACCTTCTACTCTATCAATTGCTTCACCTACTTCAGATTTGTTTGATTTTTTCATACTAAATTCTATTAAAATGGATTTTTTTTTAAGCCTCTCTAACTAACGCTTGGTTTAACGCCCTTACAATTGCTTTTTTACCCATTTTTACTTTATACTTATTTCCTTCAAAAGGTTTTGCATCTTTCATTTCTAAATCCGCAGCAATTTCAAAATTTTCTTTTGTTGGTTTTTTATTAGTTAAAAAATCTTCTGCTTTAAATAATTTCCAAGGTTTATGTGCTACACCTCCAATAGCCAATCCTATACTTTTAATTATACCATTTTTTATTTCTAATCCTGCAGCTACTGAAATTAATGCAAACGCATAACTTGAACGTTCTCTAATTTTTAGATAATAATAATTGTCTGCAAATTTTGATTTGGGTAAATGAATTTCAGTAATTAATTCGCCTTTAATTAAATTAGTATCCTTTTCTGGATTGTTTTTTGGTAATCTATGGAAATCTGTAAAATTTATCATTCTAGATGAGCCATTTACCTTTTGAACTTCAACAGTTGCACCAATTGCTGCTAATGCAACACACATATCAGAAGGATGAGTAGCAATACAAGATTCACTATATCCAAAAATAGCGTGTTTGGAATTTATACCTTTTAGTGCTCCACAACCAGAACCTGGTTCTCTTTTATTACATGGCATGGAAGTCTCAAAAAAATAAGGACAACGTGTTCGTTGTAATAAATTACCCCCATTTGTTGCCATATTTCTAATTTGAGCAGTTGCTGCAGAAAGCATTGCCATAGATAATAATGGGTATTTTGTTCTTACCAATTTATGGTTAGCAGTTTCAGCATTACTTAACATTGCACCAAGTGTTAAACTGCCATCATCATTTTGCTTAACATCTTTATAATCTAAGTTTAACACGTAAATTAACTGCTCTGGTTTCTCAACATCTTCTTTCATTAAATCTACCAAATTTGTTCCACCAGACAAATAATGGGATTTTTCGGTAAATACATTTAATGCTTGCTCTTTATTTTCTACTCCTGTATATGTAAATGGTCTCATTGCTATTTTTTAAATATGATTTATGCTTTTTTCAAAACTGCTAATCTGCTAGGCATTTTTAGCTTTTTCCATTTGCGCTTTTGTGGCAAATTCCCAAGTTGGCATTTCATCATCTCCAGAATAAACTTCTTTGAAAGCCTGAATAATATTATTATACGCACCACATCTACAGATATTTCCAGACATTCGCTCTCTAATTTCTTCTTCAGATAAATTAATGTTGTTATCAATATCTTTCAGGTTTTTAGTAACATAACTTGCTTCACCATTTTTTGCTTCCTCTAAAAGCGCAACTGTAGAACAAATTTGACCTGGTGTACAATAACCACATTGAAAACCATCGTGTTTTAAAAATGCTTTTTGCATTGGGTGCATTTCTCCATTTTTTGCTAAACCCTCTATGGTTGTTATTTCTTTATTTTCGCAAGTTGCAGTTAAAGTTAAACAAGAAAGATTTCGTTTTCCATCAATAATAACAGTGCAAGCTCCACACTGTCCATGATCACATCCCTTCTTAGTTCCTGTTAACCCTAAAGTTTCTCTTAAAGCATCTAACAAGCTTCTTCTAGAGTCTACATGTATTGTTTTTAGAGTATCATTAATTTTTAAGTTTACTTTTATTTCATTGAGCATAGCCACTGTATTTTCTGTTAAATTTGGAACTGTATTAGCAAAGATTTATGATGTAAATAAAGTTAAAGCAAAAGAGCCAACACCTGCCAACGAAACTTGTTTCAGAAACTTTCTTCTTGGAACTCCCTTATAAATTCATGGCATTTAAAATTATTTTTTCGTCTTCGGATAGATTTTCTGGGTTTAGTTCTGTTAGGTTTGGGTTATTTTTTTCATAAAGAGCTTATTTACCTAGCAAATTATGAGTATTATCTTTCTAATATTAACTCAATTAAAGTAATTATGGATGCAATTAAAAAAAACAATTAAATTACAAAATAGAAAAATAATAGTATAAGCTTACTAGTTTTACCAAGTTTTCGATAAGTTTTAAGATTATCTAAAAGAGCAAGAAATTAGGAGATTTTTTAAAGAAATAATAAAAAGTTTGGAAATGAAAAACGAATTAAGTTTTAAAAATACTTCATTAAAAATATCAAATTTGTTAATTGGTGAAAAAGATATTACATAGCATCTTACTATTAAGATGTGTAATTTTAAAGTGCTTTTAAAAGTGATAAAAATAAACCAACTTGTTATTTTAAAAAGAGTTAAATTCAGAAAACTAGAAAAACCAGCAGAGTTCTCCTTTTGATAAATTTTAAAAAATATCTATACGTTTTAAATTTGTTTATTTAACTGAACTTATGCTAAAGAAGTTTTAGTTGATGTTTGATAATTAGAACATATAATTAAAGTAATTTATTTTTTTTCATAATCGCTATTCAAAACATCTAAATACTCCATAGACATATTATTCCCATTTTTTTCTATGGATGTAATACTCACAGTTTCCAGAAAAGAACGTTTCATTTTAATAGAATTTTCTGGACTTCCTAATGTATCATTTTTATGAAACTCTAGAATTTTTTCTTGAGTAAATTTATTATTATCAGCTAACCAATTCTCAAACCATTCGTTACGTAATTGTTTTATATCATCTGTATACAAAGGAGAGGATGACCAAATTCTTGGTTCTTGTGCTAATTTTGTGAAGTGTTTCGTTTGTCCATCCCAAACAAATTCATAGGTCTCTAATTGATGATTCCAATCTACTAACACAATTGTAAATGGTTCAATTTCATCAAAATTAAAATCATGTATATAAGAAACAGCATCCTCAGCTGAAAGGATATTTTTAACAATAATACCTCTACTCATTTTATAATAAGTATTTCGAATGTGTTTTTTAAATTCGCCATTTAAAAGACAAACCAATCTATTTTTATTGCTAATTCCAATCCAAGTTCCTCCTGCTAATTCATCTTTTGGGTAGGTTAATTCTGCATCATTTTCTATATAAGTTTTTGGTGGAATTGTTTTTCTTAAAGGAGTTTCATCTCTATTAGAAGTTAAAATAAAGTTATTATTAGGTAATGGAAGATAAGTTACTGTACACATTTATTGCTCAGAAATTTGGTTTTCAAAATTACAAAATCGATTTATAAAATTTGTAACTTTACAACTTTAAAAAATTAGACAAATTAAAACCGTACAGAAATGGCAAGAGGATTTTTCAATGTTCCAATAGCAGTTAATGAACCCGTAAAAGATTACAAACCTGGTTCACCAGAATTAAAAGAAGTTTTAGCAACTTATAAAGAAATGTATAAAGGATCTGCAGATATTCCTATGTATATTAATGGAAAGGAAGTTAGAACAGGAAATACTAGAAATATTACACCTCCTCATGATCATAAACATGTTGTGGGTCATTATCATGTAGCTGAAAAAAAACATGTAGATGAAGCAATTTCTACAGCTTTGGCTGCAAGAGAAGCTTGGTCTAGCGTTTCTTGGATGGAAAGAGCATCTATTTTTTTAAAGGCTGCTGAACTTTTAGCAGGACCTTATAGAGCAAAAATGAATGCTGCTACAATGCTAGCACAATCTAAAAATGTATTTCAAGCAGAAATTGATGCTGCTTGTGAAATGATCGATTTCTTTAGGTTTAATGTACAATATATGACTGATATTTTTAAAGATCAGCCAGCTTCTGCACCAGGAATTTGGAACAGAGTTGAGTACAGACCTTTAGAAGGTTTTGTCTATGCAATTTCGCCTTTTAACTTTACATCTATTGCAGCAAATTTACCAGCAGCAGCAGCTTTAATGGGTAATGTTGTAGTTTGGAAACCTTCTGATCATCAAGCATATTCTGCACAAGTTATTGTAGATTTATTTAAAGAAGCTGGTTTGCCAGATGGTGTTATTAATGTTGTTTATGGAGATCCTGTTATGATTTCTGATACTGTTTTAGCATCACCAGATTTTTCTGGTTTGCATTTTACAGGTTCTACAACTGTTTTCAAAAATCTTTGGCAACAAATTGGTAACAATATTCATAACTATAAAACCTACCCAAGAATTGTAGGTGAAACTGGTGGAAAAGATTTTATTTGGGCACATACTTCTGCATTTCCTTTACAAGTTGCAACAGCAATTACAAGAGGTGCTTTTGAGTATCAAGGTCAAAAATGTTCTGCTGCTTCACGTGCTTATATTCCAGCTTCCATGTGGGCTGAAGTAAAAAAGTATTTAGTTGCTCAAACATCAGAATTAAAAATGGGTGCTCCTGATGATACAAAAAACTTTGTAAACGCAGTTATTCATGAAGGTTCTTTTGATAAAATTGCAAAATATATTGATGCTGCTAAAGCAGATGTAAATGCCGAAGTTATTATTGGTGGAAATCATGATAAATCGAAAGGTTATTTTATTGAACCAACTGTAATTTTAGCAAAAACTCCAACATATGAAACCATGACTACAGAACTTTTTGGTCCTGTAATTACCATTTATATTTATGAAGATTTAGAGTGGGAAGCTTCTTTAAAGTTAGTAGATGAATCTACAGAATATGCTTTAACAGGTGCTATTTTCTCTACTGATAGATACATTGTTGAAAAAGCATCTAAGGCATTAGAAAACGCTGCTGGAAACTTCTATATTAATGACAAACCAACTGGAGCTGTTGTTGGACAACAACCTTTTGGTGGTGCAAGAGCATCTGGAACTAATGACAAAGCTGGTTCTGCACAAAACTTATTAAGATGGACGTCTGTAAGGTTGATAAAGGAAACTTTTGTTACTCCTCAAGATTATAAATATCCTTTCTTAGGGTAATCTGAAATTAATTATATAAAAAAAGCGTATCAAAAAAAATGATACGCTTTTTTTACTTGAAATAAGAGCATACAAAATATGCCTGAAAGAATAAATTTTTTCATAGGGTTTAATTTTAGAAAAGTTAATAATTAGTTTTTTATTTTAAGGAATATATCTCATATCAAAAACACCTTGTGTGATTCTAATATCATCACAATTATCTGTTTTTGTTGAAAACTCAAAAGTTCCAGATACTATATAATTAGTTCTGTCTATTTTTGTAAAAACAACATGACCTTCATAAGAGTCTTCAAATTCGTAATGACATCCTAATTCTGGGTTTGGGTCAACATAATAGCTAGATTTTCCTTTTAATAAGTAGTTTTTATTTATTTCTAAAGGATTTTCAATTATTATATAAACCCCTCCTGCACCAAATTGGATAAATTCATTTTGATATATAGCAGTTTGTTTAGAAGTATTTGTAACATTTATAACTTTACCATTTACTTTAAAAGCAAAAGTATTTGCTCCTGTTTGTGTGGCTTCTGGTAATTTTGGAGCATCATCATTATCGTCACCAAAAAGTTCGCAACTTTGGAGAAAAATAGCTGTAAAAAAAATTAAAATGTAAAAGGGTAATTTTGTAGTGAAGTTGTTTATTTTTTTCATATTGGAGGATTTTTTTCTAAAAGCAATGTAACTTATAATACAAACCTAAATTTTAACATTATTTTTTTTTACTGAAATAAATTCAGCATAAAAATGAGGCTTTTTTTTTAAAATTTGCAAGTTTCTTAATTCACACTAAACGTCCAAACTTGCCCAATAGATTTTGCGCCATTTTGATCTTTAACATTTACTTGCCAAGAATATGTCTTACCAGTTTCTGCAGTAATTTCATAGTTTTGTGAGTTTAAATCATTTTCAATCAACATTAAATTATCATTTTCTCCAAAATAAAGTTCGTAGGTTAAAACGTCTGTTGTATTAATATCTTCTGCAATCCAACGTAAAAAAATAGTACCAGCATTTACAATAGTATTATTTTCTGGCGTGATTACTTTAGGTGAAAATGGTGCATAATTTTCTGTAACAGTTCCTTGTGTATAAAAAGCATACGTTTCTGATGAGGTTCCTAAATTATTATCGATATCTAACGCATCTACTTTCCAATAATAGGCAGTAGCTTTCTCTAAATTAAAAGTAATTTGACTAGCAATTACGGTTCTACTTTCTACAATGTTCGTTAAACCTCTATCTGTTGCAACCGTAATTTTGTATTCAATTTCATTCGATTCTGGGTCAATTGCATCACTCCAATTAAAATCTACAGTATTATCGATACATAATAAATTTTCAGAAGGAAAAATAAGCGTTACCACTGATGGCGCTTGATTTTCATATTTTTTAGAACATTGCATCACTAATACACTAAAAAAAATCAGAAATAATATATTTTTTGAGTACCTCATTATTGCTTTAATATTTTAATAGGTTTAGCATCTTTTATAGATAATTTTAAAATATAAATTCCTTTGGAAAAGTTACTAAATGGTATTGTTAATTTTTCTGAAACTATAGCGTTTGTTTGCTTGTAAAGCAATTTACCAGTCATATCAAAAATTGTAGCTTGTACATTTTTACTTTCAATACTAGCAGGAATATAAATTTCAATAAAGTCTTTAACAGGATTTTTTAATAGATATAATTTTAGCTCAGGGTTATTTGTTGATAATAAATCGCCAATATTTTTTTCATAAATACCTTCACAATCTTTGGCTGTTTTTACTTTTAAAATACCTCTTTCAAAAATCTCAAAATTAAATTCTTTTTGACTTGTAATACCAACTAAGGTTTCATTTATAAAAACTTCAAATGGTGGAGTACCTTCATCAATTTTAAAAGAAAAGTTGTTCGATTCTTTTTCTGCTGTTACCTTTAAAGAGATTGGTGCTGCTTCAATTATGTTAACTTCAAAACATTGAGTTTCATCCAATTCTTCAATATTAATACAAACTAAATAAGTTCCTGGAGCTAAATTTGAAAATTCGAAACCAGTAGCTGGAATATTTTGAGAAATATTTGTAGCTTCTCCAGTTATTGTTGCTACATACGTATAATCAGCTAAATTTACCTCTATTTTAATAAGTCCATCATTGGAATCTGGACAAGATTCTGAAGCTGTAAAAACAGAAAAAAGTTCGGAAATAGTCACTGAATAATCTTCAGTTTCTCCCCATTCTGAGAGTTGATCAGAATCACATGCTCCAAGTCCAAAACCATCTGAAGGATCATCATATTCTATAACAACACGCATTCTAGTTTTTCCTATTTTGGCATTATTTGGAACTGTAATCGTAAATGTTGCTGTATCAATATTTGTTGTTAAGTAATTTCCATCGGCATCAACTTTAGTTCCTAAATCGTATCTTTCAGTATCGTTATCAAATTGAAAATCTTGATTCCAATCAATAAAAACATAACAATGATCTTGGTAACCTCCAGTATCAAAAGTTACACTTATTTGTTCATCCTCACCTCTTAAAAGATTGGTATTTATGGATGTAAAATCCTGATAACCATCATCTGTATCATTCCCAGAATTATTATTGATTGACCCAAAAGTAACGTTTGTGATATGTTCTGATCCTCCAGCTTCATCTGTAAAAGTAGAAGCGCAATAAGCAGCTACTTTTGTTGTAAAACTAAAAACTGAAGAAAAATCACCTTCTCCACAACTATTTTTAGGCTTTACTCTCCAAAAATATTCAGTTACTCCTACAAGATTTGTTGTTGTATAAGAATTTATAATAACATTTCCTGTAGAAATTACATTAGAAAATTCAGAATCTGTAGCAATTTCAACATCGTAAGAAGTTGCATTTGAATCATTATTCCACATTAATTCTTCGACTAAATTTAAACCAGTAGCATTGTCTGCAGGAGAAGAAAGTGTTAATTCGCTAAAATCAGCAGAACTTAATCTAAAATCTACCTTAAGAGTTTGTGTTATAGTTGCAGAAGTTGATGAAACAATAATTTCATATTCTTGTGGTGTATTATCATCAAAATTAGAAATTGTCATAGTCACATTCCCATCAGCATTTATAGTTGAATCACTAAACGACACATTAGAACCTGCTGGTTCTCCAGAAGATGATAATGTAACTGTTTCAGAAAAACCATTTACAAAATCAAAATTTAAATTATAGTTTATACTTTGATTTCCAGAATTACAAGCACTCTGCAAACCATCTGTATTATTTACAATAAATGTTGGTGCTAATGAATTAATCGTAAAATCTGTTGAATTGATATTGTAAAAAATATTATCTGCTGCTTCTACCATAATTCTTGCAGAACTGGTTGCATTATCAGGAATAATTATTTCTTCTGTTCCATCATTAGCAGTATTTGATTTTAAAATTATGGGAAACGTAAGTCCTCCATCTACTGATAATTTTATATTTACTGTAGCACAATTTATTGGAGCTGCATTTGTTACACCTTGATTCCAATTAATTGTTTGGGTACTTCCTGTATTCCAAACTACAGCAGAATTTGGTGCAGTAACTGTAAAAGGAGTTACATCAACTACATTAATTTTCATATCATCTCTTGCTGTGCTTCCTCCTCCAACATTATTATCTCTTACCACAAAAGAGAAATTTAGTTCTCTTTCAACAGAAGGAACAACCTCCCAAGTAGTAACTAAACTTCCACTTACAACAGTCGCTAAAGCTGGAAAATACCTAAAAGGAACACTTTTAGAAGGTAAAGATCTAAATGTTGGCCCTCCTAAATTTGTTGGTTCTGGTGGCATTGTTGCAATTTCATTATCTAATTGCTCCCAATTATAGGTTAATGAATTTAAACCATCTGCATCATTTCCTGTACCTGTTAATTTAAAAGGTGTAGATTTTGGAATACTATAATCTAACCCTGCATTTGCAGTTGGTGCAGTATTATTTGTATTTGTTAACACAGCACAACCTCCTGAAGATTGAATAATAGCCCATATTTGAGTAAGACTAACTGCATGAAAATAATCATCACTATTTCCGTCAGCATTTCCAGATTTTACATTGGGTGCACAAATACCTGCATATCCCATAATTGTAGAACCACTTCCAGGTTCTATAGCAGTAGAGTTTGTTCTATTACAAGGATTATTTTGCGTATGTGTTGCTCCAAATTGATGTCCTAATTCGTGAGCAACCAAATCAATATCATAAGGATCACCAACAGGAGAACCTAAACCTGTTACCCCTCTTGCTTTTTGCCCAGTAATACAAACAACACCTAAACCAGCCAAACCAGATAAAGTACCTCCAGAAGTACTAAACACATGTCCAATATCATAATTTGCATTTCCAATTTGTGCATCACAGATTGCTTGAACTTCGTCTATAAGCTCATCAGGGTCATCATCTGTCATACCATCTGTGGCAGGATTTAAAAAGATAATATCTTCGTTATTGCTTACAAGTTCAAATTTTACTGATAATTCTCTTTCAAAAACACCATTTAATCTTGTTAATGAAGTATTCATTGCAGATAAAACTGCCGCTTTTTTTACTTGATCTGATGCAGAACTTGGTATATTTTGTTGACTAGCTCCTAAATGAAATTGAGCATATTCTCCACTACAAGCCAATGCTAATCTGTAGGTTCTTAATTTACCATCATTTAAGTTTTTTGAAAAATCTGTATTTGTAAATTCTTTACTTGCAGCTTCTTCCACCTGACATTCAAAATCTAAATCAACATCATTTAAACTACTTTTTTTATAAATAATATACTCTTTCTTATCTTTTGTATAAGGATCTATATAGATCGTTTCTTTAGCTTCTGAGTAAATTACAGCATGAAAACCATCTGTACCAATACTTATTTTTGCATTCGCAGATTCATCGTCAATTCCTTTTGCAGTGTATGATTTTACGTTTGGAAATTTAGCTTGTAATATGGGATCAAAATTAGAATTTTCTTGAATCGAAAATTTCGACAAACTACCATCTGCATTTGGTAACTCTATAATAGTATTAAAAGTTGCTGATTTTCTACTTAACTTACCCTCAAAAACACCACTATTTAAAGTAACAATCTCATAATTTGAAGGAAAATTTTTCTTTTGAAAAGTTGCTTTCTTTTGAATAGTTGTATTTTCTTTTTCTTGCTTATGCCATAATTGTTGCCCATAAGAAGAGGAACTACTACATAAAATTGCAAAAAAAAGTAGAAGGGATAGTCTGTTTTTCATAAAAGTATATTTAAAATACAATTTTGGTTTTCAAATATAATGAAATATTTACCTTTGTAGTCGTAATTATGAATAGAAACATACAGCTAAAAGACCTTGGTCTTAAAGATTATAAAGAAACTTGGGAGTATCAATCTGAACTATTACAAGGAATTGTAGACGTTAAAATTGATAATCGAAGAAATAACAATACAAATCAAACTCAAAATCATTTTTTATTTGTAGAGCATCCTCATGTATATACACTTGGTAAAAGTGGAGATCTGAGTAATTTGCTATTAAATGAAAAGCAATTAGCAGAAAAAGGAGCTACTTTTTATA
This sequence comes from Polaribacter vadi, assembly GCF_001761365.1. NCBI lineage: Bacteria > Pseudomonadati > Bacteroidota > Flavobacteriia > Flavobacteriales > Flavobacteriaceae > Polaribacter > Polaribacter vadi. Next base: position 3,317,656 of record NZ_CP017477.1, on the reverse strand, counting down.
AAATAAACAGAGGAGGAGATATTACGTATCATGGTCCAGGACAAATTGTTGGCTACCCAATTCTAGATTTAGAAAACTTTTTTACTGATATTCATAAATACCTTCGTTTATTAGAAGAATCTATTATTTTAACCATTGCAGAATACGGTTTAAAAGGCGAAAGAAGTAAAGGTGAAACTGGTGTTTGGTTAGATGTTGGAACGCCTTTTGCTCGTAAAATTTGTGCTATGGGAATTCGTTCTTCTAGATGGGTTACAATGCACGGTTTTGCTTTAAATGCAAATGTTAATTTAGGCTATTTTGATAATATAATTCCTTGTGGAATTCGCGGTAAAGCTGTAGCTTCTATGGAAGCTGAATTGGGTAAAAAAGTGGATGTAGAAGAAGTAAAGGAAAAAATACTAAAGCATTTTAAAGTGCTTTTTGAGGTTGAGGAGATTATTACAGATTAATCGTAAAAAAACGATTACATTCCTTTATCTAAATCTTTATCAATAGACACTAAAACTGCTTTTTTTATTTTTTGAACTATTTCGTTTGTAATTAGATAAAACTCTTCTAAAGTTTTTTCTTTAAAATTAAAATATCTATCATTAATATGCTCAAAAAAATCCTTAACTCCATGCTCAGCAATTAAAGAATATTTTGCATCGTCAGCATATATGTGAACCCGAAAGCACTCCTCTAAATACCTGTCTGTTTTCCAATTTATTTTCCAGAACATATTTGGTTCATAAATGGTAAGGTGAAAATTTTTATCGGGTTTTATTTTATTTAATTGATCAACCAAACTTTTTAATTCCTTAGACATATTAGATACAAGTATATTTTTTTGATCTTGCATGTGCTCAATTATTTATCTAAAAAATTTCGTAATTATTAATATTTCTACAAAGCCTACTTCTCTTCGTTAAAATACACTTTGTAAAATTTCATTTTTTTCTCCTCATCATACCCTCTTTCTAAATATTCTGAGGCTGCATCAGGAGCATCAACATCTAGTTTTATGGTGATGTTTGTATCTAACTTAATCTCTGTTTTTAGCTTGTTTTTTTCTTTCTTTAAAACAACGCCAGAAACATCAAAATTATTTCTGATGAGCACATCGTTTAAGTTTTCATAATGCTTTTTGTAATCTTCAAATAACTCTTTATGCTTTTCGTCTTCAAAGATTTCATCTTTAAATTCGTTGTAATCTACAGCTTCGTGTTCTTTAAAATAATCTACTGTATTTGCTAAAAAATTACCTTGTTCTTTCATGCCCAATTCTGGCTTAATCACTTCTTCAGAAAATTCTTTACACAACTCTAAATAATTTTGCGTGTGCGAATTATAATCGTCCGCTAATTTTACTGCAAGGAAATTTTTAATCCAATATTGTGCATCGTAATTATTATTATCTACTGAAAAAACTACGGTTCCTTCTGTATCTGAAGTGTTTAAAATTAAACATCCTTTATCTATTCTTTTTGTTGATATTCCTTTTTGAACCACAACATCAAAACTCTCATTATCATCTAGATACGTTTGAAAGAAATCAACTTTATTTTCTATTTTAAAGATTCCAACTGCTTCTGTTAACACATCTTTATATTCTATACCTTCTATAAAAACCACAATAACATCACCTGTTTTTATTTGTGCTGAATTAGATTGTTCAAACAAATGATTTACGATGTTTTTAGAATATTCTACAAACGAACTTTCTTCTTTAAAAACTTCTGAAGCATAATTGTTTAGTTCATTTAAACGTACATCTGCATGATGAGAAAAACGATAGCTCTGTGTTAAACTCCCAAATGGTTTTAGTAAAAAATTCTTCATTAAATCGTAGCTTTCTTGATCAAAACGAATTAAATCGTCTGAAAAAACATTCTGACCGCTGTTAAATTTATTGGCTACTTTATGAAGAATACATTTGGTAATTTCTGCTCTAGTTTTTTTAATCATCTTTTGAGATTTTGGAGCGTAAAAATAGAAAAAGTTTGTGGATGATTTGGATTTAAATGAAGTTTGTATGATTTTTTTTTGATAAAGATCTTACGAATTTTCTATGATAACAATCTTGATAAAATTGCCACAAATACACAAATTAATATGTTTGATGTAAAAATTTGTGGAAGAGCTGGAAATATTATTGACAAAGATTTCACAGATTTTTACTGATAAATTCTTTGAAAATTATTAAAAAGAAAAAAGTATAAAGTATTCTAAAAGTTGGCAAATAGTTGTAGCCCTGATTGAAATGGCATCCTTTTTTTGTTTTTCTCAAAAAAAGATATAATGAAAAGCAGGAAATAGCTCCAAAAAAAATTAAATCTTCAATTTTAATTGTTCTGGCAAAAGTTTAAATGTTTTTCTGTGATGAATGGTTGCACCAAATTCGCGAATTCCATTTCTATGCTCTTTGGTTGGATACCCTTTATTTTTTGCCCAATTATACATTGGGAATTCCTGATGAATTTTATCCATATATTCGTCTCTGTACGTTTTTGCCAACACTGAAGCTGCTGCAATACTTAGATATTTGGAATCGCCTTTTACAATAGTTTTGTGTGGAATTTCTTTGTAATCTCTGAATTTATTACCATCTATAATTATAAATTCAGGCGTAATTTTAAGCTGATCAATAGCTCTGTGCATGCCTGTAATTGAGGCTTGTAAAACGTTAATTTTATCAACTTCTTCTTGCCAAATAAAAGAAACTCCAAATGCGAGTGCATTTTCTTCTATAAAAGGGCGTAACTCTTCCCTCCTTTTTTCTGATAATTGTTTGGAATCGTTTAAAAAAGGATGCGTAAAATCTTTGGGTAAAATTACTGCTGCAGCCACAACTGGTCCACATAAACAGCCTCTACCAGCTTCGTCTGTACCAGCTTCTAAAGAAAAATCACTATAGTTGGATAATAACATACCACAAAGAAAAGAAAACTTTTTGTTTTTGATGAATGCTAATTAAAGAATGGTAGTTTCATCGATTTTAAATATCATTAAGTAATTAGCAATATCATCATAATTATTAACTTTTCTTTTCGTTTAATTATTTTACATTTGTGTTTGTTGAAATTTATGATGACTAAAAAAATTATTTTCTCTTTTATTGCCTTTATTTGTGTCTTTTCTACTTTTTCTCAAAGAGCTTTAAGTGGTAATCGAGAACTTTCTAAAGAAGATATAAACCTATCTAATGGAGATTCTACAAGAACTGGAATGACAAAAGTAATTTTATCTGGCGAAACAAAATATACAGATTATAAGATTTTCTCTCATAAAAGAGATACTTCTTATATAGACACGACTCTTACACTTGATAAAGAATATAAATTTAACTTTTTAAGAAAAGATAATTTTGAGTTACTTGCTTTTCATAATCAAGGACAAACTTTTAATAATTTAGGTTATAGTTTTGATAATGTAAGTCGTTTTCCAGACATTGGTTTTAGCGCAAAACAAGTTAGTTATTTTGAAATTGACGATATAAAATATTACGAAGTACCCACACCAACTACAGAAATTTTATACAGAACAGGCTTACAACAAGGTCAAGCTTTAGATGCACTTTTTACTTTAAATTTCTCTAAAAGATTTAATGTATCTCTTTCTTACAAAGCCATACGTTCTTTGGGTGCTTACAGAAGAGCATTGGTTAGTAATGGTAATTTTAGAGGTGCTTTTCATTACAGAACCGAAAATAACAGGTATGAAATTAGAGGACATTTAGCAGCTCAAGATTTTTTTCATCAAGAAAGTGGTGGTTTAACAGATGAATCTTTACAAAATTTTATTGATGATGATCCAGATTTTACTCAAAGATCTAGATTAGACATCAATTTAGAAGATGCAGAAAGTCAGTTTGATGCCAGCAGAGTTTATTTTGAACACAGTTATAAATTACTCGCAAAAAAAGACACTTTAAACGATAAGGATTTTAGCAATTTGAAAATCGGCCATGTTTTTACAAGTGAAAATAAAAGCTATAGTTTTAATCAAAACTCAATTACCACCGATTTTTTTGGCAATGCAAATTCTTCTGGAGCTACTAATAATGATGCTCAACACTCCATAACAAACAACGAAGTAAACCTAGAATTTAACTCTAAATATGTTTTAGGAAAATTTAGAGCCAAAGCCAATCTTACCAGTTATTCTTATGGTTATGATACTATTTTAAATAGCAACAGTAATTTAAATAAATTAAAATTAGAAGGAAATGCAATTTCTGTTGGTGCAGATTGGAATGCAAAAATTAAAAACTTTCAATTAAATGCAGATGCTTCTTTAACACCTGGTTCTGGCAGATTATCTGGAAATTATTTAAAAGGTGAAGCTGTTTATGATAAAGATAGTTTATTTACAATTAAAGGAAGTTTGTTAATCAGTTCTAAATCGCCAAATTTTAACACACTACTTCATCAAAGTAAGTATGATGATTATAATTGGCAAAACGATTTTAGCAATATAAATACTAGAGATTTAGGTTTTTCGATAGCTTCTAAATGGATAAATGCAGGTTTAAATTTCACAAATATTGATAATTATACGTATTTTGATGAAAACAATTTACCTCAACAATTTGAGAATCAAATCACCTACTTAAAAGTAAAAGCAAATAGGGAATTTAAGTTTTGGAAATTTGGGTTGGACAATACAGTAATGTATCAAAATGTAAGCAGTGGAAGTTCGGTTTTTAGAGTGCCAGAATTTGTAACAAGAAATACTTTTTATTATACTGATGAATGGTTTAAAGGCAAACCAATGTTGGTAAATATTGGTGTTACTTTTAAGTATTTTACAAAATACAATGCAAATGCTTACAACCCATTATTAGCTGAATTTAAGCTACAAAACACGCAAGAAATTGGTTATCCTACTTTTGATGTTTTCTTTAACGCAAGAGTTCGTAGAACACGTTTGTATTTAAAGGTTGATAATGTAACTTCTAGTTTTTCTGAAAAGAATTATTTTTCTGCACCTAATTATCCTTACAGAGATTTTACAGTTCGTTTTGGATTGGTTTGGAATTGGTTTATATAGAATAACCTAAAGCCCATCCTAAATCTTTTTTAAAGGGAAGGATTTTTAGCTAGTTAGAAAAAGATATTATGGATAACAGTTATCATATTATATTTGAAGAAAAATTTGTGCAACATCAAGATTTTGGACAAAGAAATGGCTTGCACTCAACTTGGAGCTTGAATACTTTAAATGATTTTAAATTCAAATTTGGAGGTAAATTACAAAATGGTTTGAATCGTTTAATTTCTTTTGATGATAACTTTGGAAGAAAAATTAGTATAAATAACGTAACTTTTGCAATTAATTTTGAGGACTTTTTTAATGCTCAAATTAATCTACAAAATATATTTTATCAACATCTAGATAATAGCATTATAAAACCATTAACCAAAATCAATATTGTAAATACATATTCCAATTATCCTTTAAAAGAAACAGAAATAAAGCTAGCTTTAACTCCTAAAGAATTTTTAAACCAGAATTGGGAAGGTAATTCTAATAGAATTGGGGGAAATCCGATTTGGGTTCAAAAATCTGAAAATTTATATTGCCCAAAATGTAATCATAAAATGAGTTTTATTTTTCAGCTTGATAGTGGATTACCAGATTTAAATCCAAATAACAATTACGAAATAATGTTTGGAAATGATGGAGTTTGCTATGCTTTTTGGTGCCTAAAAGATAAAATAAGTGGCTATTTGTGGCAATCAACTTAATAAAATGAAAAATCAACTTAAAAACAACTGGAAACTTTTTTTAATTGCGAGTTTAACTCTAGGTTTAGCGCCTTTTAATCCACCTCATATTGTTGGGAAACTACAATGGATTTTGGGAGGAAATGCTTTTTCATCAGAAAACGGAATGCAATTTCAAGATTGGTTTGATGTATTATTACATGGTTTACCTTGGCTTTTATTGTTGATTTCTGCTTTGTTAAACATCAACAGTAAAGCAAAAAAAGAAGTTTAGTTTTAAGTTGCTGGGTCTTCTCTAAAAATTTTGAAAATATTTAAAACTAAAATACAGAAAACCACCCAAATAAAACCTGCTGCAAAACCACCTAAAATATCGGATGGAAAATGGACTCCCAAATAAATTCTACTAATTCCAATACTTAAAATTAGAAATCCTAATAAAGTTATAATGGTAAATTTTAATACTTTCTTGAATTTAAACGTAAATATTAAATAGATTAAAAAACCGTAAAAAGCCATGGCAGTCATTGCATGTCCACTTGGATAACTCAATGTTTTTACTGTAACTAAATGCTCTAAAGTTGGTCTTGCTCTGTTTATTAATTGCTTTAAAAATAAATTAGAACTCAAAGCTAAAATTAAAATTAAGGATAATTGCAAAGGATATTTCCATCTCTTAAAAAATCTATAAAAAAGAATTGTACAAATTATAAACACAATTAAATATCCCCAAATATCACCTACATCTGTTATAAATGTAAAATACTTAGTTAAAACTGGTGTTCTAAAAGAAGCTATATATTCACTTATAATAGTATCAGAGTTAGCTAAAACATCTGTGTGCAAACTTTCTGTAAGTTCTACAAAAAACTTAATTCCGAGAATAACAATTGCTAAAGCAACTGCAATTATAATAGCATAGGGAATTTTGCTATCATATTTTTTGAATTTTATAGATAAATATTCTTTAACAAGTTTTAAAAATTTGAGCATTGTATAGTTGAAAGTTCTAATTAATTTTACAAATATAATTTACAAATCTAAAAAGAATTTTAATGAATTACTTTTATCTTTAATATTTCTTTAGAATCTTACCCTACTTTTAGTATTTAAAATATGCAAAATGAAATATTTAATAGCCGAAGATGAAACTGATTTGCAACAAGCTATTGCAGATTATTTACAAAAGGATGGCAATATTTGTGAAGTAGCGTCTAATTTTGAAGAGGCTTTTGAAAAAGTAGCTATCTATGATTATGATATTGTTATTTTAGATATTAATCTAATTTCTGGAAGTGGAATTGATATACTAAAAATAATTAAAAAAAATAAAAAAAGAGCTGGTGTTATTATTATTTCTGCAAACAACTCTCTTTCTGATAAATTAGAAGGTTTAGATTTAGGAGCAGATGATTATATGACAAAACCATTCCATTTAGCAGAACTAAATTCTAGAATTAAAGCAGTTTTACGTCGTGGAAAATATGGTGGAGATGAAGTTATAGAATTTAATGAAATAAAAATTGACACAAAATCTAAAGCCGCTTTTATTGCCGATAAAGAAATGGCATTAACAAAGAAAGAATACGATTTATTAATATTTTTCATTTCAAATAAAGGGCGTGTTTTATCCAAAGAAATTATCGCAGAACATCTTTGTGGAGATGATAGTGATTTACTCGATAATTTCGATTTTATTTATGTTCATATAAATAACTTACGAAAAAAATTAACAGCAGAAGGCGCAAAATATATAAAAACCGCTTATGGAAGTGGTTATAAATTTATAGAAGATTAAAACGTGAATAAAAAGATAAAACTTATCAAAAAAACATCTAAAACCTTTCTTTTTACTGGTTTATTCTTGATTGTTTTAAGTTCGATTGTATTGTATTTTTATACCAGAAATTTATTACAAAATGAAGTTGAAGAAGTTTTATATTCAACTGAAGCAAGAGTTGTACACGCTTTAGAAAATAATGAAAATATTTATTCTTTACCACCAGTTACAGAAGTAAAAAAGATTCATCTCTTAAAGAAAAAATTTTTAAAAGACACCATTATTTATGATCCCTCGCAAGACGAAATGGAGCTTTTTAGAGAACTATCTACTTTTAAGAAAATCAACGGAAAAAAGTATCAAATTACAGTTCGTAATTTAGTGGTAGAAACTGAAAATATTTTAGTAGCCATTGTAGTTTCTTATTTAATAATCTTTTCGTTAGTTTTTATGTTCTTGTTCTATTTTAACACTAAAAGGAACCTTACTATATGGAAACCTTTTTTTATGAATTTAGAACAAATGAAAAACTTCTCTTTAACATCTAAAGAGCCTATTCATTTGGTTGAAAGTGATATTTTAGAGTTTTCAGAATTAAAATCAGAAATTGAAACCTTAACAGGAAAAGTTAAAAGAGATTACGAAAACTTAAAGCAATTTACAGAAGATGTTTCTCATGAAATACAAACTCCTTTGGCAATAATTCAAGCTAAAATTGATTCAATTATTAATGAAAATACAATCAATGAAAAGCAATTTAACCAAATAACATCCATTCAAAAAGATATTCAGCGATTAAAACAACTCAATAAAAAAATTACTATTCTCACAAAAATTGATAATAATCAGTTTATAAGTACCACCTCTATAAATCTAACCGATTTAATTAACGAGAAAATAAATAATTATAAAGAACTAACTTCAAATACTATTCATTTTACAGCAACTAAAAATTTAATAATTTCTATGGATGCCTTTTTAGCAGATATTTTGATTAACAACCTAATTACTAATGCATTAAAATACAGTTTAAAAAATAATGCTGTTTTAATTTCTGTTGATGAAAATTCTTTGGTAATCTCTAATATTGGTGAAAAAGCAATTTTGCATCCAGAGAAATTATTCCAGCGTTTTTATAGAGAATCTACAAAAAACCAATCCATAGGTTTGGGCTTGGCAATTATTAAAAAAATTTGCGACTTATATCATTTTGATGTTTCTTATCAGTTTACAAAAAACCGACATACTTTTTCACTTCAATTTAAAAAGTAAAATTATTACATCTAAAGCTATTTCTTTAAAATCTCTTTAGATTTCAATACTACTTTTGGTGTATCAAAATAAAAAAATGTTTAGATACAGCTATACAATACTTCTATTGCTATTTACATTATGCATAAATGCACAAAAAACGATTACAATTACAGGGCAAATATTAGATCAAGAAACAAAGGAAACCTTACCTTTTGTAACTATTTCTGTAAATGATGAAACTACCAACAAAATAATTACAGGCGCAATTTCAGATGATGCTGGTCGTTTTGAAATAAAAAATTTAGCAATAGGAAAATACACTGTAAACATCTCTTGCATAGGTTTTCAAACAGTAAAAAGAACTATAACTTCTGGAGGATTAAATCCTATTTTCGATTTAGGAAAAATAGAACTAATAGCTTCAGCAGAATCTTTAGATGAAATTACAATCGAAACAAAAAGAGCGACAGTAAATGCGGCTTTAGATAAAAAATCTTTTAGTTTAACAGATAATATTGCGCAATCTGGAGGGTCAGTTTTAGATGCTATGAAAACAATGCCTGGTGTCGCTTTTGATCAAGATGGAAAAGTAGTTTTACGTGGAAGTGATAAAGTAGTTGTTTTAATTGATGGAAAACAATCAAGCTTAACAGGTTTTGGAAATCAAAAAGGGTTGAGTAATATTCCTGCTTCTAACATAGAAAGAATTGAAATTATTAATAATCCGTCAGCAAAATATGATGCGAATGGCTTTGCAGGGATTGTAAATATCATCTACAAAAAAGAAAAACAAACAGGTTTAAATGGCGATGTTGGTTTTTCTTTTGGTTTAGGTGCTTTATCAAAAAGAAAAGAAGATACACCTACAGATTTAGGAAGTTATTCTGTAAACCCGAAATTAATTCCGAGTTTAAATCTAAATTACAGAACTAAAAATCTAAATTACTTTTTACAATCAGAATTTATTATTCAAGAAGCGTTACCAAATAACGAATTTACCACCAGAAATTATGATGATGGAAGAAATATTATTTCTCAAGTTCCAGAAAATAGAAGACAATTTCGTTCTATAATTACAGGGGGTGTTGATTGGGAAATCAACAAAAATGACGCCATAACAATTGCTGCAATGTTTGATAGAGAAAAACATATAGACACCTCTCAAGTAGCTTTTATCAACCTTAATAATAGAATTAGAAATCGTTTATATACTTGGAAAGAAGAAGAAGTTACCAGTTATATAAATGCATCTATAAATTACAAACATAATTTTGAGCAAGCAGGGCACTCGATTTCTGCAAACGCTCAATATACAAAAGGTTTAGAAGACGAAAGTTATTTTTTAAATGATAGTTCTGCCATAAGAATTGGTAGAGATATGACAAATATTCGCGCCATTGAACACACCACAAGTATCTCTACAGATTATACACGTGCTTTAAGCAATGGGCGTTTAGAATTAGGTGTAAAAGCAAGATTTAGAAATTTACCTGTTGATTATTCCATAAACCGTGGAAATAAATCTATTATTTATCCAGATTTGGGAGATTTTTCTACTTGGAAAGAGAGCTTATATGCTTTCTATGGAAATTATTTATTAGAAAAAGAAAAATTTGATGTAGAAGCTGGTTTAAGAGCAGAACAAACTGATGTTTCTTATGAGTTAGATCCTATAAATATCTATTATGCAAGCAATGACGCTTATAATTATTTTGAGTTATTTCCAAGTTTACGTTTTACTTATAAAATAAATGATAAAAATAAAATTTCTTTATTTTACAACAGAAGAATAGACAGACCAGGAGAACCAGAATTGCGTGTTTTTCCTAAATATGATGACCCAGAATTGCTAAAAGTAGGAAACCCATATTTACGCCCGCAATTTACAAATAGTATAGAGGCTGCACATCGTTATAATTGGGAAACTGGTTCATTATTTTCTGCAGTATATCATAGACAGATAACTGGAGCTTACCAACGCATATTTAGTATTGATAATAGCAACCCAGAGTATGATATTGTAAATCGAATTTATCAAAACACTGGCGAAAGTACCAATACAGGAATTGAATTATTATTCAGTCAAGATCTTGCCGAAAATTGGAAATTAATTGCAAGTACAAATGTGTATCAAAATAATATAAATGCTTTTCAAGGTACTTTACTGTTTCCTTTTAAGAGAACTTTTTCTATTGATAAAACATCTAATACAGCAGGCGACTTTAAATTAACAAACTCATTTACACTTCCCTTACATATCGAAGCTCAAATTACAGGTTTGTATTATTCCAAACGTAATATTCCACAAGGAGAAGAATTGGCACGTTCTTCTGTTGATTTAGGTTTAAAGAAATCTCTTTGGAATAAAAAAGGAGAAATCACTCTAGCTGTAAGCGATTTATTTAACAATTTTGGTTTAAGACAACGTATTAAAGACAAAGGTTTTTCTGCTTTGTATGAGAATTATTATGAAACTCAGATTGTACGTTTAGGGATGAAATATAAATTTTAATAAAGTTTTTAAAAATAATGATTAACAAACTAAATCCATTATTATCGGTTTTTATTTTTGTATATCTTTTGACTACGCCACTTTTTGCGCAAGATACAAGTGTCACAAAACCACAAATTGGTACAACTCAAAAAATTGGCGATATTTTATTGTTTACTTTACCAGTTGCTACCTTTAGTACAACTCTAATTATTGGCGATAAGCAAGGTTCTTGGCAATTTACAAAAGGTTTTTTGCTAACAAGCGCAGTTACTTATGGTTTAAAATTAGGGGTAAATAAACAAAGACCAGATATGAGTAATGATAACTCTTTCCCTTCTGGGCATACTTCTACAACTTTTCAAAGTGCAGGTTTTATTCACAAACGTTATGGTTTTAAATATAGTATTCCTGCTTATGCTATAGCAGGTTTTACTGCAGCAAGTAGAATTGATTCTAAAAAACACGATATTTTAGATGTTTTAGCAGGAGCAGCCATTGGTTTGGGAAGCAACTTATTGTTCACTACAGAATATCAACAAAAACATATGGAACTTACATTTTATAGCAACCGAAAAGAATTTTTAGTAGGCTTTAATTATAATTTCTAAAATAAAATTTAAAGCATTTCAGAATTATTTCTTAATAATCATTCTAATTTTTAAATTAAAAGCAGCAAACAATAACGTCATTATAGGACTTAAATAGTTAAAGATTGCATAGAAAAAATAATCTCCAACATCAACTCCTAAAACTCCAGATTGATAAGCTCCACACGTATTCCAAGGAATTAAAACTGAGGTAACAGTTCCAGAATCCTCTAAAGTTCTACTCAAATTTTCTGGAGCTAAACCTTTATCCTCGTAAGCTTTTTTAAACATTTTACCAGGAATAACCAAAGCCAAATACTGGTCTGAAGCAACAATATTTAAACCTAAACAACTTACAACTGTACTTGCAAACAACCCAAATACAGAAGTTGCTACAGCTAATAGGCTTTTTGTAATTTTTGCTAATGCACCAATAGCATCCATAACTCCACCAAAAACCATGGCACAGATAATTAAAAAAATCGTCCAAAGCATTCCATTCATTCCTCCAGAAGAAAATAATTCCGACAGTTTTTCATCATCCGTTTGAATATTCGTATCTACTAAAATTGAATTTATAATTGCTTGAAATTTTGATGTTGATAAACTTTCTAAAACATCACCTTGAAAAATAAAAGCAAAAACAGCAGCTAATAAAACACCTACTCCTAAAGCAACTAATGGCTTTGTTTTCATTAAAATCATAGCAATTACAATTCCTGGCACTAAAAATAACCACGGTGTAATATTAAATGTATTATTAATTGAAGCTAATAAATTACTGATATCTGCATTTCCTGTAGTATCAATTGTGCCACTCAAAATGGCAAAAACAATTAATGTTATTATAATAGTTGGCACAGTTGTGTAGGCCATGTATTTTATGTGCGTAAACAAATCTGTACCAGCCATTGCAGGTGCTAAATTTGTAGTATCAGAAAGTGGAGACATTTTATCGCCAAAATATGCACCAGAAATTACAGCTCCAGCAATCATGCCTGTTGGAATTCCTAAAGCACTTCCAATACCAATTAATGCAATACCAACTGTTGCAGATGTTGTCCAAGAACTACCTGTTGCAATCGAAATTATTGCTGCAATAATTACAGATGCTGGTAAAAAAATAGCTGGACTCAAAACCTGCAATCCATAATAAACCATAGCTGGAATAATACCACTTACCAACCAAGTTCCTGCTAAAGCTCCTACCAAAAATAAAATCATAATGGGCACAAAAACACTTTTCCAGTTTTCCCAAACTTCTGCAATCATTTTGTTTAATGATACTTTATTAAAAAAACCAACTGCTGCTGCAATTGCACCTCCAATTAATAAAATATATTGATTTGTGTAGGCTCCAAACCATTCTTGATCCTCTACAAAAAAGATATTATAAGCCAATAAACTCATCAATAAAACTACTGGAATTAAAGATTCAAAAAGATTGAGCTCTTTATTCTCCATGATTTTTTGATCTTCAATTTCTATTTCTGATAAATTTTTGTTGTCTGCCATTCTATAATTTTTCTACTGTAATGTTACGATTTTACAGAATGTTATGCAAATCAAATTGCTTGACTTATTTTTACAAAATGGATTCGTTAACTCAAATTGTTTTAGGTGCTGCTTGTGGAGAGGCAATTCTTGGTAAAAAAATAGGAAATAAAGCGCTTTTGTTTGGAGCAATTGGAGGTACAATTCCAGATTTAGATGTTTTTATTGGGCGGTTATTATACAATAATGAAATACAGGCTATGGCTTTTCATAGAGGTTTTATGCACTCTATTTTATTCGCTTTTATTGGCTGTTTTTTCTTTGGATGGATTACTTACAAACTATACAATACTGGAAACAGGAAAGATTCAACCACACTAAGAAATTGGATTCTACTTTTCTTTTGGGCAATTTTTACACACCCAATTTTAGATTGTTTTACACCTTATGGAACGCAATTATTCGCGCCTTTCTCTGATTACAGAGTTGCATTTAATAATATTTCTGTGGTAGATCCTTTATACACATTACCATTTTTAATTTGTATAATTATTTTGATGTTTTTCAAAGGAAATAAACCTAAAAGACAAATTTGGTTAAAAGCAGGTATTTATATTAGCACTGCTTATATGGTTTTGACAATTTTTAATAAGTTTTATATGGATGCTGTTTTTAAAAAATCTTTTGAAAAAGCAGGAATTTCTTATACACGTTTTACAGCTCAACCCACAATTTTAAATAATATTTTATGGTATGCAGTTGCAGAAACTGAAAACGAATATCATTATGCTTTTTATTCGTTGTTTGATAAAAGTGGACTCTCAAAAAAGATTATCAAAATTGAAAAAAAGCACGATTTAATTGATATGAATGATGCTAATTTACAAACCCTTGCTTGGTTTAGTAATAGTTATTTTAAAATCACCAAAAAAGAAAAAATAGGCACTTATAAATATATCGATTTAAGGTATCCTCCTTTAAATCCTGATGATGCAAATACTTCCGTTTTTAACTTTACACTCTTTAATGAAAGTGATGAATGGGATATTTTACCTTTTAATGGAAATCCGCCAAATGGAGAGGATTTTAGCAAGTTTATTGAGCGTTTGAAAGGGATTTAGCAGTTAGCAAAATGGAAATTTGAACTTGTTCTCGATACAATTTTCTCAAAAAAATCGAAAATCACTCGAACTGACAAATTCTTATTTCTTTTTAACTTTTAACTTATAAACAAAACTATAAAACTCCAACCTCAACCATACAAGCTTTCATCATGTTGTAAGTTCTTTCAATATCGTTATCTAAACCAATTGAAAAACGAATTAAACCATCTGTTAAACCCATTTCTTTTTGCTCATTTTCTGGTATTTCTGATGACGTAGAACTTCCTGGAACAGAAAATAATGTTTTGTAAAACCCTAAACTCACTGCTAAATATCCTAAATTCTTATGTTGCATTAATTCCATTAACTCGTTTGCTTTATCTAAAGAACCAGCATCAATCGTTAACATGCCTCCAAAACCATATTCTGTATTCATCATGGTTTTAAAAAGTTGGTGAGAAGGATGACTTTCCAAACCTGGATACACCGTTTTTAATCCATCAGCTTCAAATTTATCAGCTAAAAAAGCAGCATTAAAGCTATGCTGTTTCATTCTGATGTGCAAAGTTCGCATGTTTTTTAAAATAGATGCTGCTCGTAAACTATCCATAGTTGAACCTAATAACATACAAGCTCCATCATTTACATTTCGTAAATCGTTGATAAATTCCTGACTTCCACAAACAACACCACCAACAGTATCTGAAGAACCATTGATAAATTTTGTTAAACTATGGCAAACGATATCTGCACCCATTTTTGCTGGAGAAATTGATAGTGGAGAAAAAGTATTATCAACCACCAATTTTAAATGATGTTTTTTAGCTAACGCTGACAACCCTTTAATATCTGCAACTTCTAAAAGTGGATTACTTACAGATTCGCAATATAAAACTTTCGTGTTTTTTGTAATAGCAGCTTCAACCAAATCTAATTTTGTGATATCTACAAAAGTAGTTTCGATGCCTAATTTTGGAGTAAAGTTTTTTAAGAAAGCATAGGTACCTCCATAAATTGTTCTGCTAGAAACAATATGATCTCCAGCATTGCAGATTTGTAATAAAACTGGTGTAATTGCGCCCATTCCTGATGCTGTAACATTGGCTGTTTCTGTACCTTCCATTGCTGCTAAAGCTTCTCCTAAATATAAGTTGCTAGGTGTAGAATGACGTGAATATAAATAACAACCATCAGCATTTCCTTCAAAAGTATCGAACATTGTTTTTGCTGATAAAAAGGTATAGGTAGATGAATCTGAAATGGATGGATTTACACCTCCAAATTCGCCAAAATATTGTAAATCTTGAATGTTATCTGCTGGATTGAATTTCATAATACATAGTTTTATATCTTACAAAATAAGGACTAAATAGATATAATATCAATACAAATTATAAAATATAGATTTTTTATCTACATTTGATTTATTTATCAGTTTTAAAAACCGAAAAACACGATTTAAGTTTCATTTTATAGAAAATTTATATGTTAGATTCCATTGACAAAAAGCTCATCAATTTATTGCAAAATGATAGCAAGCAAACTACAAAGCAGTTGTCTTTACAACTCAACTTGTCTGTAACTGCTATATATGAACGTATTAGAAAATTAGAGAATCAAAACGTTATTGAAAAGTACGTTGCCATTATCAATAAAAACAAAATTGAAAAATCTTTCTTAGTTTTTTGTCATATAAAATTAGTGCAACATTCTAGAGAATATGTAACTACTTTTGAGCGTGAAATATTAAAATTAACCGAAGTTTCTGAATGTTTTCATGTGAGTGGAGACTATGATTACATTTTAAAGATTTACGTAAAAAATATGGATGAATACAGAAATTTTATGGTTACCAAATTAACTGCCATTAAATATATTGGCAGCACCCATAGTATTTTTACCATTGAACAAGTTAAAAATACAACTGTTATAAATTTATAAAACCTCAAATATTTAATTTGAGGTTTTTATATAATTAGCTTTTTATTAAAACTATTTTTTCTGTTTGTTTTTTTACTAATTTGCTATAAAAATCTTTCAAATAGGCATAATATTCAGATGGAATCATCGCTGAATTAAACTCTAAAATTGAAAGTGATTTTACTTTATTACCATTTTGAGAAACTTGATATTTAAAAACACCTAAATTATTTGGCAAAGCAATTGCAAATGATTCTGGAAGTTTTTCTACTGTATAGCCTTCAGGGATTTCAATAGAAACTCTATTAATATCTCTCCAAGCTGTTGCAAAATCTACAGGATATTTTCTTTCAGCTAGCTTAAAAGGATTTTCACGTTTTGTTAAAAATAAATTAGGTTCTATATATAATTTATTGCCAATTTGCTCTATTAAATCTTCACTAGAAAACTTTACGTTTCTTACAATGTCTTTATAAATATCTTCTTGGTTTAATATTTTAAACTCTTCAGTTTCTATATTATTGTTTTCTTCATAATCTTTAATAAGCTCTTCTTCTTTAATATGATTGTAATTTTTTCTAAAATTTAAAGCGTTTAAGTTTTCATACTTTGTTCTTATCAAACCCTCTACTATTAAATCATCAGAAATTTTTACCATCATCATATTGTCTTCAATAGCATGTTTAGTTGAAGATAATTTTACCCAAGAAGATGTGCCATCTTTCGTTACTATTCTTCCATCCCAATTTAATGCTCTTACTGGCAAAACATTTGGCAAACTATATAGTTCTGTAGCATCTAATAAAACATAAGAATTATCTGGAAATTGAACAATAGAAATTACATAATCAAAGCCATTTAAAGTAGGAAAAAGTGGAACTCCATTACCTCTAGAACTTACTAAAACAGGATTTGCTTCTAAACCTGCAGAACGCAACATAGATGTTAGCATTAAATTAATATCGGCAACATTACCTGTGTTTTCTTTATAGGCAGCTCTTACTCCTTTTTCTGCGTATTTTCCGTAAAAGCCATTCCATTTTACTTGTGATTTTACAAACTCAAAAATAGCACCAATTTTATCTTGATCTGTAGTATTATTAGCTAATATCTTTTCTAAATCGTCTTTATAATAACTAGATTTATCAAGTTCGCTTCCAAAGGAAGTTGATTTAAAAATTTGTTTACTAACAGTTTCCCAAGAATTTGAATAGTTTTTAAAGTCACCACCAATACTTATAAAGTTAGTTTGTGCTAACTCAAACTTAACACCTCCTCTATAATTATTAATATTGGCAACATAAGCCTCATTATTTTTTAAAGCTGGTATATTTTCGTCCTCAAAATTAAAAATCTCTGTTCTAAAGTTTGTATTTCCAATTTTGCTCCCTTTAGAAGTATTTGTCATTGGAACACTATAATAACCTTTAGCTATTGTTTTAAATGTATAGTATTCAGGAAACTCAATTTGACTTTTTAATTTTTTTATGGGTATCGACTTTTGAAATTCCACATCTTCAATAGACGTTGGATAAGGAGATACAATTGTATATTTCAACTCTAAAACACAGCCTTCTGTAATTTTAGACATTGTAATCTTTTTTCTACTATTATATTCATTTATTTTTTCTTGAAAAATACCATCTTTGGATAATTTTTCCTTTTCAACTTTCCCATTTTTTAAATAAAAAGTATAGCCCTTAATACTATTTACTGATTCTCTTTCTCCTGAATCTGGATTATAATAGTTTATAGATTTTGTTGCATACTCAAACCCTTCTTTTGTATAAATTTTTATTCTTTGATGAATTTCTGTAATTAACTGAAACCCTTGAGTATCTGAATAATTAAAATAAGATCTTCTATATTTATATAAATAAGACGCATCTGCAGTAGAATCTAATGGATGAAATTTTTCTTCTAATTCCTCTTTCGAAACTTTACCAAACTTGTAGTTTTGAGCACAAACAGTTGCTATTTGTGCAATTAAAATAAACAAAACTATAATTTTCTTTTTCATATTTAAATTTTTGTGAGTGCAATTCTTAAATTTTCTGATTTTGCGATGCTTCTTCTAAAGCTTCTATATTCTTTATAATCTTCTTTAGGATAAACACCTTCTTTAATAATAATTTCTTTTTTATAAGAGATGGTTTGTTCATCTATAATTTTAAAGCTGATTTTATACGAACCGAATTTGGTTACTAAATCCTTATTTTGTGGCGTATAATTTAATTTATAATTTTCAGGAAATTTAATTTCATATTCATCTACATCTTTATAACCACTGCTTATTTTTAAAGGTAAAACTCTATCTCTATATCTTTTTGGTATTTCATTTTCTGTATTAAAAATATTTACTCTAAATAAATATTCAGTATCATTTACTGAAGCATAATTCACAATAGAAATTTCTAAATCTTCTGTAAAAACAATATTTTCTTTATCATTTTTTAAACGATGAGCATTTATTTCTAAATTGTTATTATAACTCCAAGTTCTGGATTTATAACTTTTTATCAACTCTTCTTCTGTAAAAGTATCCAGGTAAGATTTATCATCATATTGTAACCCTTTAGAAACTCTATTTAAAGAAGCAATCACATCGCCTTTTTCAGTAAGTTCAATTTTACCAAGCGTTGTTTGAAGGTTTGTTTCGTCTGTATAAATAGCTGTTCTTTTTATAATTCCACCTTCAGGTGTTATTACCAAAACATCTCTATCATCAGTAAAATCGCCTAAAAAACCAAAAGGCATTGTTTGACTTGTACATTCTAACCAAATATCTTTTCCTTCATTTGGAATGTTTAAAATTACATGATTGCCTTGAATTGATGCAAAGTCTTTATCTAAATTTCTTTTTTCATCAGCATAAACAACAGTATAATAAGAAGTAACTTCAACAACATCTAGCAATGCTTTGGTATAATTTACAAGTCCTTTACAATCTCCATAACCAACTTGATCTACTTGATTTGCTGCAATAGGTTCCCAGCCACCAATACCAACTTGTACACTAATGTAACGTGTTTTATTTTGCATAAATTGATATACAATTTTTGCTTTTTCAAGTGGGCTTTTTGCTTCCTTAACTAAATCTAAAATTTTAATTTTTGTAGCTTCATTTATAACATCTCTACCTTCTAAAAGCGATTTGTGCATCCATTGCCCAAATTCTTGCCAATTTGTAGCTTCTCCATAAACACCCTTTAAATAAAACTTATCTAAAGCAACTTTTGCTACTGGTAGAATATCTCTAGATGAAATTGAATTATCTTCATAATCATAAGCCATTTGTTTTTTTATGATGTACTTTAACTCGGTATCTGTATCAGTTTTATCGATATTAAAACCCTCAAAATTTGTTTCTTTTTTACGCCAAGGAATTGATTTTGGATTCTTTAAAGTGTATGAACTATTTTCTACAGACACATAATACCCATTTATTGGAAACCAAGTAGGAATAAAACCTGTTGATGATGTTTTGTATTCGCTTTCAAAAACCAACGTGTAAGGATATGAAACTGGTTTATAATCTATATATTTTACTCTAGCATCTGAATATAAAGTGGCACCATCTACAGCACTTACATCTAAAAAATCTCGTTCTTTAAATTTTTTAATTTCGTTTCCAAAACTATCATAAATAAGTGCAGAAAGATCTGTAATTTTTGTATCATCATTATAATGCTGATAAATCCCAGCATCTGAATTACCCAACTTATTGAAAACAGTAACTATTTTTTTTTCAGAAACCACCATTTTATCAAAATCGTCAATGGTAATTTCTATGGAATTATTTCTAACAACAGCATTTGCATTTTCTTTTAATTCAGCAGGAATTGAAAAAGCACTTAACTCAGCGTTTTGAGAATAGCCAATTAAAGTATTAAAAAGTAGTAATAAGTATAATTTGAGGAATTTTCTTGTAATCATATCTTTTTTATAGAACACCAAAATAAAAAAGAAAACCCAAAACAAAAAGTTTTGGGTTTAAAATAAATTAAAATTTATTATTTGGCTGTGTGTGAGCCATCACAATTTTCATCAAAATTAGATGTTAATCCACATCCAAATGGCCTTGGTTATTTTAAAATTATTTAATTAATTTTAAAATAACTATTCCTATGCTTTTGTTTTAATTTCGAAAGACATTGCTATTAAATCATCAATAAATTTATCTTTTAAACCATCAAAGAAAGATTTTGAACCATATTTTACGTTAAAATCTGCTCTGTTAATGTTAAACGTTTCACTTTTTAAAGTAGTAACTCCACCTTCTGTAGAAACATTTGCTGGTATTGTTATACTTTTTGTAACATCTTTAATTCTTAAATTTCCTGTTACATTATAACCTGTTGCTGTTTTTTCTGCATTTGTAATTACAAATCTAGATGTTGGGTAAGTTTCTATATCAAAGAAATCTGGTGCTTTTAAGTGTCCTTCTAATTTTGCTGCACCTTCAGTTCCTTCTAAATCTTTATTTGTAATTGTACTCATGTCAATAATAAACTCACCACCAACTAAAGTTCCTTCATTTATAAGTAAACCTCCAGTTTGTAAAGCTACAGTTCCATTATGAGCGCCTCCTGGTTTAGTTCCTTCCCAATGTAATACAGATGCTGTTGTGTCTACGTTATCTAACTCACCAACGTTTACATCTACAACTTTTGCTTCGTCAGTTTTTACTGTTTCTTTCTTTTCTCCTTTACAAGCAGTTAAAACTGATGCAAATACTACAAGTGATAAAATTATTTTTTTCATTATTTAATTATTTTTAAAGTTTATATTGATTTGTTCTGCAAATGTATAACAAATTTATTTCCCTTGGAAACTATTTCCTACTTTTTTAAAATAAAATTAATAACATGAGCTGCTGCTTGCAAACCAAATGCTGCTGGCATATAACTTATAGTACCATAATAAGATTTCTTAAAATTTGTACCATCTGTAACCTTTACGCTTTTAGAAATCTGAATTTCTTCAGAATAAACTGCTTTTACACCTTTATCTACTTTGCGTTCTTTTAATCGTTTACGCAAAACTCTAGCCATTGTACAATTTTTAGTTTTTCCAATATCTGAAACTTTTATTTTGCTAGCATCTAACTTACCTCCTGCTCCCATAGATGATATTATTTTTACCTTTTTTCTTCTTGCAGCCACAATTAAGTTCACTTTTGGCGTAATTGAATCGATACAATCTAACACATAATCGAATTCTTTCGACACAATTTCGTAAGCTCTTTCTGGTGATAAAAATTCTTCTAAAACCGTTAACTGAATATCTTTGTTGATGTCTTTTAATCTTGCTGCCAATATTTGCGCTTTCGATTTTCCTATGGTAGAATCTAAAGCTGGGAGTTGTCTATTTTTATTAGTTTCATCAAAAACATCACCATCTACTAATGTCATTTTATGAACTCCAGCTCTTGCAATAAATTCTGCTGCATACGATCCTACACCACCCAAACCAACTACTAAAATATTGGCTTTTTGTAATTTTTCAATTCCTTCTTTTTGCACCAATAATTCTGTACGTTCTAACCAACTCATCTTTTAAAAATACGTTTAAAATTTTGTTCTATTTTTTGTTGAAGCTCTTTAACTTCAATATTTTTTATACTTGCTATTTTCTGATAAACTTCTTGAATTGTAACTTCAGAATCATCTGTTTCTAATAAAAAATTCTCTAAAGAAATATTTAAAACAACATCTTGTAATTTTTTATTGTTGATGATTGCTGCTCCAAATGATACAATAAAACCGTTTTTCAATAAACTTTCAGCAACGTTTAGATTTTTATTAAATCCATGTAAAACCCAAATTTGTGTTGGTTTCATCATGTTTTTAATTTCGATGATTTCCTGAAATGCTTTTACACAATGAATAATCAACGGTTTTTTATGTTTTTCTGATAAAAGTATTTGATTTTTAAAAACCGCCTTTTGAAGTTCGAAATCTGTTTTTGTAATTTTATCCAAACCACATTCGCCCAAAGCAAAGCAGTTCTTTTCTTGAAGTTTTTCTTCAACAATTAAAAGTTCATTATATAAATTTTCTTTGTTGATGAACCAAGGATGCATCCCAACTGAAAAAGCATTTGTAAAATTAGCAGAGTTTGGATAAGTATTTACTATAGAAAATACATTTTCATCCGAAGAAATTGTATGTGTATGCGCATCAAAAAAAGTCATTAAAACTTATTCTTTATTTTTTGAATCGATGATTATTGTAACTGGACCATCATTTACAAGTTCAACTTTCATGTCTGCACCAAATTCGCCAGTTTGCACTTCTTTGTCGATCTCTTTTTCAAGCGATGAAACAAAATTTTCATACAAAGGAATTGCCATTGCTGGTTTTGCTGCTTTTATATAACTTGGCCTGTTTCCTTTTTTAGTGGCTGCTTGCAACGTAAACTGACTAACCACAATTACGTCTCCATTAATATCTTTTAAAGATAAATTCATTATATGATTCTCATCATTAAAAATGCGCAAGTTTGCCGTTTTTCTAATTAAATAATCGATATCTTCTTGAGTATCTTCATCAACAATACCTACTAAAACTAAAAGCCCAGCTTTAATTTCTGCAACCTTTTTTTGGTTGATGGTTACACTTGAAGAACTTACTCTTTGAATTACAATTTTCATTACTTCTTATTCATTATCTTCTTCATCCCAAACATCCGTTCTAAAATGTTCTTTTTCTTCATCTCCACTTAAAATTTGCAAGTAACTTTTATAACGAGACCAAGAAATTCTCTCTTCTTCCAAAGCTTCTTTTACAGCGCAATTTGGTTCTTTTGTATGGATACAATTGTTGAATTTACAATCTTGTTTTAACGCGAAAAATTCTGGGAAATAATCTCCTAATTCGTATTTATCTATATCTACAACTCCAAAACCTTTAATTCCTGGAGTGTCTATAATTCTGGCATCGAAACTTAAATCGAACATTTCTGCAAAGGTTGTAGTATGTTGCCCTTGTTTATGTTGATCTGAAATTTGTTTCGTTTTTAAATTTAAGGTAGGTTCAATGGCATTTACTAAAGTAGATTTCCCAACTCCTGAATGCCCAACAAACATCGATGTTTTGCCTGTCATTATTTCTTTAATTTCAGAAACGTTTTTGTTTTCTGTTGCAGAAACTTCTACACATCTATAACCAATAGCCTCGTAAATATCTTTTAAATATAAAATTTCTGCTCTTTCTTCAATTTCGTAAGAATCAATTTTATTAAAAACTAAAATAGTATCGATTCTATAGGCTCTTGTAGAAACCAAAAAACGATCTATAAAAGTGGTAAAAGTTGGTGGATTATTGATGGTAATCAATAAAAAAACTTGATCGATATTGGCAGCAATAATATGAGTTTGTTTAGAAAGGTTTACCGATTTTCTAACAATAAAATTATCTCGATCTAAAATCTTTTTAATGACGCCAGTTTCTTCGTCTCCTTTTTTTTCTAAATCGAACACAACTTTATCACCAACTGCAATTGGATTGGTGCTTTTAATTCCTTTTAGCCTAAGTTTTCCTTTCATTCTACATTGATGAAATTCTCCATCAGCAGACTTTACAAAATACCAGCTTCCTGTAGATTTATATACGATTCCTGTCATTGCTACAAAGATGCAGAATTATTATTGAATTAGAAAAATTTGATATTTAAATTGCCACGAATTAACGAATTAAAAAAATAAATCTTACTAAAACAATTTATACGCTGTTTTATCTTTTCGACCTTTTTAGAGGAATACCATAAAGTTGCTTAATTTTATGTGATTTTTTTTGTGATTTCTCTTAAAATAGAAGTAACACTGTTGTCATTAAAAAACCTCACAGGTTTTAAAAACCTGTGAGGTTTAGAAATTCTATTAGTAATTTTAATTAACTTCCTTTTTTAGTTTGCAATTCGCGTTAAGGATTGAGCAATTGTTTGAGCTCTTTTTTGTTTTTCACAAAAAAAGCGAGTGCGAAAGCCTGACCAAACTTTTTTGTTTGGGAACGCCCAAAAAGAAAACCACAAACTCAAAAATAATTCTTGAATTTGTGGTTCTATAATAATACCTATAAGGTTTTTAAAACCCTGCAGGATACTTATCCGTTAATCACTTTTTCTTGATGATTGATAGATTCTTGATGAATTGCCTTGAACATTCTCAACACAAATTCTTCGCTTAAACCTTTGCTTTCGCCTTCTAAAATCATGTTACCTAAAATCTCGTTCCAACGTTTAGATTGTAAAACTGCAACATTTTTTTCTTTCTTTAAAGCACCAATTTGTTCAGAAACTTTCATTCTTTTTCCTAATAAATCAATCAATTGATCATCTGCTACGTTTATTTGAGCACGTAAATTATTTAAAGAATTTTCGTAATCTGCTTCTGTATTGGTTTCTTTTCTAATTTTTAAATCTTGCATAATTTGCTTCAACTTTGTTGGTGTAACTTGCTGTGCAGCATCACTCCAAGCATTATCTGGATCGAAATGCGTTTCAATCATTAAACCATCGAAATTTAAATCTAAAGCTGTTTGAGAAACGTCAAAAATCATTTCTCTGTTTCCTGTAATATGAGATGGATCGCAAATTAAAGGTAAATCTGGAAAACGATTTTGGAATTCAATAGCGATTTGCCATTCTGGAACATTTCTATATTTTGATTTTTCGTATGTTGAAAAACCTCTATGAATTGCGCCTAAATTTTTAATATCTGCTGTGTATAATCTTTCAATTCCCCCTAACCATAAAGCTAAATCTGGATTTATTGGATTTTTAACCAACACAATTTTGTCTGTTCCATGCAAAGCATCTGCAATTTCTTGCATAATAAAAGGAGATACTGCAGTTCTTGCACCAATCCATAATAAATCAACATCGTTGTCAATTGCTAATTTACAATGTGCAGCATTAGCAACTTCTGTACAGGTTTTCATGCCTGTTTGCTCTTTTACCTTTTTTAACCATCTTAAACCAAGTTCGCCAACGCCTTCAAACATTCCTGGTCTTGTTCTTGGTTTCCATATTCCTGCTCTAAAATAGTTTACATCAGAATCTTTTAATTCGTGTGCAATTTTTAAAACTTGTTCTTCAGTTTCTGCACTACAAGGCCCTGCTATTACTAGAGGATGATCTAATTTCATATCATCCAACCATGTTCTTAATTCTTTTGTATTCTTCATCTTTCTACTTATTTTGGCTTTTACTTTATGCCGTTTAAAATTTGTTTTATATAATTTGTATTCTCCATTTCGTTAAAAATTTCGGAGAAATTATCTTGTTGCATCAACTCTTTAAAATGTTGTAAATTGCTAATGTATTCTTCTAATGTTTCTAATATATTCTCTTTATTCTGTTTAAAAATTGGTGTCCACATTGCTGGCGAACTTTTTGCCAAACGAACTGTAGATTCGAAACCAGAACCTGCCATATCAAAAATATCGCGTTCATTTTTTTCTTTATTGATAACTGTTTTACCCAACATAAATGCGCTTATGTGAGATAAGTGCGAAACATACGCAATATGTTTATCATGCGAAACTGGATCCATATAACGAATACGCATTCCAATGTCCGTAAAAAGCTTCAATGCTTTTTCTTGCAACTTAAAAGTTGTTTTTTCAACTTCGCAAATAATGTTCGTTTTCCCTTTATACAAGCCAGATATTGCTGCTGTTGGTCCAGACTTTTCTGTTCCTGCAATTGGATGACAAGCTAAAAAATTTCTTCTTTTTGGATGATGTTCAACCACTTTACAAATTGCTTCTTTTGTAGAACCTGCATCTATAACCAAACCGTTTTCTGAAATTTTATCTAAAATAGTTGGCAACAATTTTACGGTTGCATCTACAGGAATTGATACAATAACCAAGTCTGCATTTTCTAAATCGTCTAACGTTGCTTTTTTATCAATTAGTTTTAATTCTAAAGCCTTGTTTAAGGTTTCATCTTTTCTACTAATTCCGTGAATTATAGCTTCTGGATTGTGTTTTTTAATGTCGATAGCAAAACTACCGCCAATTAAACCAACACCAATCATGTATATATTTTTCATTTTCCTATCTCTAACCCTTTCTAAAGGAAAGGGGATTTATTAACTTTATTATCAATGGGTTAAAACCCATTGATATTCTGATTTACTGCCGACTTTTTAATCAAATCTACTAATTGCTTCCTTAATTACCTCTGATGTTACACACAAAGAAAATCGAATATAACCTTCTCCTTGAGAACCAAAAATGGTTCCTGGTGTTATAAAAATATCTTTTTCATATAAAACTGCATCTGTAACTTCTTCAGATTTTTTTCCTTCAGGAATTTTTGCCCAAACAAATAAACCAGTGGAGTTTTTATCATAAACTGCATCTAATTTATCTGCTAATTGCCAAATTAAATCTCTGCGTTCTTTGTAAATTTTATTTTGTTGATAAAACCAATCGTTTGGTAATTGTAAAGCTTCAATGGCTCCTTTTTGAATTCCGTAAAACATTCCAGAATCCATGTTCGATTTTACTTTTAAAACTTCGTTGATATAAGTTGCATTTCCTAACAACATTCCAACTCGCCAACCAGCCATATTAAAGGTTTTGCTTAAAGAATTTAACTCTAAAGCAACCTCTTTTGCGCCTTCAACTTGTAAAATACTTATTGGATTCTCGTTTAAAATAAAACTATAAGGATTATCATTAATGATTAAAATGTTGTGTTTTAACCCAAAAGCAACTAACTTTTCGAACATTTGTAACGTTCCATTGGTACCTGTTGGCATATGTGGATAATTTACCCACATTATTTTTACTTTACTCAAATCTTGTTTTTCTAATGCATCAAAATTTGGTTGCCAATTTGTTGCATCACTCAAATTATAAAACAGCGGTTCTGCACCTACTAATTTGGTTACAGAAGTATAGGTTGGATAGCCAGGATTTGGAATTAATACTTGGTCTCCTTCATTTAAAAAAGCCATAGAAATGTGCATAATACCTTCTTTGCTTCCCATTAAAGGTAAAATTTCACTTTCTGGATTTGCATCTACAGAAAATTTATTTTTATAAAAAGTTGCAATGGCATTTCTTAATTCTGGCAAACCTTGATATGATTGATATTTATGCGCACTTGCATCTCCCAAACTTCCTTGAATTGCTTCAATTACTTTTGCTGGCGGCTGCAAATCTGGAGAACCAATTCCCATATTAATAATTGGTTTTCCATCTGCCATTAAACCACGTACTTCTCTCAATTTTTTAGAGAAATAGTATTCTTGAACTGTATCTAATCTTTTGGCTGCTTTAATCATATTTATTATATTAAGTTCCTGAAATAAATTCAGGATAGGCTTTGTCTACCATTTTTAAAAACTCCTAAAACTTTAAAATCTTCTGCCATAATTTCTATCAAAGAAATTGCTTTTTTATAATCATTATAATCTTCAAAAGTAACATCAACAAAAAAGGAATATTTCCAAGGTGTTTCAATTACAGGTAAAGATTGAATTTTAGTCAGGTTCATTTTACAATCGCTCATCGCATTTAAAATGGCTGCTAAACTTCCTCTTTTATGGCTTAATTGAAACTTTATAGAGGCTTTATTTACAGTTTCATCTTCTGCAGGTTTATCTGTTTGTACAATTACAAAACGTGTTGAATTGTCTTTTATCGTTTGAATTTCATCTTCTAAAACTGCCAATCCAAAAATTTCTGCGGCTATTTTTGGAGCAATTGCTGCAATACCAATCAAATTTTCTTTGGCGATTCTTTTCGCAACTTCTGCTGTATCTACATCTTCTACTAATTTAATATGCGGATATTTTTTAAAAAACTCTTTGCACTGCAACAAAGCCATTGGGTGTGAACAAACTTCTTTAATATCTTCAATTTTTTGACCTTTTAAAGCCATTAAATGGTGATGAATATTCAAATATTGCTCGCCAATAATGTGTAAATTATTGTTATCAATTAAAGCATAATTAGGAATTATGGAACCTGCAATGGTATTTTCTAAAGCCATAACTCCCAAATTTGCAGATTTATCCAACAAACTATCAACCAAAACATCAAAAGACATACATTCTTTTAACGCAATTTTATCTCCATAAAAGTCTCTTGCAACTTTATGATGGTTTGAGCCTTCAGCTCCTTGTATGGCAATTGTTTTCTTCAACTTTTATAATTATATCAAAAAAAAAGCCTCGAATTAAATTCGAGACTTTATATATTATGTGTATTTGTTAACAGCATACAAAGTCTCTCCTCTTATTAAAAAAATAAAAGTAAAAATAGAAATTTGTAAAATTGTTGTTTAACATTTTAATGTTCTTTGTTTGAGAAGCAAATCTAAAGATTTAATTTAGCTACACAAATATTATCAATAAAGATTAAAAACTTTTATGAATAATACTTTTTTATTATTTTATATTGACAATTATTTAATAGAAAGTTGTTTTTTATTAATTATTATCAATATCTAAATTTACTTTCTATTGATTTTAAAAACACTAAACCAAATCTTTTAGTCTTTTTGCTGCAATTTCTGCTGTAATATCTCTTTGAGGCGATCCAAACATCTCATAACCAACCATAAATTTCTTAACAGTTGCACTTCTTAATAAAGGTGGATAAAAACTCATGTGAAAATGCCAGTGTTCGTTTGCTTCTCCATTTGTAGGTGCTTGATGAATTCCACTTGAATATGGAAAAGAAGTATTAAACAATTTATCATATGCTTTTGTAATTACCGAAATTGCTTCAGCATAATTCTTTGCTTCAACATCTGATAATTCTAAAATATTTTTCTTTACTTTTTTAGGAGCAATCATGGATTCAAAAGGCCAAACTGCCCAAAAAGGAATTAAAACTACAAAATCTTCATTTTCAAAAATAATACGTTCTTTTGCTTTTAATTCTTGCTGTAAATAATCGCCTAAAAGACTTGAATTATTTTTATCAAAATATGCTTTTTGATGTTTGTCTTTTTTATCAACTTCATTAGGTAAGGTAGATTGACTCCATATTTGTCCATGAGGATGTGGATTGCTACAACCCATTACTGCACCTTTATTCTCAAAGATTTGCACGTAATTAATCATATCATTATTCCCTAATTCTGTGTATTCTTCTTGCCAAGCTTTTACCACTTTTGCAATATCTTCCACTTCCATTTCTGCCAAACTTTTGGAATGATCTGGACTAAAACAAATTACTTTACAGATACCTGTTTCGCTTTTTGCTTGAAATAAACCATCATTTACATTAAAAGTAGGTGAGTCTTTTTGAAGGGCTGCAAAATCGTTTGTAAAAACAAAAACATCTTTATAATCTGGATTTACATCTCCAGAAATTCTTGTATTTCTTGCACATAAATAACAACTTTCATCATGTTCTGGTCTTTTTTCTGTTGATATTTCTTCGTTTTGACCTTGCCAAGGACGTTTTGCTCTATGAGGAGAAACTAAAACCCACTCGCCTGTTAATATATTAAAACGTTTGTGAGAATAATCTTGCAAATTTGTATTTTCCATTTTTTTTCTAGTTGATTATTTTACTAAATGTGTTCCATCAGAAAGTTTTATAAAATATACAGAACATTCTTTATCGAACTTATTTTTGTAGGCTTTTGATACTGATTTACCAAAGTCTTTTGCTTCATCTTTAGCAATTAAATTAATGGTGCAACCACCAAAACCACCACCCATCATTCTTGCACCTAAAACTTTTTTATTCTTTTTTGCTTGATCTACCAAAAAATCTAACTCTGCACAACTCACTTTATATTGATGTTGCAAACCATTGTGTGAACCATACATTAAAGCACCTAACTTCTCCAAATCGTTATTTTCGATGGCTTTTGCAGCTTTTTGAGTACGTTCAATTTCTTGAATTACATACAAACCTTTTTGGTAATTTTCTGGAGTAACTTTATCAATAATTTGCTCTAAATCCTCTTCAGTTGCATCTCTTAAGGTTTCTATTTTCAGCAATTCTGCAATACTTTCACAAGCAGAACGTCTATCATTATAAGCACTATCAGACAAACTGTGTTTTACATTTGTGTTGATTAACATTAATTGATGCTCTTTAAAATCGATTTCATAAGGTTTCGATTCTATGGTTCTACAATCTAACAAAAGTGCATTATTTTTAATACCAAACATGCTTGCATATTGGTCCATAATTCCACATTTAACACCCACATAATTGTGTTCTGCTTTTTGTGAAATTAAAATCATTTCTGTTTTTGATAAACCTAAATCAAACAATTCATTCAATCCAAAAACTACACTGTTTTCTAAAGCTGCAGAAGATGACATGCCTGCACCTCCAGGAATATTTCCTTTAAAAATGATGTTAAAATCGCCAATAACTTTGTTTCTATTCTGAATTTCTGCAACCACACCAAAAACATAATTTTCCCAACTTCCTTCTTTCGATGGTTTTAATTTATCGAGTTCAAACTCAATAGTGCTATCTAAATCTAAGGCAATTGCTGTACATTTTCCAGCATCGCTTTTCTGAATAGCAGCAGCAATTCCTTTATCTACAGCAGCAGGAAACACAAACCCTCCATTATAATCTGTATGTTCTCCAATAATATTAATTCTACCTGGAGAAAAAATTAAGACTGGGCTTGTTTTGAACTTTTTTAAAAAATGTTCTTTTACTTCCTTTATTAATGTTGCACTCATTTTTATTGATTTTTAATCTGCACTAAATTTTAAATCCCAATTTAATACGTATGTTTTATTGGCTTCTAAAACTTGTAATCCAATTTTATTATTAAACGTATCAGAGATACCTGTCATAGGTTCAATTGCAATAATATCTTTACCTTTTGGTGTATATAATTGCAAAAAATTTTGTTCTGGATCTGCTGTAATATCTATTTTATAAGTTGGTGTTGTAAAAGAGACATTATTATCTTTTAAGATAAAGCAATCATCTAATTGCTGCTCTTCAATTTTGAAAATTTCTGGTGATTTTTGCTCTATTACTTTTTTGGTTATTAAGCTTTTATCGAATTCAACTTTTTGATCACTATTAAACGATAAATAGCTATTTTTTAAATCCGTAGAATTAAAATAAGGATGCCAGCCTAATGTAAAAGGGAAAGATTTTGTATCTGTATTTTTAACGGTAACTCTAACTTTTAAACGATCTTCGAAAAGAATATAGGTTACTGATAAAAAGTACGTAAAAGGAAAGCCTTTGCTTTCATTTTTCTCATAATAATTAAAGGTTGCAGAGCAGTTATCTTTATGTTCTTCTGGTTCAAAAAGTTCAAATTTTTTGTTATATACCAAACCATGCAAAGCATTATGACCATCATTCGTTTCGAATTGATAATCATTGCCTTCAAAAATGTATTTACCTTCCTTAATTCTACTTGCAAAAGGAAACAAAATCGAAGATGCATAAGATTCCTTATAATCAAAATCTGAATAATCTTCAATAATAAACTTATCTTTAAATTTTAGTGAAACTACTCTAGCTCCTTGCTCTAAACAAATTTTTGCCTTTGTAGTTTTTGATGAATTTTGCAACTCCACAAAACTCAATCCCTTTTTCTCTTTACTGCTTATTTTAAACATTTTATAACGATTTTCTTAAAATTAAACGACTCGGATTTTCAACCTTAATTTTTTCATCATTTAAAATCATTTGCGCTAATTTTTTTCCCATCAAATTAAAATCTGTAGAAATTGTGGTAATTCCGTTTTCTACGACTTCTTTTAAAATCGTATCATTTACAGAAATGATGCCCACATCTTTTGCTAAAATTAATTGCTCTTCTTTGATTTTTTTAATGACTCTAATAAGGTTCTTATCGTCTAAAATAATAAATATTTCTCCATTTTTGGGTTTTCTATCGTTTAAAGAATCCAAAAATTCATGCTGTAAATTGTATTGTTTACAAAATGATAAAAATCCATCTAAAATACCTTTAGGTTGTTTGTCATCATTATATAATAATATTAAATTTTTATAATGAAGCAACTTCTCTAAAACGCTTTCTAATCCTGTAAAAATATCTTTTTCAAAATTCTGATACACTGCAGGATATTCATTTAAATCTTCATGAATTTGATCTAAAATAAACACTTTATCATTTGGTAAATTCTT
Organism: Polaribacter vadi; assembly: GCF_001761365.1. Lineage (NCBI taxonomy): Bacteria > Pseudomonadati > Bacteroidota > Flavobacteriia > Flavobacteriales > Flavobacteriaceae > Polaribacter > Polaribacter vadi. The sequence continues at coordinate 3,285,192 of NZ_CP017477.1, read as the reverse complement.
TATGGAATCTTGTGTCTTTTTCAAATTAGCAGGCATAATTACATAAGAACTATAATTACCAACATTGTCGTTTATCAACTTATTAAAAATGTTTATATTAAAGTGATGAAAATAAATCTCAACTTCAATATGACTTCCTAAATTAGTTAAAAAAGCGTTGTATAAATCTTCTTTAAAGGAATTTAATTCATCGAAAAGCACAAAAATTTTCTGCTTTAATTTTACATCAACAGAAGAAACATAATAGCCTTTACCAACAACAGAATTTATAATTCCTCTATTTTTTAAGTCATTAAAAGCCGTTAATACTGTATCTCTAGAAAGAGAATGTTTGTTTTTAATGACATTTAAAGAAGGTAGCTTATCGCCTTTTTGTAACTCGCCTTTTACAATAGCGTTTTCAATAGAAGCAATAATTTGCCTGTATTTTGGTGTTTTACTTTCCTTTTTTAATTTCACGATTCCCACGTTACAAATATATTCTTTTTTACCAAATAAACAACTGGTATGTACTAGTAGTTTATTTTAATAAATAATTCAGTTTATTAGTTCGTCTTATGAAAAGGAATTATTACCTTTATCACTCTAAAATTCACAAAAATGTATACCCATAAAAAAAATCTTTTAAAAACGTATAGTTCGCTTTTTATTGTTTGTTTTCTTGCATTGAGTAGTTGCAAAAAAGATAAATCAGTAACAAATTTATCCGAAGGAAAAAAAGAAAAAATAGCTGTAAAAACTCCTGAAAACATGATTTGGGTAGCTGGAAAAACATTTTTACAAGGCGCAAAAGAAACTGATACATATGCAATGCCAAGAGAGAAACCTGCGCACGAAGTTACTGTAGATGGTTTTTTTATGGATATAACTGAAGTTACCAATAAACAATTTAAAGAATTTGTTGCAGCCACAAAATATATAACTGTTGCTGAGCGCAAAATTAATTGGGAAGAAATGAAAGCGCAATTACCTTCAGATACTCCAAAACCTCACGATTCAATTTTACAACCTGGAAGTTTAATTTTTAATAAAAAAGTAAACGCTGTTGTAAACATGGAAAATTATGCACAATGGTGGACGTGGAAAATTGGTGCAGATTGGAAACATCCTGAAGGACCAGAATCTAATATAGAAGGTAAAGATGATTTTCCTGTGGTGCATATTGCTTTAGAGGATGCTTTAGCTTATTGCAAATGGGCTAACAGACGTTTACCAACTGAAGCTGAATGGGAAGCTGCTGCTCAAGGAAAAAATACAGATGCCATTTTTACTTGGGGAAATGATAAAACTATTTTAGATGCAAATGCAAATACTTGGCAAGGAACTTTCCCTTCAAAAAATGAATCTGTAGATGGTTTTGAATTTATTTCTCCAGTAAAATCTTATCCTGCAAATAGCATTGGTTTGTTTGATATGGCTGGAAATGTTTGGGAAATTACAAGCGATTTGTTCAACGTAAATCATTACAAAGAAATTGATATTTCTAAACCAATCATAAATCCAAAAGGTGCTAGTAAATCTTACAGCCCAAGCAATCCTTATCAAGTTGAACATGTTATGAAAGGTGGTTCTTTTTTATGCCACGAATCGTATTGTGCAAGTTTTAGAATCTCGGCAAAAATGGGAGTTGCTATAGATTCTGGCTCAGACCATGTTGGTTTTAGAACGGTTGCCACTCCAGAAATGTTAGCTTCAGAATAAAGTATTTTATGAAAAATCACTTAAAAAAATCATTCTTATTTGTCTTATTTTTATGTGCAAATCAAGCTGTATTTGCACAATTAACAGGTACAATTTTAGACAAAGAAGATAACACCCCTCTTGAATACGCAACAGTTGCTTTGTATTCTCAATCTCCAAAAACCTTAATAACTGGAGTTGTCACTAACATAAATGGTGTTTTTTCTTTTGATAAATTAAAATCTGGAACGTATTTAATTGAAATTTCTTTTATTGGTTATCAACCTAAGAAATTAGAGAATATTGTGTTTTCTGGGAAGGAAAAAAATCTTGGAAATTTACAATTATCTTTAGGAAATTCTTTGAATGAAGTTGTAATTAAAGGTGAAAGAGCTGCTGTTGTTAGTAAAATTGACAAGCAAGTTTTTGATGCTACTAATTTTCAAAATAGTCAAGGAGGCACAGCAACAGATGTTATTAAAAACCTGCCTTCTGTTTCTGTAAACGGAACTGGAGATATTTCTCTAAGAGGAACTACTGGTTTTATCATTTTATTAAATGGAAAACCTGTGCAAGGAAATCCTGCAACAATTTTGAGTCAGTTGCCAGCAAATTCTATTGATAAAGTAGAAGTTATTACTGCTCCATCTGCAAAATACGATCCTGAAGGAAAAGCTGGAATTTTAAATATTTTCACCAAAAAAGGTGCTTTAAATGGAACTTTTACTCAAATAAATACACGAATTGGAGCTCCATCAATTGAAGGTTATAACAATTCTGAAAGCGCAAAACGTTATGGAATTGATGCAACTTATAATTACATAAAAGACAAATGGAATTTTTCTTTAGGAGCAAGCTACCAAAGAAATGATATTTCTGGACGAAGAGAAGGTGATGTTTTTACGATTATTAATGATGTAAAAACAAGTTTTCCTTCTGATGGAGAGCGTTCTTTTGATGAAGAAAACTACAGTGGAAACATCAATTTAGATTATACTCCAAATAAAAACAACGAGTTTTCTGTTGGATTTTTTGCAGGAAAAAGAAGCAAAGACAGAAGAGCAAATATTCTTTATTTTGATAATAATGCTGTTGAACCTGCAGATAGTAATAATCGATTATACACGTTTCAATATTTTAATGAAAACCTACGAATTAGAACAAGCGATTTTGCTTTAGGAAGTTTTGATTATGCTCATAAATTTGCAGATGATTCAAAATTATCAACTTCATTTTTATATGAATATACTCTTTTGGGTGGCCCAACAACCAACAGAAATTTAGGTTTTCCTGATACTTCTCAAATTCTTCAAGATGAATACAACACCAATGATAATCCACTTTTTGGAACGTTGTTTAGGGTTGATTATGAGTTCGCAGATTTTGCTTTTGGAAAATTAGAAACTGGATATCAATACCGTTTTTTAGATCATGAAGGAGATTTTTTATACACAAGAAGAAATAACACCACAGGTATTTTTGAAACCGTTCCTGAATTTACTAGCCAAATAGATCTGAAAAGAACCTTACATTCTGGATATGTAAATGTATCAAACAAAAAAGAAAAATGGGAATATGTTGCTGGACTTCGTTTGGAAAAAATGGATAGAGAATTAACTTTGCAAGGTGCAAACCAAACAACTCCTGAAGTAATAAATTATGATTATCTGCAACTATTCCCTTCTGCAACTGTTACCTACACTCTAGAAAATAAAGCGATCATAAAAGCAGCTTACAGTAAAAGAGTTCAAAGAACAACTACCTTTAAAATGAATCCTTTTCGTGAAAGAGAGCATTCTGAAACCTTGGAACAAGGAGATAAAAATTTGTTGCCAGAATTTGTAGATTTGGTTGAAATCGGGATTTCAAAACGCTATAAAAAAGGGAATTCTGTGTATGCAACTGCGTATTTTAGAAACGTAAAAAACTTGGTAAATAGAGTAAATAAAATTTTTAATGATACTATTTTAGACAGAATTTACACCAATGTTGGTACAGGAAGATCTTTAGGTTTGGAATTAGGAGCCCAATTAAAACCAACAGAAAAATGGAGTAATTTTATTGGTGTAAATATTTTTAATTTAGATATCAATGGCGCTTTTACGTATGAGGAAAATGGAACTACTTTTACAGAGCCAATTGACAACAATTCAACACAATATTCCATTAATTTAAACTCTACTTATCAATTTAATACGACAGCTTCTTTGCAATTTACGCTGAATTATTTATCTGAAAGAGTTACTGCTCAAGGAAAAGATTCAAGATTTTATTCGCCTAATTTAACTTTTAGGAAAACATTTTTAGAGGATAGATTAGCAGCCACTTTACAATGGCAAAATATTGATATGGGCTTGTTAAGCAGCAATGAACAAAGAATAACAACTTCACAGCAAGGTTCGTTTTTTACAACCACAAATTATGTTTATGAAGTTGATATGGTCAGTTTAAATTTATCCTATAATTTTAATTCTAACAAAAATAAATCGAAATTTATTAAAAGTGAATTTGGTGCAAAAGAGTTTTAAGGATTGATAATTTTTTATCATCTTGATACTCTAAACACGATAAATTTCTACTCGTTATTTTCCTTTTGGCTTTTTATTTTCATCAACTTTAGTATAAATACTAAACCAATAAAAGCTCCTCAGAAACTGAAGAGCTTTTATTGATTTGGAAATATCTTAATATTCCTTTTTTTTTATTTATCAGCAATTATAATTTCTTATTATTCTAAAGAGTTTCTAATTCCTAATTCTAAACCACGTAATTCTGCTAAACCTCGCAAACGACCAATTCCAGAATAACCAGGATTCGTTTTTTTCTTTAAATCGTCTAACATTTTATGACCATGATCTGGTCTAAAAGGCATTCTAAAATCTTTTCTTCCAGCTTTAATACGTTTTTTTTGTTCTAAAATTAAAGCTTTCATCACAGAAAACATATCCACATCACCATCTAAATGGTCTGCTTCATGAAAATTTCCTTCAGCATCTCTTTTTGTAGCTCTTAAATGGATAAAATGAATTCTATCTCCTAAACGCTTTACCATTCCTGCTAAATCATTATCTGCTCTTACTCCAAAAGATCCTGTACAGAACGTTAATCCGTTATTTGGGGATGGAACAGCATTGTACAAATCCTCAATATCTTGTTCAGTTGATACAACTCTTGGCAATCCTAAAATTGGAAAAGGAGGATCATCTGGATGAATGCACATTAAAATTCCTGCATTTTCTGCTGCTGGAATTATTTCTGATAAAAATGAGTATAAATTTGCTTTCAATTCTTTTGGACCAACGTTATTGTAAGTGGCTAAAATAGCATTGAATTCCTTTAAAGTATACCCTTCTTCTGCTCCAGGCAAACCTGCAATTATATTGTTAATTAATTTTTTTTGATCTTCTTTAGATGATTTTTCAAAAAAAGATTTTGCTCTTTTTTGTTGATCTTCTGTATAATCATTTTCTGCTCCTGGACGTTTTAATAAGTATAGCTCAAATGCTGCAAAGGCATCAACTTCAAAACGTAATGCTGTTGATTGATCAGAAACTTCAAAATCTAAATCTGTTCTTGTCCAATCTAAAACTGGCATAAAATTATAACATACAATGTCAATTCCACATTTACCAAGATTGGTTAACGTTTGCTTATAATTATTATAATATTTCTGATAATCGCCAGATTTCGTTTTAATATTTTCGTGGATTGGAACAGATTCTACAACAGACCAAGACAATCCGACTTTTTCTATAGCATCTTTTCTTTTCTGAATTTCATCAACAGTCCAAACTTCTCCGTTTTTTATGTGATGTAATGCAGAAACAATTCCTGTTGCACCAGTTTGTTTTATATCTTGTAAAGTAACTGGATCATTGGGTCCATACCATCTCCAAGTTTGTTCTAATTTTTCTATCATCTTTATATTTTTTAAACGCCACTATATGCTGCGAATCCACCATCTATTGGCACAACAACTCCTGTTACAAATTTAGAACCATCTCCACATAACCATAAAGTTGTACCTACTAAATCTTCTGGAGTTCCATAACGATTCATAGGTGTTTGATCTATAATTTGCTGACCTCTTTTTGTTAAAGATCCATCTTCTTCAGTTAATAAACTTCTATTTTGATCTGTCAGAAAAAAGCCTGGTGCCAAAGCATTTACTCGAATTCCTACTTGAGAAAAATGGACAGCTAACCATTGTGTAAAATTAGAAACAGCCGCTTTTGCAGCACTATAAGCTGGTATTTTTGTTAAAGGTGTAAATGCATTCATAGAGGAAATATTTAAAACCGAACAATTTTCTCTCCCAATCATATCTACAGCAAAAACTTGTGTAGGTAATAAAGTTCCAATAAAATTTAAGTTGAAAGTGAATTGAATTCCACTGATATCTAAATCGAAAAAAGTTTTAAAACCTTCTGTTTTATTTGCTAAATCTGCAGCTTCTAAAAACGGATTTGAAGTGGTTCCTAAAGGATGATTCCCTCCTGCACCATTGACCAAAATATCTACTTTTCCAAATATTGCATTTACTTGTTTTTTTGCCTGCTCTAAAGAATCTTTCTCTAAAACATTTGCTGCGAGTCCAATTGCTTGTCCTCCATCAGCATTTATTTCCTCAGCAACTTTATCTGCTGCTTCTTTTCTTAAGTCTAAAACAGCGACTTTATTTCCTTCTTTCGCTAAAGCTTTTGCTAATGTGCTACATAAAACTCCACCAGCACCAGTTACTACAATTGTTTTACTCATTAAATTTGATTTAGTTTATTCTTTAATACTCTTACAATTTATTTTCAATAATATTCTGTACAACTTCAGGATTTAACAACGTAGAAATATCACCTAAATTATCCATTTCGTTTGACGCTATTTTGCGTAAAATACGTCGCATAATTTTTCCTGAACGTGTTTTTGGTAAGCCTTCAGAAAATTGAATTTTATCTAGTTTTGCAATCGGCCCAATTCTGTCTGTAATTAATTGGTTAATTTCCTTTCTTAAATTATTGTGATCTCTACTTTCTCCAATATCTTTTAAAGTTACATAGCCATACAATGCACTTCCTTTAATGTCGTGTGGAAAACCAACAATCGCAGATTCTGCAACTGCAGGATGTTCATTTATAGCGTCTTCAATGGGTGCAGTTCCTAAATTATGTCCAGAAACAATAATTACATCATCTACTCTACCAGTAATTCTATAATACCCAACTTCATCTCTTAAAGCGCCATCTCCTGTAAAATACATATTTTCGTAAGCAGAAAAATACGTTTCTTTATAACGTTTGTGGTTGCCCCAAATAGTTCTTGCCATACTTGGCCAAGGAAATTTTATACACAATCTTCCTTCAACTTGATTTCCTTTTAATTCTTGTCCATTTTCATCCATTAAAGCAGGCTGAACTCCTATAAAAGGCAAGGTTGCATACGTTGGTTTTGTTGGAGTTACATAAGGAATTGGGGTGATCATAATTCCACCAGTTTCTGTTTGCCACCAAGTATCTATAATCGGACTTTTCTTTTTCCCAATCGTATCATTATACCAATGCCAAGCTTCTTCATTGATCGGTTCTCCAACAGAACCTAAAACTTTTAAGGTTGATAAATCGTATTGATCCACCAATTCTGTTCCGTGTTTTGCCAAAGCTCTAATGGCTGTGGGTGCTGTATAAAATTGAGTTACTTTATGCTTTTGTACAATTTCCCAAAAACGACCAAAATCGGGATAACTTGGTACGCCTTCAAACAAAACTGTAGTGGCTCCATTGGCCAAAGGTCCATAAACGATGTATGAGTGTCCAGTGATCCAACCTATATCTGCTGTACACCAATACACATCATTTTCTTGATATTGAAAGGCGTTTTTAAAAGTATAGGCACTATACACCATATACCCAGCAGTGGTATGCACCATTCCTTTGGGTTTTCCTGTTGAACCAGACGTATATAAAATAAATAACGGATCTTCTGCTTCCATCGTTTCTGCTATACATTCTTTAGATGCTTTGTCTAGCAAAGGTTGTAACCATTGGTCTCTTCCTTCTTTCATATGTATGTCAGAATTGATTCTTTTTACAACCAAAACTGTTTTAACTCCTGCACAATCTTCTAAAGCTTCATCTACAATGCCTTTTAAATCGATTGATTTTTTTCCTCTAAAAGAGCCATCACTTGTAATGACTAGTTTACAGTCAGAATCGTTAATTCTAGAAGATAATGCTGCTGATGAAAAGCCTGCAAAAACGACAGAATGAATCGCACCAATTCTTGCACAGGCCAATGTTGCAATGGCCAATTCAGGAATCATGGGCACATAAATACAAACTCTATCGCCTTTTTTTACGCCTTGTTCTTTTAAAACATTCGCAAATTGATTAACTCTTTCTGATAACTGTTTATACGTAATATGTTGTGCTGGTTCCTCTGGATTATTAGGTTCAAATAAAATAGCTGTTTTATTGGCTCTTGTTCCTAAATGCCTATCAATACAGTTTTCTGTAATGTTTAATTGCGCGCCTTGAAACCATTTTATTGCTGGCTTGGTAAAATCCCATTCCAAAACTTTATCCCATTTTTTTCTCCATAGAAAATGCTCTTCTGCTATTTCTGCCCAAAAATTTTCTGGCTCTCGAATCGATTTTCTATATACTTGAAAATATTCCTCTAAATGTTTTATGTGATAATTACTCATGTATATATTTTTAAAAACCTATTTGCCGTTAAAATTAATAAAACTCTCAGCTTCATAAAAATAAATTTTCATAAAGATGAAAGTAAATTTATTTAAAGTATTTTTTTAGAGCTTAAAAACTTAAAAATGCCATCTTACAAAAGCTTCCATAGCTGCATAATGAGCCAATCCTAAAGCATCATACAAATCTGCAGTTTCTTTATTTCTATCTTCTGCTCGTTGCCAAAATTCTCTACTATCTGCTCCTTGAAAAACCACCCCATCTTTTTGTGATTGATGTTTAAAAATACCTTTTCGTTTTTCTAATACTTGACCTGGTCCCATTGGAACTGCCATTTCTATTTCATCTACACCCCATTCTTGCCAAGCTCCTCTGTACAACCAAACCCAGCAATCTTTCATGAATTTTTTATCTTTTAATTCTTTTACGGATGAAAAAACAGCATCTAAACAAACTTTATGTGTGCCATGTGGATCTGCTAAATCTCCTGCTGCATATATTTGGTGAGGCTTTATTTTTTCAATTAAATCAGCGGTTATTTGCACATCTGCAACTCCAACAGGATTTTTCTTAATAGCTCCTGTTTCATAAAAAGGCAACTCCATAAAATGAATTTGAGCATCAGGAATCCCGATAAAATGACAGGTAGCTCTTGCTTCTCCTTTTCTAATCAAGCCTTTGATATAGCGTACTTCTGGAGTATCTATTTCACTAGATTTTTTGTTCTTTAAAAAATCAGCTGCTTTTTTATAAATAACATTTGCCTCTGAATTATCGATTCCAAATTTCTCATTATAATCTCTTACAAAACTTGCAAAACGTAAGGCTTCATCATCTGCAACTGCAATGTTTCCTGAAGTTTGATACCCAACATGCACCTCATGTCCTTGTTCATGTAATCTTTTAAAAGTACCTCCCATACTAATGATATCATCATCTGGATGTGGACTAAAGATCAACACGCGTTTTTTAACAGGCTCTGCTCTTTCTGGTCTGCTACTATCGTCTGCTCCTGGTTTTCCTCCTGGCCAACCTGTAATTGTTCTTTGTAATTTGTTAAATATTTTTATATTTATTTCATACGCTGAGCCATTTTCTGTTAACAAATCGCTCATCCCATTTTCGATGTAATCTGCATCTGTTAACATTAAAATTGGCTTCTTTAATTTTAAAGCTAAATTTAAAACTGCTTTTCTGATTAATTTATCTGTCCAAGTTACATTTTCTACCAACCAAGGGGTTTTAATTCTTGTTAATTTACTAGAGGCTGCTTTGTCTAAAACAAAGGTGGCATTTCTATGTTCTTGTAAATAAGAGGCTGGCACTTTATTGGTTACTTCATCTTCTACTGAGGCTTTTATAATGTTTGCTTTTTGTTCTCCCCAAGCCATTAAAATGACTCTTTTCGCTTCCATTATTTTTTTTACTCCTAATGTAATTGCTGTTCTTGGCGTTTTTTCCAAGCCAGAAAAATCGGCACTTGCTGCTACTCTTGTAATATGATCTAAGGCTACTAATCTTGTTTTTGAGTTTTGTAAAGAGCCAGATTCATTAAAACCAATATGACCATTTCCTCCAATTCCTAAAATCTGTAAATCAATTCCTCCAAAAGCTTCTATTTTCGATTCATATTGTTCGCAATAAATTCTAATTTCTTCTTTGGTTAATCTGCCTTCTGGTACAAAACAATTTTCTGGTATAATATCGATATGATTAAACAATTGTTCTTTCATAAAACGAACATAACTGTTTACAGAATCTGGTTCCATTGGGTAATATTCATCTAAATTAAAAGAGACAACATTGCTAAAACTTAAACCTTCTTCTTTGTGCAATCTTACCAATTCTGCATACAATCCTTTTGGGGAAGAGCCAGTGGCTAAACCCAACACACAAGTTTGTTTTTGGGCTTGTTTTACTCGTATTAAATCTGCAATTTCTTGTGCGATTGCTTTTGAGGCAGATGTAGAATCTTCATATACGATGGTACCAATATTCTCGAATCTTTTTTCGAAACCTGTTGCTTTGTCTATTGTACTTTTTAACATGACATTTATTTTCTTTAAGAAATTACTACTTTATTATTTTGTCCAATTTTTTATTTTGTGTCCCCAAATCGCAAAGATTAACACAATTGCATAACAAGGAATTAAAATCCAATAACTACTAGTAGAGGCTGATGCCATTGCTGCTGCTTCCTGCAAACCATTGATCATTAATTCTTGTTTGTTAGCATCTACAATTCTACCATATAAAGGGGGAATGATGGCACCTCCAGAAATTGCCATGATTAATAAGGCTGAACCTGTTTTTGTGAATTTCCCTAAGCCTTCTAATGTTAAGGGCCAAATTGCTGGCCAAACCAAGGCATTTGCAATTCCTAAGCCTGCCACAAATAAAACAGATATAAAACCTGTAGTATTTAAGATGCAAAAACTAAACACAATTCCTAAAATAGCACTTGCAATTAAAGCTGTTTTTTGTTTTACATATTTAGGAATTAAGAAAACCCCCAAAGCATACGTGGCAACCATTGCTAATAATGTATAAGTTGTAAAATATTTGGCTTCTTCTCCTGTAAAACCAAGTGAAATTCCGTAAGAAATAATTGTATCTCCAGCAATAACTTCGGCTCCTACATAAACAAAAAGTGCCAATACACCCAACCATAAATTTGGGAATTGAAAAATACTTGTTTTTGCTGTTTTTCCTTCTACAATCTCTTCGATTTCTGCTGCTTCTACATTTGGTAAAGGGGCTTTTCTAATTAAAACACCTAATATAAATAGCACTATTGCCATTATTATATAAGGCATAAAAACGCTATCAGCCATCGTATCTAACAGTACATTTTTTTCCTCTAAAGTTACACCCGCTAATTTTTCTTTGGTGTCATCAATTCCAGATAATAACAACGCTCCAAAAATTAGAGAACCTAATGCACCTGCAGTTTTATTTGCAATTCCCATAATGGCAATTCGCTTTGCACCACTTTCTATAGGACCCAAAATTGTGATATAAGGGTTTGAGGCTGTTTGCAAAATCGTCATTCCTAAACCTTGAATAAAAATACCTGCTAGAAAAACCCAATACGTTCTTGCTTCTGCTGCTGGTATAAATACCAAAGCTCCAATCCCCATAATTACCAACCCTAAAGACATGCCTTTTTTATAACCAATCTTATTTAAAATATAAGAAGCTGGCAAAGCCATCACCACAAAAGAAATATAACTTGCAGATGCTACTAAATAAGATTGGGCATCTGTAAGTTCATTGATTGTTTTCATAAAAGGAATTAATGCGCCATTAATCCAGGTTACAAAACCAAATATGAAAAATAAACTTGCAATAATGATAATTGCTGTGGTATTGTTTTTTTGTTGCATTTTTATAATATATTAAGATGTAAGCATAAATCTTTTTTTTATTTAATTAAAAATAAAATAAGTGTAAATATTTATTTCAAAATTATGCAAACGTTTGCATAATACCAAATTTATAGTGTTTTTTCTTATTATTTTTTATACGTTTGAACTTTACAACACAATTACAAAACATTTTAGATAGTTTCCGATATGAAAATAAAGCCTTTTTTAAATGATGATTTCCTATTAGAAAATAGTATTTCACAACAACTTTATCATGATTACGCTAAAAAACAACCCATTATAGATTACCATAGTCATGTTTCTGATGCTGATATTGCAAATAATCGTAAATATGAAAACTTAACTCAAGCTTGGCTTGAAAGTGACAGCTCTAAATGGAGAGCCATGAGAACTTTTGGGATTTCTGAAAAATATATTACAGGAGAAGCTAGTGATTTTGAAAAATTTGAAAAATGGGCAAAAACAGTTCCTTTTACAATTAGAAATCCATTATATCATTGGACACAGATGGAATTGAAGATTTTTTTATCCGAAGAAAGATTGCTAAACTCCAACAATGCAGAAATAATATTTAATGAAACAGCTGCAAAACTCAGCACTAACAACTTAGCTGCCAGAAATATTCTCAAAAACGCTAATGTTGAAGTTGCAGTAACAACAGACGACCCTTCTTCTGATCTTAAAAATCATCAAAAAATTAAAAATGATGATTGTAGCTTTAAACTACTTCCCACATTTAGACCTGATAATTCAATTCATATAGAAAAAACCTCTTTCGTAAATTATATTACACAATTAAGTGAAGCCAAAAACACTTCTATATTAAATTTCTCAGATTTATTAAACACCTTAAAGAATTGTATCGATTATTTTCATGAAAATGGATGTAGAATTTCAGATCATGGTTTAGAACATTGTTATGTCAATAAATTAAGCTTCAGTATTTCAGATAAAACTTTTAAGAAGCGAATTTCTGGAGAAAAAATTTCAAAAGAAGAAATAGAAATTTACAAATCGACTTTATTATTCGAGTTAGGCAAAATGTATGCCTCAAAAAATTGGGTAATGCAACTACATCTTGGAGCAATGAGAAATACAAATTCTAGACTCTTTAAATTACTTGGCAATGATGCTGGTTCAGATAGTATTGGAGATTTTAACCAAGGATTATCATTATCAGTTTTTTTAAATCGATTAGATAAAGAAGGTAAACTTCCAAAGACAATTATATATAATTTAAACCCAAGAGATAATGAGTTAATAGCATCTATGGTTGGTAATTTTAATGATGGCTCTATAAAAGGAAAAGTTCAATTTGGTGCGGCTTGGTGGTTTATGGATCAAAAAGACGGAATTGAAAAACAACTTAACACCTTGTCTAATGTCGGTTTATTGTCTTGTTTTGTTGGAATGTTATCAGACAGTAGAAGTCTTTTTTCTTATGCCAGACACGATTATTTTAGAAGAATACTTTGCAATCTTATTGGCAAAGATGTTTATAATGGAGAATTACCAAACGATATTTCTTTTTTAGGTGATATTGTAAATGATGTTTCCTATTTTAATGCAAAAAATTATTTTAACTTTTAGCATTTTCTTTAAAATTACTTCATTTAAATAATTATTTAAGACAAAAATTATATTTTTAAGTAAAAAGAAAACAAACGTTTGCATATATAAAATAACACTTAGCACTTTTTTTTAAAGAGTTTATAGTAAATAATAAAATATTTTCCATAAAATTTAAATTTTTTAAGTGCAAACGTTTGCATAGAATTAATAAAATGTTATATTTGACAAAATTATAGAATAAACAAACTTTTAATTTATGAAAAAAAATACTCAAAATCTGCTTTCTAACTTCCTAAGATGGAAGTTTTTAAACAAGTTATTTATTCCTTTTATTTTCGTTTTTTTTACAATTGCCACTAATGGACAATCCCAAAATTTTAATGTAACTGGAAAAGTTACAGATAATATTACAGGAGAATCTTTAATAGGTGTTAGTATAAGTGTAAAAGGAACTGCTAAAGGTGTTACTTCCGATTTAGATGGAATGTATAGTATTAGTCAAATTTCTAAAGGCGATATTTTATTGTTTTCCTATTTGGGTTACGATAAATTAGAAGTAAAAATAGAAAATGAAAAAATTTTAAATGTTACTTTATCAGCAGCTTCTAATGAATTAAGCGAAGTAGTAATTGTTGCTTATGGAAAGAAAAAGAAAAGAAATTTAACAGGATCTATAGCCTCTGTAAGTAGTGAGGCAATTGCAGAATCTAATGCACAAGACCCTATTTCTGCAATACAAGGTAGAGCTGCTGGTGTACAAGTAGTATCAAACTCTGGTGCTCCTGGAGGAGGAATGTCTATTAAAGTTAGGGGAAATTCATCGTTAAATTCAGGAAACACTCCACTTTATGTGGTAGATGGTGTGCCTATCGAATCAAATTCTTTGTCTTCTTTAAACGGAACAGAAAATTTTGGTTTAAACCCTTTATCAGATATTAACCCAAGTGATATTCAATCCATAGAAATATTAAAAGATGCAGCTTCAACTGCAATTTATGGTTCAAGAGCTGCAAATGGTGTTGTATTAATTACTACCAAAAGAGGTAAATCTGGTAAAGCACAAATTGATGTTAACATTTTAACAGGTGTAAGTGAAATTACTAGAAAACTAAGTGTTTTAAATGCAACACAGTACAGACAATTAATCTTAGATTCTTATGCAAATATGGACAATCCTACAGTGCCTAATGGAATTGTTTTGGATTCTTTAAATCCTAGAAATAATGGTGATGTAGATTGGCAAAGCGAATTATTAAGAGTTGCACCACAATATAAAGTAGATTTATCTGTAAGAGGAGGATCTGAAAATGTAAAATACGCATGGAGCTCTTCTTTCTTAAGTCAAGATGGTATTATTTTAAACTCAAATTATAAAAGAGTTACATCTCGTTTAAATGTAGATTTTAAAGCTTCAGAAAAATTAACTTTTGGACAGAGTATTTCTTACACAAACGGTTTTAATAAAAGAATAAATGCAGGTGGAACTAACAATTTAAGTATTGTTAGAGAATTATTAGTTCGTCCTCCAATTTTTGCAAATTTTTTACCTGATGGATCTTATAACGGATATCAATTTGGTAGAAGAAATCCTGTTGGATTAGCTGAATTGGCAACAAACAATAACAAGACAAATCGTATTATAGCAAACCAATATGGAGAATATAATATTATAGAAGGCCTTAAGTTAAGAAGTAATATTAATTTAGACTTTTTATCAATGAAGGAAGATAAATTTCTTCCAGCTTCTTTAGATTATAGACCTGGTTTTAACAGTGGAGAAGTAAGAGCTATTAGCAATTTAACTTGGGGAAATGAAACTTTTTTAACTTTTAATAAAGCAATTTCAGAAGATCATAACTTTTCTTCTTTGTTAGGTATTAGTTTCCAAAATTGGCAATATGAAAGAACTGGTTTGGATGGTGAATTCTTTTCTAGTGATAATATTACAACCTTAAATGGTGCAGGAACCATCTCTAATCAAGATGTAAATATTACTACAGAGCATTCAATACTTTCTTATTTTGCAAGAGTAGCTTATGATTATAAAGAGAAATATTTATTTGAAGCAAATATAAGAGCAGATGGTTCCTCTAGATTTGGTAAAGATAACAGGTTTGGTTATTTTCCTTCTGTTGCTTTAGGATGGCGTTTTTCTGATGAAGATTTTCTTGAAAACTTAGACTTTTTAAATGATGGGAAAATTCGTTTAACAGCAGGACAAACAGGAAATGAATCTATAGGAAATTACACTGCACAAGGAGAATTTGCAGTAGGAACAAATTATTTAGATTTTTCTGGAGCTGCTCCATCAGTAATGTCAAATTCTGGTTTAACTTGGGAAACAAGTACACAATATAATGCAGGTTTAGATTTATCTTTTTTAAATAATAGATTACAAGTAACTACAGATGTGTATTTAAAAATCACAGACGATTTATTATTTAACGTTCCTGTTCCAAGAACAACAGGTTTTTCTACAGTAACCCAAAATATTGGTAGCATAGAAAACAGAGGTGTCGAACTCTCTATAAATTCTAAAAACTTCGTAGGCGATTTTAAATGGAGTACTAATTTTAATATTAGTTCAAATAGAAATCAAGTTACAGATTTACCAGATAACGTATTAACAAACGGTTTTATCCAAAATGGTAATTATCATATTTTAAAAGAAGGAAGCCCAATTGGTACTTTTTACGGATGGAAATTTAACGGTGTTTATGCAAGTGATTCAGACAATGAAAACCAAGTTACAAACGGAGCTTTAGGAGCAATTTTTAAAGGTGGAGACCCTATTTGGGATGATGTTGATGGAAATAATATTATAGACAACAACGATAGACAAATAATTGGAGATGCAACTCCAGATTTCTTTGGAGGTATTACTAACAACTTTTCTTATAAAGGAATTAGTTTAAGTTTCTTCTTACAGTATTCTGTTGGAAACGATATTTATAGTGAAATTAATCATCAAAGAAACTCTGTTGTAAGATATAACAACCTTTCTACAGACGCTTTAACTAGATGGAGAAATCAAGGAGATATTACAGATTTTCCAAGACCAGTTAGAGATGACCCTTTTCAATCAGACAGTAGAATTCAAAGTCGTTGGGTAGAAGATGGTTCTTATATTAAATTAAAAAACATTAACGTTAGATATAACTTACCAAATAATGTTGTTGAAAATTTAGGCTTAAGAAAAGTTGAATTATTTGCATCTGCAGTAAACGTAATAACCTGGACACGTTACACAGGTTTTGATCCAGATGTAAATTCTTACAGCGGATTAAGAGAAGGTGTTGATGAAGGTTCTTACCCTCAAAGTCGCACATTTATTTTAGGATTAAACATTGGATTTTAAAAAAAGAATTATGAAAAATATAAAAAATATAAAACCAATTTTATTAAGTGGATTATTAATGCTGATATTCTTCTCTTGTTCAGATATTTTAGAGAAAGATCCAGTAAGTAGCTTTTCAGGGCAAGGATTTTACAAAAACTCAAGCGATGCACAATCGGGTGTTTATGGAATTTATGATGCAGCACAATCTACATTTCGAGTTAACTTTTCTTATTGGGGAGAAGGTAGAGCAGATGCAGTAAATACAAACCATGCTGGAGATCCTTTAGCATTACAACAAAACACTTTAAACCAAAGTATAACTTCTGCAAGATGGAATAGCATTTACGAAACAGTTAGTCGTGCTAATTATGCTATTAAATACGTACCAACTGTTTTTGAAACAGAAAGTGAATTTAGCTTACAGTTAATTGCACAAGCTAGAGCACTTCGCGCATTATCTTATTTTTATGCAGTTAGAGTTTGGGGAGATGTTCCTTTAATTACAGAACCTTATGAAAGTGTTGACCAAGAATTCTTTATTTCTAAAACAGATAAAGAGGTTGTACTTGATCAAATTGTTGAAGATTTAATTTTTGCATCAGAAAACTGTAGAGTAACTTTTTCTAGTGATAGTTCTAGAATTCTTTTTACACAAGGTGCAGCACATGCTTTATTAACGCAAGTATATATGTGGAGAAATCAGTATGATGCAGCCATAGAATCTTCAGAAAAAGTATTAGATAACAGTTTATACTCTTTAGTTTCTATAAATGATTGGTCTAGAATTTTTACATCAGGTTATTCTAACGAAAGTATTTTCGAAGTAGGTTATAACGAAGTACAAACAAATGCATTAAGAGTTTTATATGCTATTGGAGCTGATAGTGATTATTTTCCAAGCGAAAAATTCAAAAATTCTTTTGAAACTGGAGATTTAAGAAAAGATCTTATTTATGATACAACAGATGCAGATCCAAGAAAAATATGGAAATTTTTCGGACAAGGTTTTAATGACGAAAGTGCAGATCCTTCAGGAAACAATATTGTTTTGATACGTTTAGCAGATATTATGTTGCTAAAAGCAGAAGCTCATAACAAATTAGGAGACACAACTGAAGCTTTAAGATTATTAAACTTGATAAGAGATAGAGCAGGTCTTCCAGCTTTAACATTAGCATCAGCAACTACTTTATATGGAGATTTAGAATCTGCAATACTGCATGAACGTTCAATAGAATTATCTTTTGAAGGACATAGATGGTTCGATTTGGTAAGAACAGGTAAAGCTATAAATACTATGAACCCTATAAATGGTTTGAGCGATCCAGAAAATTTGGTTTGGCCAATTCATGAAGACGCTATTAATAGAAACCCTAATTTGATACAAAATCAATTTTACAGGTAAGTATCTATTCCTAAAAATGCATTAAATAATTAAAATTCAGAAATAATGAAAAATAATAAAACATTACTGTATCTCACAATTGGAATCTTCTTTTCAGTTGTATTAAGTACTTTTTTTAGTTGTGAAGTTCAAGAAGATTTTTCTTATAAAAAGTCCAATTCAAATACTCCATTAACTATAAACGCTTGGGAGTTTATTCAACAAAACGATTCTTTAGCATTGCTAGAAGAAGCAATAACACTAACTGGTATACAAAGTTTTTATGAAGCTGCAGAAAAAAAGACATTTATTGCACCAACAAATGAAGCTTTTAAAAATTATTTAGCAAATAATTCGTATCAAGATTTATCAGAAGTTCCAGTTCCAATTTTAAGAAACGCATTAAAATATCATATTGTAAATGCAGTCGTTTCTTTTGATGATCCTAATATTTCTGAAAGAAACAATCCTTTACCTTACACTAGTGAAAATGGACAAACTGTTTTCTTATCGAGAACAAGTGGTTATACAGGATTAATAAACGAAGGAACTAATAAGCAATGGACAATCATAACATCTAACATAAAACCTACAAATGGTGTTGTTCATATTTTAGATGATATAATTTTCTTTTCTGCACGTTTAACACCAGCTTCTCCAGATCCAGATATTGTTAGAGATACAATTTATCCAATTGCAGATTCATATGTAAATGGTGGTGGTAGTTCTGGTAGAAATTATGGATCAGAAGATCGTATTAAAGTAAAAAGTGCATCAAATAAAGATTATTTAAGAAAAGGTTTTTTAATGTTTAATCTAAAAGATTTTACAAAAGAAGGCGTAATTGTTGAAATGAATTTAGAGCTAAACGTAAAATTTACGGCTGCAAAAGGTATTGATTTTGATATTTTAGCAGTGCAAGATACTACTTGGACAGAATCTGGAATTACGTTTGATAATGCACCTTTCCCAACCACAGATCCAATTGCTTCAATAACTACATCAAAAATCTCTGCTTTTCAATTTGATATTCTAGATTACTATAAAGATTTAACTCATAATGGAAAAGTTGCATTTATGTTAGATCAAGAAAATCTAAAAGATGAAACAGATGAATTCTGGACAAAAGAAAATACAGGAGGTAATTTGCCATCTATGTTAATTGCACGTTTTGCTACAGGAAATACAACATTAGTTATTGAAAGAAATACTGGTTTTACAGTTAATAGTGGAGAAGCGTACGCTTTAAATAGTAATGTTTTAGAAGTTTCTGGAGCAACAGCTGCAGACATTAGTTTTACCATTCAACAAGCACCACAAAATGGTTGGTTTATTAGAGGAGCAAGTGTATTACAGGCTGGTGAATCATTTACGCAAGAAGATGTAGACGTTATGAATGTTGTATATATTAACAATGGTAATGGTACAGACGATAAAATTACTGTAACAACTAAAGATAAAGCTGGTGCAAGCTTACCTGCTTTTGATATTAACATAACAGTACAATAAAAATAAAACTTAATGAAAAAATCTCTATCCATTCTATTGTATTCTTTTTTTATACTGATTTTAATAAATTCATGTGCGAAAAATTCAGAAGTACAAGATAATCCTGTAGAACCAGAAACTAGAATTATAGACTTCTCTGGTTATGAATGGGTTGTAAGAACTTCAGATGAAACAAAACAAGGGCCTGGACCCAATTTGTTTTCAGATTCAGAAGAAAATGTTTGGGTAGATGATCAAGGAAGATTACATCTAAAAGTAGTACAAGATGGTGGTAATTGGTATTGTTCTGGTGTAACTTTAAGAAAAACATTTGGATACAAAAAATATGTAGTTTATGTAGCAAGTGATGTTGAAGCATTAGATGAAAATGTTGTTGCAGGAATATTTACTTATAAAAATGATGAAGAAGAAATTGATATTGAGTTTTCTAAATGGTCAAAATCAAATAATGAAAATTCTCAATTTGCAGTTCAGCCTTCTCACTTAACTGGAAATAAAACCAGATTTGATCTCAACTTAAATACTGATCTATCCACACATTTTTTTGATTGGAAAGCAGATAAAATTGAGTTTGGTAGTTATCAAGGTCATACATTAACTCCAGAATCTAAAGATGTAATAAATACTTGGACATATACAGGAAGTAATATTCCACCAGAAAACGAAGAACGTTTTAAAATAAACTTATGGTTGTTCAGAGGAAGTGCACCATCAGATAATAAATCAGCAGAAATGATTATTGATCGTATAGAAATTTTATAAAATACGTTTGAACTAGTTCCCCCAAAACTAATTTCTAACAATCAATACTTTTCTGTTGATTAATTTCTCTTATAGAAAAGAAAAATCCCTAAAACAAATACAAAAGAAAAATAATGATAAAATTTAATCAGAACATTACTGTCTCTTCTGATAAAGTAAAAACAGGAAACACAGCAGGAAAAGCTGTAGAAGACTGTATTGTAAGATTACTACAAACAAAAAAGGAGGTAAGAATTATTTTTGCAGCAGCACCTTCTCAAAATTCAATGCTAAACTATTTAACCAATTCTAAATTAATAGATTGGAGCAAAATAGTAGCATTTCATATGGATGAATATATTGGATTAAAAGAAAATGCTCCAGAATTATTTTCTACGTATTTAGAAAATCATTTGTTCTCGAAAGTTACAGTAAAACAGAAAAACACTATTAATGTTCACAATGGTATCGCTGAAGAATTAGAAAGGTATGAAAAGCTTTTATCCGAAGAAAAAATAGACATTGTTTGTTTAGGAATTGGCGAAAACGGACATATTGCCTTTAACGATCCACCAGTTGCAGATTTTAACGACCCAAAAGTTATTAAGGTTGTAGAATTAGATGAAGCATGTAGAACTCAACAAGTAAATGATGCTTGTTTTGATACATTTGATGATGTTCCTGAAAAAGCAATTACATTAACAATACCAACTTTAATGAATGCAGATCACTTATTTTGTGTAGTTTTAGGTACTAAAAAAAGTGAAGCAGTAAAAAATACACTTTCAGGCGTAATTTCTACAGCTTGTCCTGCTTCAATATTAACAACACATCCTGATTGTAAATTTTATTTTGATGAGAAAGCATTCTCAAAAAATAAAGAAATCACGAAAGCACTTTAAAATAATTTAAGGCACGTTTTTCAACAAAATTAATAAAAATTCTCTCTATTTAAATTGATAAATATGAACATTAAATCCATTCTAAACTTCCTATTAATCATAAATTTAATCATAGTAAGTTCTATAGAAACTTCTGCTCAAAAAAATGAAAATAATTTTGATGTAAAAGGGTTTCATTTAGATTTAAGAATTCAAGTAATGACGCCAAATGCATTAAAAGAATTTGCTACAGAACTTTCTAAAATGGGCATGAATACATTAGTTTTAGAATGGGAAGGAACGTATCCTTTTGAAAATCATGTCGCAATTTCTAACGAATATTCTTACACAAGAGCAGAAATAAAAGATTTTATTGCACACTGTAAAACCTTAAATATTGATGTAATTCCACTGCAACAAACATTAGGACATGTGGAATATATTTTACGAAATCCAAGATATAGTAACTTAAAGGAAGACAGAAAAGATATTTCTCAATTGTGCCCAATGGAAGTTGCAGACAATAAAGAATTATTTGCAGAATTATTTAGAGATTTAGCTTCAACACATCCATCAGAATATATTCATATTGGTGGAGATGAAACTTACCTTTTAGGGCATGATGAAAAATGCAAGAAAAAAGTTGAAGAGGAAGGAAAATCAAAATTATTTGTAGATCACATGAAAATGATTACTGAATTGGTCATTGCAGCAGGAAAAAAACCTGTAATGTGGGCAGATATTATTTTAAAACATCCAGAAGCAGCATCAGAATTACCTAAAGAAACCATTTTTGTAGATTGGAATTATGGTTGGAGAATTAATCATTTTGGTGATGTTCCAGAACTTCAGAAAAAAGGATTTACTTTTTGGGGTTCACCATCTATTAGAAGTCATCCAGATAATTGGTATGTTACAGACTGGACCACACATTTTAAGAACCAAAAGGAGTTTATTCCATACGCAAGAGAAGCAAATTACAAAGGAATTGTTATGACATCTTGGTCTACAACTGGCGTTTATGGTTTTACTTGGGATGTAAACTATGATGTAATTGATATGGAACAAATTAGAAATACATATCCACTTTCTGGTTTCCGAATTTTAATTGCCAGCTATGCAGATGCGTTAGCAAGTAAAACACCAATTGAAGCGAAAGAATTTGTTTTAAAGTATGGGAAAAGTCAATTTGGTTTAAACGAAAATGAAGCTCAAAGTTTATCTAATTTTATATTTGCTAAACCTGAATTAATTACAAACGGAAAACCAGAAAAAAGCAAAAATGTTGCTCAAATGTTAGCTGATTTTGGTAAAATTAGAAATGCTTTATGTGCTGTAAATCCTACTAAAAATAAAAAAGAATTTGAACATTTTAAATTAATGGCAGATTTAAGAATGCATTATTTAGATTTTAAAGAAGTAGTGGAAGCACTTAATTCTGTAAACTTTAAACAGTCTCAAACTACTACCCTAGTTGATAAATTAGACGAAATCTTAAAAGATGCTAAAAAACTAAATAAAAGATTTACTAAATTAAACAAAGGTTTTTTATATGATTCTGAATTGAAAAACCAAAATGAGTTGAGAATTCAGCCTGTAAAAGTTTTATACAATCGTTTGGTAAAAATAAAATAAGATATTAAGCATTTAGTTTAGAAGATTCTCTAATAATTAGCTCAGTTTTAAGGGTAATAATTTCAGAATCTATAATATCATTTTCATCTTCAATTTTTCTGATAAGTAGCTTTGTAGAAGATTCCCCCATTTGAAAAGCACGATCATTAATTGTTGTTAAATTCGGTTCAATAATTCTAGAAATTGGGTAATTACTAAAACCAACAATAGCTACTTGTTCCGGAATTTTTATGTTTGCTTTTCTAAAAACCTGAATAACACTCACTGCAGAATAATCGTTGGCACAAAAAATTCCATCAGGTAATTCTGGTAGATTTAAATATTTTTTTGCACTAGAAACACCTTCATCATAACTTAAATTTTTGGTGTACATAATTAAGGATTCATCCAAAGGAATTTTATATTTTTTTAAAGCAGCCTTATACCCTTCTAAACGAGCTTTAAAAATACTGGTTTTTTGACTTCCAGCAATGTGTCCAATTTTTTTACAACCACTTTTTATTAGATGTTTTGTGGCAGTATATGCAGATTCAAAATCATTAATAACAATCTTGTTTGCATCAAAATCTGTGGGAACTCGATCATAAAAAACAAGGGGAACACCCAACTTGTTAAATTTTTTAAAATGATCACAATTTTCTGTTTCAATACTTAAACAGCCTATAATTCCATCAACCATTCTTGTTTGTAATATTTTTGTAATCTCTTTTTCTCTTTTTAAAGAATCTTTAGATTGAAAAATAGTAACATTATAATCGTTTTTATAAGCAAAATCTTCAATTCCGCTAATGACCAAAGAGTGAAAATGAATATCAATTCTTGGAACAATAATACCAATAGAACGTGTTTTTTTATTTCTAAAACTTGCAGCAATTGAGTTTGGTGTAAAACCTAATTCTTCTGCTTTTTTCTTGACTCTTTTTTTGGTAGCATCACTTATTGCAGGATGCCCTCCTATAGCTCTCGAAATTGTAGAAGGAGATAATTTAAGTTCTTTCGCTAAATCTTTTAAGGTAACTCTATTTTTCATTATTAAATAACAAACGTTTGCTGTAAAATATATTTACTTTTAAATGGTAACGTAATTATAATGTTATTTTTCCAAAAAAAATATCATTCTCAAAAGTTTTATTATTTTTTTTATTAAAATAACTAGATTTTAGTAGATTTATATTTATGCAAACGTTTGCATAAATATAAAAAATTAGTTAGATTTGTGAACTAACGTTGTTATTGATTTAGTAAATTAGAAGTCTATTAGCAACTCATCAAAATATAAAAAACATAACACATATGGAATTACTAGATTGGATAGTTCTCGCATTTTACTTTATACTTTTATTATCTATAGGTTTGTGGGCATATTCCAAAGTAAAAAATTCGGCAGATTTTTATACAGCTGGTGGAAAATTACCTTGGTGGTTATCTGGTGTTTCTCACCATGTTTCTGGTTATAGTGGAGCCGTTTTTGTTGCTTACGCAGGTATTGCATATACCCATGGTTTTACACTTTATGTTTGGTGGGCTTTTACAGTTTCTATAGCAACATTATTAGCTGCTTTTTATATTGCTCCACGTTGGTCTAGACTAAGAAAATTTGCCAACATACAATCGCCTACAGAATATTTATTAATGCGTTATGATTTAAAAACACAACAATTAATTGCTTGGGTTGGTTCTTTAATTAAAGTTTTTGATACTGGTGGAAAATTGGCAGCTATCGCTATTTTACTAAATGTTTTTAGTGGAACTTCAATAACTTTCGGAATTTTACTAGTTGGAATTGTATCATTAATCTACATTACAATTGGTGGTTTATGGGCAGATGTTTGGAATGATTTTGCGCAATTTATCGTACAATTATTAGCAGGAATTACCATGTTTGTTGTTATTCTTTTAAATACAGAGGATGGTTTTATGAGTATTACAACTGTTTGGGATAAATTACCTGAAGGAAATTCAGACTTTTTTAATGATCCCTACACAATTGCTTTTGCATTTGCAATGTTGCTTATAAATTTCTTTAGTTATAGTGGTGGAACTTGGAATTTAGCAACGCGTTTTATTTCATCATCTTCTGCTAAGGTTGCTAAAAAAGCAGGTATTTTATCTTCTATATTGTATTTAATTTGGCCATTAATTTTATTATACCCAATGTTTGTGGCGCCATTATTTTTAGAAAATCTTTCAGATCCAACATTATCTTATGGTTTAATGGCTAAAAAGTTTTTACCTGCTGGTTTACTAGGGTTGGTTTTGGCTTCTATGTTTGCAAATACACTTTCGATGACCTCATCAGATTCTAACACAATTTCGTCTGTTATTTGTAGAGATATATTACCGAATTTATTTCCGAAGTTTAGAAATTTATCACAAAAAAAAGAATTACGTTTGGCGAGAATCTGTACATTTTGTTTCACTTTTATAACGATTCTTGTCGGATTGAATGCAAGTAGTTTTGGCGGAATTTTCGGTTTAATTGTTACTTGGTTTGCAGCTTTATTAGGTCCAATTTCTGTACCAATGATTTTAGGGTTACTACCAGCTTTCAAAAAAAGCGGAAGTGTTGCTGCCATAAGTTCTATAATTGGTGGTTTACTTGTTTTCGTTATTTTAAAAATGATTCCAGAAAAGCCGCTTTCCTTAGAAATGGGCGCACCAATTTTAGCTTCATTAATTATATTTATAACTGTAGGTTTTCTAAGTAAAAAACCTGTTCCAGAGAGAGTAACAGAATTACATTTAAACTTAAAAAGTAAAAAAGATGTCTAAAAATAAAACTTTTAAGGCATTAGATTATAGAACAAATAAACCAATTTCTGTTGATGTTGAAAATGGAAAAATTTGTGCTATATCTGAAATAATAGAAACTTTGGATACAAATTATTTTGTTGCTCCTGGTTTGGTAGATTTACAAATAAATGGCTTTAAAGGAATTGATTTTAATAGTTTAGATTTAAAAATTACTGATGTTCATGAAATTTGTAACATTCTTTTAGAAAAAGGAATTACAAGTTTTTATCCAACAGTAATCACAAATAGTTCAGAAGCTATAGAATTGCTTTTAACAACAATTTCAACTGCTTGTAACAATTCTAAAAAAACAGATGCTTGTATTGGCGGAATTCATTTAGAAGGACCATTTATCTCGTTTCAAGATGGACCAAGAGGTGCACACTCAAAAGATTTTGTTCAAGCTCCAGACTGGAATTTATTCGAAAAATGGCAAAAAGCAGCAAACGGAAAAATTAAAATAATTACGTTATCTCCAGAATGGGAAAATTCAACCGAATTTATTGAAAAATGTATAAAATCTGGTGTAATTGTTTCCATTGGTCATACAGCAGCAACTACAGAACAAATTCAAAATGCCATTAAAGCTGGTGCAACTATGTCCACACATTTAGGTAATGGTTGCCATGCAATGTTACCAAGACATAAAAATTATATTTTTGAGCAATTAGCATCAGAAAAATTGTGGTCTACACTAATTGCAGATGGATTTCATTTACCAGATTCATTATTAAAAATATTTTTAAAAACGAAACCCAATAAAAGTATTTTAGTTAGTGATGCAACTTCTTTTGCAGGGTTACCTTCTGGCACTTATAAAAGTCATATTGGTGGTAATGTTGAGTTAAATGAAGATGGAAAATTATGTATGCAAGATAATATAGATATGCTTGCAGGTTCAGCACAATCTTTACTTTGGTGTGTAAATCAGTTAGTAAAAAAACAAATAACGTCTTTACAAGATACATGGAATATGGCTTCCATAAAGCCAACTGAAGCACTTTTCGGAACTTCTAACAATTTTTTAGAAGTAGGTTACAAAGCAGATTTTGTTTTGTTTGAAAAGAACATAAACGGAATACAAATAAAGCAAACAATTAAAGATGGGGAAATTGTTTTTTCTGATCTTATTAAAAACTCTTAAGATGAAAATGAAACAACTAAAATTTACAGTAATTCTATTGATTTTTTTCGGATTCAATTTACAAAGTCAAATCCATATAGTTCCACAGCCCTTAGAAATTTCCATAGAAGAAGGTTTTTTTATATTGAATGATGATGTTAAAATCATTTCTACTAAAGAAACAAAAGAAGAAGCAAAAATTCTCTGTTCAATCCTAAAAGAAGGGTTTGATAAAAAAGCTAAAATCTCAAAAAAAGGAAGTGGAATTAAATTATACATCAATCAAGATTTAGAAAAAAATCTTGGAAAAGAGGGATATAAATTATCATCTAAAAATAATCAAATTGTTATAGAAGGTGCTTCAAAAGCAGGTTTATTTTATGGAATCCAGTCTTTTAAACAATTATTACCTTCAGATTTTGGAAAAAAAAATTATAAAAATAAAAATGTAGATTTTCCAATAGTCGAAATTTCTGATAAACCACGTTTTTCTTGGCGTTCATTTATGCTAGATGAATCTCGCCATTTTAAAGGAATGGAAGCTGTAAAAAACTTACTAGATGAAATGTCTGTCTTAAAAATGAATGTTTTTCATTGGCATTTGGTAGATGATCAAGGTTGGAGAATTGAAATTAAGAAATATCCGAATTTAACCAAAATTGGAAGTTATAGGAAAGACACCCAAGCAAAAAGAAAAAGCCCAGAAAGAGTCGGTTTTTCTCATGAAGGTTTTTACACTCAAAAACAAATAAAAGAAATCATTAAATATGCAGAAGAAAGACATATAAAAATTATTCCGGAAATAGAAATGCCAGGTCATGCAACTGCTGCAATTGCATCTTATCCTTGGTTAGGAATTTTAGGAACTACTTCAGAAGTTACTCAAGAATTTGGAAAATTACCAGATTCTTACAATGTGTCAGACCCTAAGGTTGTGCAATTTTTAAAAGATGTTTTAACGGAAGTCTTTGAACTTTTTCCAGAAAATGTAGTACATATTGGTGGTGATGAGGTAAACTTTAAAACGTGGGAAAATTCTAAAATGATTCAAGATAAAATCAAAAAAGAAGGGTTATCATCTCCTGCAGATTTACAAATTTATTTCACGAATGAGATTTCTAATTTTATGGAAGATAATAACCATAGAATGATGGGTTGGAATGAAATTTTAGGAGATAATGTTCATAAAGAACATGAAAATTCTAACATGGAAGTAAAACAAAAATTGTCTGACAACGCAATTATTCATTTCTGGAAAGGAAGTTTAGATTTGGTAAATAAAGCTGTAACAAGTGGTCATGAAGTTGTAAATTCATTACATTCTATGACGTATTTAGATTATACTTACAAATCTATACCACTTTCAAAAGCATATTCTTTTGATCCAATTCCAGAAGGTTTAGATGAAAAATATCACGATAAAATTTTAGGTTCTGGTTGTCAAATGTGGAGCGAATGGATTCCAACTGTAGAAAAAATGAATAATCAAGTTTTCCCAAGATTGGCTGCTTATGCAGAAGTTGGCTGGACTTCTAAAGAAAATAAAAATTATAATAATTTTGTAATTGGATTAAAGAAAATGCAAAATCGTTGGAAAATGATTGGTATTAATTTTCACGAAAGTTTAGAGTAATTTTATAAAGTTCTCAAAAACTATTTCATATTAGGAAAATCAGAATAAAATTATAAAATGTTTTATTCTGATTTTTTTATTTTAAACAATTTTCTTCACTTCTATTTTGCAAAAGCCCATTTAATGAATATTGTCTATTCTTCCTTATGAAATGATTTCTATACAGGAAAATAATCAAAATCCTTAGAAAAATACCTCAAGAATAATATTTTCCGATAATTAGAGGGTTGTTTAATAACTCCTATTAAAATACCTAATATTGTAAACATTAAAATTTATAAATAACGACAAAAGACATTAAATTAAAAAAAGGAACTATTACTACAGAAGTTATAGTTTTTGATTTTGACGGAAAGTAGTCACTAATTTCTTTAATTCTAAAATTGATTGTAAAAGATCAAGAATTATACAATCGAAAAAATAATTTATACTTACAAGTTAATTTGGGTAAAATGGTGTAAATTTAAGAAGACTAATTAATTCCGAATTAGATTATAATTAAAAAATCCTTAACTTTCTGTAAAAACAGATTGTTAAGGATTTTAATTTGCTTTTTTGCGGTCTGGACGGGACTCGAACCCGCGACCTCCTGCGTGACAGGCAGGCATTCTAACCAGCTGAACTACCAAACCGTTGCTTAAAGCGAGTGCAAATATAACACACATTTTGATATATGCAAACATAAATTTAAAAATTATTTAAAATTTTTTCTTTGCAATAAATATGAAGTCAAAATTTCGTTAAATCCTTTGTGAATATCTACAGGAACATAATCAATTTTATATTGTAAACATTTGTTTTTTAATTCTTTAAAATAATTAGTAGTTAATTCATTATATTTTTGCTGAACATTTTCTGCAAATACATTTATTTCTTCGCCAGTTTCTACATCAACAAATTTTTTCGGAGAATTATCAAAATTGAAGTCTAATTCCGTTTTCCCATCATAAGTATGGAATAAAACCACCTCATGTTTGTTATATTTTAAATGACGTAAAGCCTCAAAAAGCACTTCGTCTTCTTTTGAAGTTTGAAACATATCCGTAAATAAAAAAACTAAAGAGCGTCTGTGCATCTTTTCTGCAATCTCATGTAAAAATTGATAGGTTTCTGTAGCACTTGTAGAATTAGAGACTAACAACTGCTCTAATTGATGCAACAACATATTTCTATGACGATCACTCCCTTTTTCTGGCGCATAATATTCGTATGAATCTGAATAAATACTTAAACCAACAGCATCTCTTTGTCTTTTTAAGATTTCCATTAAAGAAGCTGCTGCAATTGCAGAAAAACCAACCTTGTTTAAACTATCTATAGTTTGTGTTTTTAATATTGGATAATTCATTGATGCAGAATTATCGATAATAATATGACAACGCAAATTGGTTTCCTCTTCGTACTTTTTTGTATAGAGTTTTTCCGTTTTTGCGAATAATTTCCAATCTATATGACGTGTACTTTCGCCTTTGTTATATAATTTATGTTCAGAAAACTCTACCGAAAATCCGTGAAAAGGACTTTTATGAATCCCTGTAATAAAACCCTCTACCACTTGTTTCGCAAGTAAATCTAAATTTTTAATTTCTGATGATTTTACTTCGGATACCTTCATTATTTTTTAATTCTTTGCGCTCTTATTAAATCGTCTGTAGTTTGCTGTAATTTCTTTAACAAAATAGGGTTATAATTAGAATTCTCTGCTAAAAATTCCTCTAAAATAAGATCGGCTTCCTCACTTGAATAATTACCAATAGAACTCGCCAACCATCCTTTTGGAAAGAAAATATCACCAGTTAATTGTACCTCTTCTAATACTTCTAAAATAGATTTTAAATGTTTTATTGAAGATTCTTGTCTTAATGGATGATGCATATTATTTAAAGCCGTTTGCACCCAAGACTCTTTTTCTCGGTTTTCTTTTTCTAGAAGTGATGTCATAAAACTAGCCCTCACATTTTCATCCGAAGAAAGAGAAGCCAACAACCATTTAAAACGCTCTAATTGATCTGCATTTGAAATTCTTGTTTGCTGTTCTTCTAAAATTTCTTTAGCTTTAGGATGTTTATAAATTGCCAATTTCATTGCTAAAGAAGAATAATCGCTTTCGTTTAGAAACAAATTTTCTATTATGTTATTTTCTTCCCAAATTTGATATAATTTTTCAGAACCAACTGGATTAAAAGCTACAGATTGGTATAAATTAAAGAGTGTTTTCTTTATGTTTGATGATAAATTTTCATTCAACAAACTAGAAATTTCTTTCTCTATTTTAACTTGAACAGTAGCTCGTTCTTCTTCATTTAAATAAGTCCAAAATATATGCTGAATTACTCCTGATAAATAGTTTGTAATCAACTCATTTTTTTCAATCTTAATGGCATTTAAAAATACTTGATAGGTTTTTAAAGGTTCCACTTTTCCAATCAACATATTTTCATACAGATTGATAAATTGAGATCCTCTTGAAACCTCTTCTTTGATCTCTTGATAAAACTCAATTTTATTTTCATCAATAGGAAAAACACCATAACCAAATCCGTTTGTATTGTATAAAACTTGAACAGGTTTAAAATCTTTTACAAAAGATGAAACATCGAAAGTCTTGCCCATATTTGTAACTTCTACCTCTTTTGTGTTTCCTTTTTCATCAATCAATTGAATTTTAAAAGACTGTGTCCAAATTTTATCTGAACCATCTTCTGCTTTTTGGTGAAGGAAAAATTTAGATATATTTCCCTTTTCATCATATGCTAGTTCTTCTGTAAAAATGGGTCTTCCTGAGGAATTCACCCAAACTTCTGACCATTTTTTAATATCTTCTGAGGAATTTTTATCTAAGATTGAAACTAATTCAGACCAATCTGCATTTGTATTTTGATAGGTTTTTATATATTCTTGAATGCCTTTTTGAAATGCTTCTTCTCCCAACAAATACTCTAATTGACGCATCATTATTGGGGCTTTATTGTAAATAATTCTACCATATAAAGAACCTGCATTTTTTAAATTATCTAAATTTTGACGAATAGGATTGGTTCCTTTGGTCCTGTCTTCTGAATACGCACTTGGGTAATGTGTCATCATAAAACTCAATCTGTGATTTATTTCTGGATATACAGGATTTACAATTTTATCTGCCATAAAATTGGCAAAAACCTCTTTCATCCAAACGTCATTAAACCATTTCATGGTTACTAAATCTCCAAACCACATGTGCGAAGTTTCGTGCGCAATTAACTTTGCTCTGCCTAATTTTTGTGTTTGTGTAGCATTCTCATCTAAAAACAAAGAAGATTCACGATATTGAATTGCACCTACATGTTCCATTCCTCCATATTGAAAAGGTGGAATTGCAGCAAAATCCATTTTTTGAAATGGAAATTTTACAGCAGTGTAATTTTCTAAAAAATCAATTGAATTTTGATGAATTTTAAACACCTCACCAACACTTTCTTGTATTTTTTCTTGGTTATTTTCTCGGTATAAAAAACGCATATTAAAAGCACCAGGATTTTTAGTTTCCTCTGTAAACTTTCCAGCAACAAAAGAAAATAAATACGTGCTCATTAAATTTGATGTTGCAAACGTATGTTTAATAAAATCATCAGTTTCTAAAGCACTTTCTTTAAAACCACCAGCTAAAACTTTCCAATCTTTTGGTGCTGTTATTTGTAAATTATATTTTGCTTTAATATCTGGTTGATCAAAACAAGGAAACAGCGTACTTGCTCTATCAGGCACTAATAAAGTGTATAAAAATTCTTCATTTCTGTTTAACGACGTTTCACCTGCATCAAATAAAATTTCAATTTGATTAGCACCTAAAACCAAATTCGATTTATCTATAATGATGTGTTCTTTTTGATGATTAATTGTTGATGTTTTATCATTTACTTTTATCGATTTTAGTTTTGAAGTTTCTTCGTTAAAATCGAGAAAAACATCCTGCTTTAAATCTTCTACCTTAAAATTGAGTTCTAAATTAGATGAAATTGTGCTGGTTTTTTCTTTTGGAATTTTAAAGTGCAAATTATAAACAACATCAGCAATTTGTTGTTTTCTATAGGTAGCTAATTCGTGAGAAATTCCTGTTTCTAAGGTTAGTTGTTCTTGTTTTTTATCACATGAAATAAAAAAAAGAAAAAGAAAGGAGTATAAAATATATTTCATTAATGGTAATTTTTAAAATCAGAATTTAACTTGCTTAACAATTTCTATAAAACTTTAAAAAATCTAAGAATAATTTCAAATAATTATAAAAATATTCACAATAAAATTCCACCAAAAGCGGGATTAATTTAACTAACAATTTTTAATTATAAATATTTAATTTATAATAACTTATCGAAATGTTACAATAAGACCCCGCTAAAAAAGCGGGGTTAGTTCAACTTACAATTTTTAATGCGTTGCTTTGCAACTTTTAAAAAATTGAGTTTCACTAAAATAGAAAAAGGTTTAGCGTTAGCCAAACCTTTTCAATATTATAAATTGTTAATTGAGACTACAAAGCAGCATCAACTTTTTCTGAATATGTTTTTTTAGGAGCAACACCTACTTGTTTATCAACAACTTCTCCATTTTTAAAAATTAAGACAGTTGGTATATTTCTAACTCCATATTTAGCTGCAAATTCTTGGTTTGCATCAACATCTACTTTACCAATAACAGCTTTCCCTTCATATTCTGTATGAAGTTCATCTACGATTGGTCCAACCATTCTACAAGGTCCACACCAAGCAGCCCAAAAGTCTACTAAAACTGGTTTATCTGATTTTAATACTATTTCTTCGAAATTTGCGTCTGTGATTTCTAATGCCATGATATATATTTTTAGATTATTATTTTAAATTTAATAAGCAAAAATAGTCTTTTTAGAGATTATTGGCGGTTAAAAAAATTGCTTTTTACTATTTATGTATCAATTGTGTTTATGCTTAAAGGGTTTAAACACTAATTTTATAAATTATAACAAATCAATAAAAAAATCTGATTTATATATTTTTAATTAAATTTCATCAATAATAAATATCGAATATTTCGTAATCATGTACAATTCATTTTTAGTAAAAACAGTAAAATTTATTTCGTATTCCCTTAAAATAATTCTTTCGCAATTGCCTGAATATTATCGCTTTTACCCATAGAATAATAATGCAAAACTGGCACACCAGCTGCCAATAATTCTTTAGATTGTTGAATAGCAAACTCAATCCCAACTTGACGAACATCTTTATTGTTTTTGCAACTTTCTACTGCATTAATTAAGGGTTCAGGAATATCAATTCTAAAAACTTGAGGTAATAATTGCAGATGACGTTTTACAGCCAATGGTTTAATTCCTGGAATAATTGGCACGTTAATTCCTGCTTTTTTTGCAGCATCAACAAACTGAAAATACTTATTATTATCAAAAAACATTTGAGTTACCACATAATCTGCACCAGCATCTACTTTTTCTTTTAAACGTTTTAGATCGCTCTGTAAAGAGGGTGCTTCTAAATGTTTTTCAGGATAACCAGCAACTCCAATACAAAAATCGGCACAATTATCAGCTTCAATAACATCGTGTAAATATTTTCCGCAATTTAAATTCTGAATTTGAGCAACCAATTCTTTTGCATATTGATGCCCACCTTTTGAAGCTTCAAAATACTTTTGATGACTCATAGCATCTCCTCTTAAAGCCATTACATTTTCGATGCCTAAGTAATGGCAATCTACCAATAAATATTCTGTTTCCTCTTTTGTAAAACCTCCACACAAAACATGTGGAACAGTATCTACATCATATTTATGCTTAATTGCAGCACAAATACCTACAGTTCCAGGACGCATTCTTGTCATTTTTCGATCTAGCAAACCTTCTTTTTCTACATAAACATATTCTTCTCTAGAAGTGGTTACATCTATAAAAGGAGGGTTAAACTCCATTAAAGGATCTATATTGTTATACAGTTCCTGAATGCTTTTTCCCTTTTTTGGTGGAATAATTTCGAAAGAAAATAATGTTTTTCCGTTTGCTTTTTTGATGTGTTCTGTAATTTTCATTTATGCTGAATTTATTTCAGTATTTTATAGAAAATAAGCGATTGTTAATGCAGTTACAGTTAAGGTTAAAAGCTTTAAAAAAAACACTAGTTCTAGTTTATGTCTTTTCATCTTATTTGTTTTCTGCAAAATTCTTATTTCTACTTATAATGTATGTTAGTTAAAATAAAACAAATTGTTAATTTATTTTAGTTGTTATTCTTCTGCTAGGTTAGGATGTAACCACTTTCTTGCTTTTTCTTTTTTAATTGCTTTTCTTTCTGCAAAATCGGTTAATTGATCATCTGTAATTTTACCTAAACCAAAATATTTAGCTTCTTTATTTGCAAAATAATATCCAGAAACTGCAGCAGCTGGCCACATTGCTAAACTTTCTGTTAGCTTTACTCCTATTTTATTTTCTACATCTAATAAATCCCAAATCGTTTCTTTTTCTAAATGATCTGGACAAGCAGGATAACCAGGTGCTGGCCTAATTCCTTTATAACTTTCTTTTATTAAATCGTCGTTTGTTAAACCTTCATCTGAATCATAACCCCAATGTTTTGTTCTAATTTGTTTGTGCAAATATTCTGCAAAAGCTTCTGCAAATCTGTCTGCAATTGCTTGTGCCATAATTCCATTATAATCGTCTTCTTTAGCTCTGTATGAGTCTGCCAATTCTTGCGCACCAAAAATTGCCACACAAAAAGTACCCATATAATCTGTTCTATTGGTTTCTTTGGGCGCAATAAAATCTGATAAAGCAATATTTGGAATTCCTTCTCTCTTCTTTAATTGTTGACGTAAAGTTCTAAAAACAGCAATTTCTTTTCCTTTTTTCTGAACAGAAATATCATCATCATTTATAGTATTTGCCTCAAATAATCCAAAAATCGCTTTAGGTTTTAAAGATTGATTTGCAATAATTTCGGCAATCATTTGTTGTGCTTCTTCATACATTATGGTTGCTTGTTCACCCACAACTTTATCTGTTAAAATAGCTGGGAATTTTCCATGTAAATCCCAACTTCTAAAAAACGGACTCCAATCTATAAAAGGCAACAATTCTTTTAAACTTAATTGTTCTAATGTTTGAATTCCTAAAGATTTTGGTTTTACAATTTCTGATGTTTCCCAATCGATTTTATATTTACGTTTGCGAGCTTCATCAATAGAAATGTAAGACTTTTCTTTACCTCGTTTTAAAAACTTGGTTCTGAATTCGTCGTAATCTTTCTTTAATTTTGCAGTGTATAAATGACTAGATTTTTTGTTTAATAAATCTCCAACAACAGTTACAGCTCTAGATGCATCATTTACATGTACAACTGCATTTTTATATTGGGTATCTATTTTTACAGCTGTATGTGCTTTAGATGTTGTTGCACCTCCAATTAAAAGAGGCAATACAAAATTTTGACGTTGCATTTCTTTTGCTAAATACACCATTTCATCTAAAGAAGGTGTAATCAATCCACTTAAACCAATTGCATCTACTCGTTCATCTATAGCCGTTTGAATTATTTTTTCTGGAGGAACCATCACTCCTAAATCTACAATCTCATAATTATTACAAGCCAAGACAACACTTACAATATTTTTACCAATATCATGTACATCACCTTTTACAGTTGCCATTAATATTTTACCAACAGGTTCTTGTTTATCTCCTTTTTCTGCTTCAATAAACGGATTTAAATAACCTACTGCTTTTTTCATTACTCTAGCAGATTTTACTACTTGAGGCAAAAACATTTTTCCTGCGCCAAATAAATCGCCAACCACATTCATACCAATCATTAAATTACCTTCAATAACTTCAATGGGTTTTGCTGCTTGTTGTCTTGCAGTTTCTATATCTTCAATAATAAAAGCATCTATTCCTTTTACCAAAGCATGCGTAATTCTGTCTTGCAATGGTTTTTCTCTCCAAGATAAATCTACTCCTTTTTCGGTTTTAGAGCCTTTTACAGTTTCTGCAAAATCTAATAAACGCTCTGTTGCATCATCTCTTCTATCGAGAATTACATCTTCTACACGTTCTAATAAATCTTTTGGAATATCATCATAAACCTCTAACAAAGCAGGGTTTACAATCCCCATATTCATACCTGCTTGAATGGCATAATACAAGAAAACAGAGTGCATTGCTTCACGAACACCATCATTTCCTCTAAAAGAAAACGACACATTACTTACACCTCCACTTACAGAAACATTTTCTAAGTTTTCACGAACCCATTTTGTTGCTTCAATAAAATCGATGGCATTTCTTTTGTGTTCATCCATTCCTGTTGCTACAGGAAATATATTTAAATCGAAAATAATATCTTCACTTGGAAAGCCAACTTTGTTGACCAAAATATCATAAGAACGTTGTGCAATTTCTATTCTACGTTTGTAAGTATCTGCTTGCCCAACTTCATCAAAAGCCATAACAATTACTGCTGCTCCATAACGTTTTATTTGAGTAGCTTCCCAAACAAACTTTTCTTCTCCTTCTTTTAGCGAAATAGAATTTACAACACATTTTCCTTGTACAACTTGTAAACCAGCTTCTATGATTTCCCATTTAGAGCTGTCAATCATCATTGGTACTCTACAAATATCGGGTTCTGCAGCAATTAAGTTTAAGAAACGAACCATCGATTCTTTTCCATCAATTAAACCATCATCCATATTAATATCGACAATTTGTGCTCCACCATCTACTTGATGCCTTGCAATATCTAAAGCTTCATCAAATTGCTCGTTTTTTATCAAACGTAAAAATTTACGAGAACCTGCTACATTTGTTCGCTCTCCAATATTGATAAAATTGCTGTTTTCATTTAAAACCAAAGGTTCTAAACCTGACAATTTCATGTATTTTGTTTGTTTCACTTTCATCTTCTTTCGTTCTTCTTAATTTGATTCTGAAATTAGCTCAGAGTGACGTCTTGGTTTATACTTCGCTGAAATATTGGCAATTACTCTTATATGTTCTGGACTTGTACCACAACAACCTCCAATTATATTGATTAAGTTTTTCTTTAAGTATTCTTCAATTTGTTCGCCCATTTCTTCTGGAGTTTCATCATATTCGCCAAAAGCATTTGGCAAACCTGCATTTGGATGTGCAGAAATTGCAAAGTCGGTTTTATTAGCAATTGCCTCTAAATGTGGCTGTAACAAATTAGCTCCTAAAGCACAATTGAAGCCCACAGATAATAAAGGAATATGAGAAACAGAAATTAAAAAAGCTTCGGCTGTTTGTCCTGACAAAGTTCTTCCTGAAGCATCTGTAATTGTGCCACTTAACATGGTAGGGATTTCGATATTTCTTTCATCTTTTACTTGCTCAATTGCAAATAAAGCTGCTTTTGCATTTAAGGTATCAAAAACAGTTTCTACTAATAAAAGATCCACTCCACCATCTAACAAAGCTTCTATTTGTTGTTTGTAAGCTATTCTTAAATCTTCAAAAGTTACAGCTCTATAACCAGGATCATTTACATCTGGAGACATACTTGCTGTTCTGTTTGTTGGTCCAATAGAACCTGCAACAAAACGTGGTTTCTGTGGTTCTTTTGCTGTAAATTCTAGTGCAACTTCTTTAGCGATTTTTGCAGATTGATAATTTAGCTCATAAACCAAATCTTCCATTTGATAATCTGCCATTGCAATTGTAGTTCCAGAAAAAGTGTTGGTTTCTATAATATCTGCACCAGCTTCAAAATATTTTCCATGAATGGTTTTGATTGCTTCTGGTTGCGTAATTGAAAGTAAATCGTTGTTTCCTTGAAGTGGAGTTGGATAGTCTTTAAAGCGATCTCCCCTAAAATCCTCTTCAGAAAATTTATAGGCTTGTAGCATAGTACCCATGGCACCATCTAAAACCAAAATTCTTTCTTGTAAAGCTTTATATATGTTTGACATTTTTATTTGATAATTAGTATCAATATGTCATCAGGAAAAGTGTAAATTTTCTCTGTTATCTGTCAAAAATAAATGAATTAAATTCATAGTATTCTTGTAGAATGTAGCACCTTTCTCATAAATGAGAGGTTGCCAAGGCTTCACAGGGTCTAATCCCTCTACCTTTCGTGATAACGTAATTAATAAGTTTATGAACTGAGCTACAAATTAACGCATTATATTTTTATTTGTAGAATTATTACACTAAAATTTTTAGATAAAATTAAAGCATATTACGAACTTAAAATCTTGAAAATTTTATATTAAATTACTCTTTTTCAAATAATGTTGATGATAAATAACGGTCTCCTCTATCACAAATAATAGCAACCACAACACCTTTATCTAATTTCTCTGCCACTTTTATAGCACTTGCTACAGAACCTCCACTACTCATTCCTGCAAAAATGCCTTCTTCTTCAGCCAATCTTTGCGTCATTGCTTTTGCTTCTTCTTCATCTACTTCTATTACCTCATCAACTTTTTTTCTATTAAAAATAGCTGGTAAATATTCTTCTGGCCAGTTTCTTATTCCAGGAATTTTTGCTCCTTCTTTTGGCTGAACTCCAATAATGGTAATATTTTTATTCTGCTCTTTTAAGTAATCAGAAACACCCATAATTGTACCTGTTGTACCCATTGTACATACAAAATGTGTTATTTCACCTTCTGTATCTCTCCAAATTTCTGGCCCAGTTCCTTTATAATGTGCTTTAGAATTGTCTGTATTATCAAATTGATTTAATCTGTAATATCCTTTTTTATATTTTAGTTTTAAAGCATGATCTCTAGAACCTTCCATCCCTAATTCTTTCGATGTAAGAATTACTTTTGCACCATAAGCACGCATCGTTTTTACTCTTTCAATCGTAGAATTTTCTGGCATTACCAAAACCATATGTACGCCTAAAACTTTTGCCATTAACGCCAAAGCAATTCCTGTATTTCCAGAAGTAGCTTCCACTAAAGTATCTCCTTTTTTTATATTTTTTCTTTTTAAAGCTTCAGAAATCATATTATAAGCAGCTCTGTCTTTAACACTTCCTCCAGGATTATTTCCTTCTAATTTTAGCAATAAAGTAACGCCTTCTTTTTTAAATATATTTTGAGCTTCTACCAAAGGTGTATTTCCTACAAAATCTATGATACTTTTTGTTTTCATCTTTTAATTTTTTTTTGAAAAATATTATTTTCTGATTCTACAGTAACTACCGAATTTTCTGAGATTGATTCTGTAACACACACATTTGCGCCAATAACAGAATTTGCACCAATAATAACATCACCTCCTAAAATAGTTGCGTTTGCATAAATAACAACACCACTTTCTATAGTTGGGTGTCTTTTTGTTGATGCTAAACTTTTCTTTACTTGAATTCCTCCTAAAGTAACTCCCTGAAAAATAGTTACCTTATTTTTTATAATTGTGGTTTCGCCAATAACAATTCCTGTTGCATGATCTATAAAAAAAGATTCTCCAATTTCTGCTCCTGGATGAATATCTGTTCCTGTTATACTGTGAGCGAATTCACTCATCATTCTTGGCAATACAGGTATTTCTTGTTGTAATAATTGATGGCTTAATCTATAAACAGCAATGGCATAAAAACCTGGATATGCTAAATAAATTTCTCGTAAACTTTTTGCTGCAGGATCGCTATTTAGGGCGAAAACAGCATCCAAATCTAATTTTCTTCTAATCTCAGAAAAAGAATTTTCGAAATCTAACCAAAAACAAGTTTCATTTTCAATTTCTAAACGCTCTAAAATTTTGAAAAATTTATTTTTTGTGTCTTGTCCTTTTTCTTGTTGATATTTTTCGTCAAAAAGGCAATTAATTATTTCTTTGGTAAAAACTTCTACAGCATCTCGTAAACACATGCTGTAATTTTTAACTAAAATTTCACTTACAACCTCTTTCATAAATTATGATTCTGGTGCTAATTCAACTTCTAAACCCTCCATTTCTGATGTCATTTGAATTTGACACCCTAATCTACTATTGTCTTCAACATTAAATGCCTCTGCTAACATTGCATCTTCATCATCCGTCATTTCTGGTAAATTATGATCTGATTTTACATAGCATTGGCAAGAAGCACACATTGCCATTCCTCCACAAATTCCTATGGTTCCTTCTTCTGCAAGTTCGTAAGAACGAACAACTTCCATCAAATTCATAGCCATATCTGTAGGTGCAACAACTTCGTGAGTTACTCCATTTCTGTCAGTAATCTTAATATTTATATCTAAACTCATCATCTATGTTTATCAAATATCAAAAGTAAGAAATTTGATTGGTTAGACCTCACAGCTTTTGAAAACCTGTGAGGTCTTTGTGTATTTAAATTAGCAATATAGTATTCTTAAACTAATAATTTTAAACAAGTTTAGCCCAGATTGAAACGACATCCTTTTTATAGGCTTTCCAAACAAGTAATTCAATTTCTAGAAGAGATTGCCACAGTTTACAAAAAAAGTAAACTTCGCAAAGACGCCTATGAAAAGATACAGTGGAAAGCTGGAAATAGCTTCTCATAAAAATTATTCTTTTATGTCGATAAAAAATCTGAAAACTTTCATTAAAAAATTAATTTATAGCTTTTACAACTGCCTTTGGCGCTTCTTTTCGTGTACCATCAAAACCATCTACACCACCAACTGTGGTATATTTCATTACGTATTTTTTATCTGGAAAAATTCTTTGATAAGCACTTTGGCACATTAAAGTAGCTTCGTGAAAACCACAAAGAATTAACTTTAATTTTCCTGGATACGTATTGACATCGCCAATTGCGTAAATTCCTGGAATATTGGTTTGGTAATCTAAAGCGTTGTTTACTTTGATGGCATTTTTCTCGATTTCTAAGCCCCAATTACCTATTGGTCCTAATTTTGGTGACAAACCAAACAAAGGAATAAAGTGATCTGCATCTACAATAAATGCATCTTCGCCTTTCTTTTCTACAGCAACTCCTGTTACTTTATCAGTTCCTAAAATACCTTTTACTTCTGCAGGTGTAATTAGTCTAATTTTACCTAAATTTTTTAATTCTTGTACTTTTTCAACAGAATCTAAAGCACCTCTAAATTCGTTTCTTCTGTGGATTAAAGTTACTTCTGATGCTATATTTGATAAGAAAATTGCCCAATCTAAAGCAGAATCTCCACCTCCAGAAATTACCACTTTTTTATTTCGATAAAACTCTGGTTCTTTAATAATATATTCCACACCTTTATCTTCAAAATTTGCAAGGTTTTCAATTTTTGGTTTCCTAGGCTCAAAAGAACCTAAACCACCAGCAATGGCAACAATTTTCGCGTGATGTTTTGTCCCTTTATTTGTGGTTACAATAAAAGTTCCATCTTCTAATTTATCGATTGTTTCTGCTCTTTCTCCCAAAGTAAAACCTGGTTCAAACTGCTTGGTTTGTTCTAACAATTTATCTGTTAAATCGCCTGCTAAAATCTCTGGATATGCAGGAATATCGTAAATTGGTTTCTTTGGATAAATCTCAGAACACTGACCTCCAGGTTGTGGCAAAGCATCAATTAAATGACATTT
The DNA here is from genome assembly GCF_001761365.1 of Polaribacter vadi. Classification (NCBI taxonomy): domain Bacteria; kingdom Pseudomonadati; phylum Bacteroidota; class Flavobacteriia; order Flavobacteriales; family Flavobacteriaceae; genus Polaribacter; species Polaribacter vadi. The sequence continues at coordinate 3,243,256 of NZ_CP017477.1, read as the reverse complement.
TAACTTTAATAAACCTGCTTCAAAAATTGTGAATAATCCTGTTGGTCCTGCACCAATAATTAGTATATCTGTTGTAATCATTTTTGTTTATTTATCAGACCTACAAAGTTTTAGAAACCTTGCAGGAAGTTACTTTATTTTTCAACCAAACTTTTTGTGAATTCGTTTAGTTTTTCTACTTTTTCTTCAAAGTTTCCTTTGATGGTTTTTCTATATTCGTTTAAATTTTTCACTAAATCGTCTACATTTTCTGGAATTACATCTTCAAAAAACTGACGCAATCTTTTGGCTGTTGTTGGCGATTTTCCGTTTGTTGAAATTGCAACTTTTACGTTTCCTTTGGTTACAATTCCTCCCATATAAAAATCGCAATATGGAGGATTATCAGCAACATTTACCAACTTTGCTTCTGCTCTGCAATCTTTCCAAACTTGTACGTTTATTGCTGGAATATCTGTAGTTGCAACTACAATGTGCCTACCTTCCAAATATTTTTTTTGATAAACATCTTTAATTAAAGTAACATTGCCTTTTTTTGATAATTCAATAGTGCCTTCTCTAAACATTGGCGAAACCATTGTTACTTTAGCATCTGGGCTTGATTTTAACAAGAAAGTTAATTTTTCTTCGGCCACAAAACCACCACCAACTATTAAAAAATTTAGGTTTTTAGACTTTAAAAAAATAGGATATAAATTATTACGTTCCATCTTAAAAAATTAATCAATTAACGCTTTTGCATATTCTTCTTGCACATTTGCTAAAATTGCTCTGTGATTTACAACTTCGCCTAAAACAATAATTGCAGGATTGCTTAATTCTTGATTTTTTACAATTTCTAAAATGGTATCTACAGTTCCAATTCCTACTTTTTCGTTGGTTCTTGTTCCGTTTTGAATAATAGCAACTGGCAAATCGTTTTTATTTTCTTGTTGAAATAATTTTACAATTTCTGCCAATTTTCCCATTCCCATTAACACTACAATAGTTGCGTTCGATTTTGCTGCCAAAGCAACATCATTCGATAATTTATGGTCTTTTGTAGTTCCTGTAATTACCCAGAAACTTTCTGCACTTCCTCTTTTTGTTAAGGGAATATTTTGATATGCAGGTACTGCCAAAGACGATGAAATACCTGGAACCATAGCTGTTTCTATTCCAAAGTTGGCAGCAAATTCCATTTCTTCTGCTCCTCTTCCAAAAATAAAAGGATCGCCACCTTTTAAGCGAACAACATGTCCATGAGTTTTTGCTCTTGCTACAATTAATTCGTTAATTTGTTCTTGTTGATATCTATAGCAACCTCTTCTTTTTCCGACGAAAATAAGTTCTGCTTTTGGATTGATAAAATCTAATAGCTCTTCATTTACCAAAGCGTCATACAAAACTACATCCGCAGTTTTTAAAACTTTAATAGCTTTTACTGTGATTAAATCTACATCTCCAGGCCCAGCACCTACAACTGTTAACTTTGGTGTTTTAATACTCATTTTTTTTTTAAAATTACTGTGCAACAGAAGTTTCAACTTCTCTAAAAGCTCTTACTTTTTGTAAAAAACTACCTGCATCATTAATATATTTCTCAGCAAATTCTGCTGTTGGAGCAAATTTATTGATTTGATAGATCAATTCTGCAAAAGAAGTACCTAAATCTATTTTTCCTGATGAAATAAATTCCTCATCGAATTGAGAAATTATACTTGCATGTGTATTCGTTTTCTTATTTGCTGCTAATAATGATGCTTTCGCAGAATTGACAATAGATTGATACGCGTAATAAATTGCCCCTGAATACACGCCGTTTCCAAAAGCTTCTTTTGCATTTTCAATTTTCTCATCACTTTCTAAAAATAGAGTGGCAATTAAATCGATCACAACGCCTGCACATTCTCCAATTCCAATTTCTTTTACATATTTATCAGCTTCTCCCCAATCAATAAAATCTTCTTGTGTTAAATTGGTAACGTCTTGTAAATCATTTAAGAAATCATAAAAATACTTTTCTCCTTTTTCTTTATAATAGTCTACAAATTCTTTTCCGTTTGCATTTGCTTCATAATCATTTAAGATTCTACGCAAAGCTTCAGGTCCTCTTTTACTTGGTACTTTTACTACTTTATCTGCAAAAAGTGCGTTTCCATTTCCTAAATTTCCTCCACCTAATAAAACTTGTAACGCTGGCGCTACTAATTTATCTGGTGTTCTTACTGTCATTCCTTGAAAACCAATGTTTGCCATATTGTGTTGTCCACAAGCATTCATACAACCACTAATTTTAATGACTAAATCTTCATTTTTTAAATACTGAGGATATTCTGCAGCAATCACTTTTTCTAATTCTACAGCAATTCCTGTACTACTTGCAATTCCTAAATTACAAGTATCTGTTCCTGGACAAGCTGTAATATCTACTGCTTTATTATAACCTGCTTCAACAAATCCTAATTTTTCTAATTCCTGATAAAACAAAGGAACTAAATCTTCCTTCACAAAAGGAATAACAATATTCTGACGTAAGGTTAAACGGATTTCACCTGCTGCGTATGTATCTACTAAATCTGCTAATAAACGGGCTTTATCTGTATAAAAATCTCCTAATAAAACTTTAATTCCGATTGCAACATATCCTTTCTGTTTTTGAGGAATCAAGTTTGTTGATTTCCATAAATTAAATGCTGCTTGGTCTTTTATTTCCACTTGTGGCGCTTCAACATAAACAGGTTCTGAAGGCACATAAGATGCTGCATCAATTACAACCGTTTTAAATTCAATCGCTTTTTGTTCTTCTTCAATTAAATTTTTAAAAGCTTCTAAACCAATATCTTTTAATAAGAATTTCATTCTTGCTTTGGCTCTACTTTTTCGTTCGCCATATCTATCAAAAACTCTTAAAACACCTTCCATTACTGGAATAATTTTATCTGATGGTAAAAAATCATACAATACTTCTGCATGTCTTGGCTGTGAACCTAATCCTCCAGCAACCATTACTTTAAAACCTCTTACTCCGTTTTCTATTTTAGCAATATATCCTAAATCGTGTAAATAAGACAAACCTGTATCTTTATCCGTAGAAGAAAAAGAAACCTTGAATTTACGTCCCATTTCTTGACAAATTGGGTTCCGTAAAAAGAATTTATATAATGCATCTGCGTAAGGTGAAACATCAAAAGGTTCATCAACATCAATTCCTGCAGTTTCAGAAGCAGTTACGTTTCTTACAACATTACCACAAGCTTCACGCAACGTAACATCATCACGTTCTAATTCTGCCCACAATTCTGGAGTTCTTTGTAAATCTACATAGTGAATTTGAATATCTTGACGTGTTGTAATGTGTAATCTTCCTCTTGAATATTCGTCTGAAACTTCAGAAATTCTTCGTAGTTGATTACTCTTTACTTTACCATAAGGCAGTTTAATACGAATCATTTGCACACCTTCTTGACGCTGACCGTAAACTCCTCTAGCTAATCGTAAGCTTCTAAATTTTTCTTCATCTATTTGAAGATTATTAAATTGCGCAATTTTATCTGCCAATTCAATAATATCTCTTTCTACGACTGGATTTTCTATTTCTGTTCTAAAACTTTGCATTTTTTTTTAATTTATAAATCCTACACCTACTGTATTATTAGTTTTAGGATTGATTAAAATAAAAGAACCATTTGATTTATTTTTTTGATAAGTATCTACCAATAATGGTTTGCTTATTTTTAATTCAATTTCGCCTATTTGATTCAGTTTTAATTCTGATGGATTTTCAGTTTTGCCTGAAAAATCTGTTTTTATAATGTTTGATAATTGTGTAATTTTTGCTTGTGCATCATTTACACCATGTTTTATATAGTATTTTTGTGATGCTTGAAGTGGACTGGAATCCATCCAACAAATAGTGGCTTTTAATTGTTTTGTAATGGTTGGTTCTTCATCAATTTTAACCAACATATCTCCTCTACTTACATTTACATTATCATCTAAAGTGATGGTTACAGAACTTCCGTTTTTTGCTTTTGCGTATTCTTTATCAAAAAAATGAATGCTTTTTATTTTTGATTTTGTTTGTGATGGTAACACCACAATATCATCTCCAATTTCTAAATCTCCACCATAAATTTTACCTGCATAACCTCTAAAATCATGAAATTCTTCTGTTTTTGGTCTGATAACAGTTTGCACAGGAAAACGAACTTGAGAAGCATCACTTATGTCTTCTGCATCTAAATTTTCTAAATGATGTAACAACGTTTCGCCTTTGTACCAAGGTGTGTTTTCAGATTTTGAAACTATATTATCTCCTTGTAAAGCAGACAATGGAATAAAAGTTAAATTCTGGTTTTTATACTCACTTTTGCTTGCCAAATATTCTATTTCACCTTTAATGATGTTATATTTTTCTTCCGAAAAATCAACTAAATCCATTTTATTAATGGCGATTACAACATCTTTTATTCGTAATAAATTATTGATAAAAAAATGACGATAAGTTTGTTCTACAACCCCATTTCTAGCATCGATTAAAACAATAGAAGCTTGTGCTGTTGATGCACCAGTAACCATATTCCTAGTATATTCTATATGACCTGGAGTATCTGCAATAATGAAACTCTTTTTTCTGGTTGAAAAATAAATATGTGCAACATCTATAGTAATTCCTTGTTCACGTTCTGCAACCAAACCATCTGTTGCTAAAGAAAAATCTAAATAGTCAAAACCACGTTGTCTACTTTTTTCTTCAATGGCTTCTAATTTATCATCTGTTAACGATTTTGTATCATATAACAAACGACCAATTAAAGTACTTTTTCCATCATCTACACTTCCTGCTGTTGCTATTTTTAGTACATTCATTTCTTTTATGCTCTTAGCGTTTTGCTTTTAGCTATTCGCTTGATTTGTATTTTTTTTATTGATATTTAAAAGTTTTTGAAACTTGCAAATCACTTTTTAATAGTTGCGTTAGGGATTGAAACGACATCCTTTTTTTGTTTTTCTCAAAAAAAGATATAGTGGAAAGCCCGTTAAAACGCCCAAATAATTTTCACTGAGATACTGAATCAAGTTCAGTATTAAACCTAAAAAAGTTTAGAAATATCCTTGTTGTTTTCGTTTTTCCATTGCTGCTTCAGAACGTTTGTCATCGATTCTTGCCCCTCTTTCTGAAATTGAAGAATCTCTAATTTCTTCGACGACTTTTGTAATATCTATAGCGTCAGACAAAACTGCTGCTGTACAACTCATATCGCCCACAGTTCTAAAACGAACCATTTTTTCTAAGACCTCTTCTTCTTTATCTCTAAAAACAACTGAATCATCTGCAGACCAAATCATATTATCTCTCACAAATATTTTCCTTTTATGGGCAAAATAAATGGATGGAATTTCGATCTTTTCTTTTTCTATGTAGGACCAAACGTCTAATTCTGTCCAATTAGAAATTGGAAAAACACGTACATTTTGACCTAAATCTATACGTCCATTTAACATATCGAAAACTTCTGGACGTTGGTTTTTTTCATCCCACTGACCAAAATCGTCTCTTACAGAAAAAATACGTTCTTTGGCTCTTGCTTTTTCTTCATCTCTTCTTGCTCCACCAATACAAGCATCAAAACCAAACTCTTCAATAGCATCTAATAAGGTTTCTGTTTGCAACATATTTCTACTTGCATATCTACCAGTTTCTTCTTTTACTCTACCAGAATCTATATTATCTTGAACGTTTCTTACAATTAATTCAACACCTAATTCTTTGGTTAGCTTGTCTCTAAAAGCTATCGTTTCAGGAAAATTATGCCCAGTATCTATATGCATTAAAGGAAAAGGAATTTTTGCAGGATAAAATGCTTTTTGCGCCAAACGCACTAAAGTGATGCTGTCTTTTCCACCAGAAAAAAGCAACACAGGTTTTTCAAATTGCGCTACAACTTCTCTAAAAATATAAATGGCTTCGCTTTCTAAAGCATCTACTTGTATTGTATTTTGATTCATTATCATGTCTTTTATATATGCAAACCACATTCTCTGTTGCTTTCCACCTTTGTTGGATCGAAATATTTGAATTCGTTTGGCAAGCCTTTTTCTTCTAAATAAGTATCTAAATCTTCATCTGAACTATTGTAAAAAGGACTTACTTTTATAATTCCGTCTTTACTAACAGAAACCACATCTATACTATTTCTAAAAGCAGTTTGCCCTTTTCTTAAATTTGTAAACCAAACATCTGGTTTGTGTTCTTGCATTGCTCTTTTAAAAGGTTCTAGTTTTACTTGCTCTGTAAAAAGTGTGTGTTTTTCATCATCAACTGAAGGAACTCCTAAAACTACATTTCTGTGTGCAACTGTCTGTTTAGGAACGTATAACTGAATGTTTAAATTCAGTTTTTCAATAATTTCTTCTGCGTGTTTATACGTCTGAATTGTATTGTAACCAGTATCGCACCAAATTACTTTAATGTCTTTTTGCACCTCTGTAACAGCATTTAAAATTGCTACTTCATAAGGACGAAAATTGGTAGTAATAATTGGATTTTTTGCATAAGAAATTGCCCAAGAAATAATTTCTTCTGGACTTTTATCTTGTAATTCTTTATTAACTTTATCTAAGTCTAAACTCATTATTTACCCCATTTTATTTTGTTCCAAATTCTTTCATGAAAAAAGTATAAAACTAGTTTCGTTAAAAAATCTACAGTAGCAATGGATGCTGCTAAAACTATTTTACCTGTTACAAAATAGGAAACCACTAGCGTATCTAACGTTCCTACAATTCTCCAGCTTAATGCTTTTACAATGCTCCTTATTGGTTTCTCTGAAGATAAATCTTCCTCAAAACTTTGTTTTGCTATTTTTTTACTAAAAATCATTTGATCTGCAATCATAATATTGTATAAATATTATTACCCTATTTATTTAGTAGGGTATGCAAACATATACCTTTTATTTTAAAAAATTACTCTATAATTCTTAAAATAAATACAAACCCTATCGTTTTAGTAGATTAATAAAAATAAGTTAGATTATTTGAGGATATCGAAATACTAAAAGGTTGTAGTTAAAGAATATATTTTACGATAATTTTGGTAAAAAAAGATAAAAGGAGCTTTAAAAAGTCTTTCCGATTGTAAATTGAAGTGGAATTGCAACACCCGCATTTCTAGTAAAAATATTTCCATTCGAATAATGCATAATTCTCAACTCGAAGTTATATTCTCTTTTTTCTCCAAAGAATACCCCAAAACCCATCGTATCTTGATAGGTTATATTTGGGCCAGTTTTAGAGTTGTCAATATCACTTTTTGTAATATAAGCAGGACCAATGATGGAGTAATTTGCATAAAAATCAAAGGTTGGTTTTCGCCACAAATAGAAACGTAAAACTGGAAAAATCGAAAAAGCAAAAACATCTGTACCCTCTCTTGATTGAAAATAGGTTGCACTTGCTCCCCAATCTAAAGAAAAAATCTTTTCTGATCTGTAAATTAAACGTTGATATGTTAAAGACAAAGCATGTTGTGCTTTTACTTCTCCAACCCAAAAAATCGGCACTCCAAAACTATCAAAATTACCAACTGGCAAACTCATTCCAAAAAATTGATTGAATCCAAAACCAATTTCTCCTGTTCCATAACTTACTTGAAAAATATTCTTTGGAAAAAAATATTCGTTTTTTGCGTATTCAGCTGCTGTTTTATCATCTACTTGTTGCAAATGATATTCAAACCCTAGGGTTGCTTGTGAAATTGAGGGCTGATTATTTTTGGTTGATTTAGGTAGAAATGTTCCATTTGCCGACAATCGCCATTTGTCTGATAATCGATATTGGAGACCAAAACCATAGAGTAAACTTGCAAAATGAGCATCATCATAAATAACTTGATCATTAATTGAAAAACCAAATCTAGTTACGTTTGCGATACCAGCTTCTGCAAACAAATTAAATTTATTATTGATTTTAAAATCTTTTTTAAGTGATAAAGACCAAGCATTTATCCACACACTTCTTTCATAACCAGTGTTATTTACATTGTCATATTTAAACCAAGAAGCGGGTCTCATCGTTCCAAATTGAACAGATAAATCTTCGTTTATTTTATGTCCTAAAAGTAATCTGCCAGAAAATCGGTTTTTACTGAAGGTTTCAGTTGCAAAACCATCAATTAAATGATCATTAGAGAAAGGATAAAAAATACCTCCAAAATTTAGACTGTAATAGGAATTTGCTAAAAAATTAGTGAATTTAGTTTTAGGATTTTCTTTCTTATTTTCTTGAGAAAAATGTGGAATTGTAAAAAATAATAAAAAAAGTAATCCAATTTTTTTCATGAAAAATGCTCTAAATTTTATCAACTATAAAAACCTACTATTTACACAAATCTGCCAATGTTGTGTTTCTAAAAATCTGCAGAGAACTGTCTCTAACTTGCATCATTAATTTATGAACTGCACAAGCATTTTCATCTGGACAATCATCACATTTTTCATAAAAATTTAAGCTTACACAAGGCACCATAGAAATTGGTCCTTCTAAAATTCGCATAATCGTTGTCATTTCTATTTCATCAGAAGGTTTTAATAAATAATAACCTCCACCTTTACCTTTTTTAGAACCTAACAAGCCATTTTTACGAAGTGTTAACAAAATACTTTCTAAAAATTTTAGTGAAATATTTTCACTTTTAGAAATAGTAGCAATAGCAACAGGCGTTTTACATTCCTGTTTTGCTAAAAAAGTAAGTGCTTTTATTCCGTATTTTGTTTTCTTTGATAACATGCAACTAAAGTAATCAAATTCCCTTAATTTTAATTGACTGTATGACTTTTTTCTAATTTATAAAACGTTGCTTGTACATAATCATCTGCATTTCCTGTATTATTTTGATTATAAACGCCTGCTTTAAAATACATGTATTGCCCACCAACATCATAACCACTATTGCTCATATCTACAGTTTTTGTAACGTCGGTTTTTCCTGATCTAGAAATGGTAACTGTCAACAAGTTATTTACTGTTTTAATTTTGTAAGAAAACTTTTCATTTAAAGCAATTCCATCTGTTGGATTTGTTGCAGAACTACTTCTAGAGCCAATCATATCAACCCATTGTTCATTACCAAAACCATCTCTTGGTTCGTGAGCAAAATAAATTGAACCCAATTCATTGTTAGGTAATTTTCTGTAATATAGTCTTATAGGTTCATCGTCATTTGCATGAATTTGACCTACAATTACTCTCCCAACTTGACTAGAATTTCCTGTAGTTGTTACGTAATTTACTGCTAAAGTTGCATTCATTTCACCATCAAAACCAGCTGCAGCATTTTTATCTGAACTAGGTGCAGCACCAAAAACCCAATTGTTTTTATTGACGCCTTGTGTAGGAATTCCTGTAACATAACCTCTTAACATTTCTCTTAATTCGGTTCTAGTATAGCTTGTATTTGTGGATGTTTTAAAACCATCTACAAAACATTTAAAGACCATTCCACTATCTTCAGCTGTGTAAAAATAGTTTTCATTTTGATAATCTTTATTCAATGATAAAACAGAAATTGTTGTGGCAACTCCACTCCCATTATTTTCTGGAATACTAATATTCCAAGTCGTTAAATCGAAATTTTTAGCTGGCGAAAGTTGTGAGGTATTCTCAATTATCTCTTCAGTTTCTTCAGAAAGAGCATCCTTAGAACAAAAAACGAAAGAAAATATTAAAAGACAAAAAAATATAATTTTGAAACTAATTTTCATAAAAATCACAGTTTAATAGTATTTAAAAGTAAAGATAACGAATTGGTTAACCAATTCGTTATCTTTTTAATATCAACTTGTTATTTTATGTTTATAAATCTTAAAATGCTTTTTTTGATGAAATAATAAAATGATGAAAATATTATTTTTCTAAAGCTTGCTTAATATCTTCAATAATATCAGTAATATTTTCTAATCCTACAGAAATTCTAACCAAGCCATTTGTGATACCTACTTCCAATCGATCTTCTTCAGATAAACGCCCATGAGTTGTAGAAGATGGATGTGTAACAATGGTTCTTGTATCGCCTAAATTTGCTGATAGAGAACACATTTTTATACTGTCTAAAAACTTTCTACCTGCTTCTAAACCGCCTTTAATTTCAAAAGCAACGATATTTCCTCCTAATTTCATTTGCTTTTTTGCAACTTTATATTGAGGATGCGATTTTAAAAACGGATATTTTACCATTTTTACATAGTCGCTTTTTTCTAGAAATTTAGCTAATTTTTTAGCATTTTTTGCATGTTTTTCTACCCTAACTGATAAAGTTTCTAAACTTTTAGATAAAACCCAAGCATTAAAAGGAGACATTGCTGGCCCAGTATTTCTTGCAAATAAATAGATTTCTCTCATTAAATCTGCTTTCCCAACTGTAACTCCACCTAAAACTCTTCCTTGACCATCAATTAATTTGGTAGCAGAATGGATGACCAAATCTGCACCAAATTTAATTGGCTGTTGCACATAAGGTGTTGCAAAACAATTATCTACAATAAATATTAAATTGTGTTTTTTGGCAATTTTACCAATCAATTCTAAATCTAAAATATCTACTGCAGGATTTGTAGGTGTTTCTATGTAAAGAATTTTAGTGTTTTCTTTAATTAAACTTTCTACCAAATCAACTTCATCCACCTTAAAATAAGAAGTTTCAATATTCCATTTTGGTAAAAATTTGGTGAACATAGAGTGTGTAGAACCAAAAACCGATCTACAAGAAACTACATGATCGCCTGCATTTAGCAGAGCTGCAAATGTTGTAAAAATGGCAGACATTCCTGTTGCAAAAGCGTAACCAGCTTCTGCTCCTTCCATTTGTACAATTTTATCTACAAATTCTGTGGTATTTGGATTTGTAAATCTGCTGTATAAATTGCGTTGTTTTTCCTCTGCAAAAGATGCTCTCATTTCTTCAGCATCATCAAAAACAAAACTAGATGTTAAATATAAAGGTGTAGAATGTTCAGAAAATTGACTTCTTTCTGTTTGTGTTCTAATCGCTTCTGTTTCGAAATGTTTCTTCATTTTCTTTATTTTTCCTACAAGGTCTTTTTTATTGACCTTGTAGGTATTTTTGATTTTAATAAAAATTAAATAACTATAAACCTTTTTTAATAAAGCTTAAAATACCTACAAGGTTTTGAAAACCTTGCAGGAAGTTTTGGAAACCTTGCAGAAAAACGCCTAATTATTTATTTTAGTCTTTAAAGTTTTCTAGCTGACTGAATTACTGCCAACTATACTAATTATTATGTTTTGCCAATCTTAAAATATCACCAAAAACGCCTCTTGCAGTTACACTTGCTCCTGCTCCTGCTCCTTGAATTACAATAGGTTGCTCTCCATAAGATTCTGTATAAATTTCAAAAATTGCATCAGAACCTTTTAAAGAACCCAAAGGTGTATTTGTAGTAGTTGATACTAATTTTACTTCTAAATTTCCTTTTTCTTGAGATAAATCTCCACTTAATTCGCCAATATAACGTAAAACATGATTTGGCTTTTGATTTTCTTTTAATTTTTGATATTCCTCATTCAATAATTCTAAATTTCCTAGAAAATCGGTTGCAGAACCTGCTCTTAAATTCTCTGGAATTAAATTCTGAATTTTAACTTCATCAAATTCGTTTTCTAATTCTAATTCTCTTGCTAAAATTAACAATTTTCTGGCAACATCATTTCCACCTAAATCTTCTCTTGGATCTGGCTCAGTAAAACCTTTATCAATTGCTTCTTTTAAGGTTGATGAAAAAGAAACTTCATCCGAAGAAAAAGTATTAAATAAATAACTTAAACTTCCTGAAAAAACACCTCTAATTTTAGTGATATTTTCTCCTGATTCGTGCAATAACCTGATGGTATCAATTAAAGGTAAACCTGCACCAACATTGGTTTCGTATAAATATTGTTTTTTATATTCTTTTAACTTTGCTCTTACTTCCTTATAAAAATCAAAAGATAAAGTATTTGCTATTTTGTTACAAGAAACCAAATCGAAACCTGCTTCAATTAATGGAATATAATTGCTTACAAAATTAACGCTTGCTGTATTATCAACAGCAATTAAATTTTCAAAATGATGTTCTTTTGCAAACGCAATAATATCTTCAACAGCAATATTCTCATTACCTTTATTCGATAAATTTTCTTGCCAATTTTTACAAACTCCGTTTTTATTAAGCAAAACTTTTTTAGAATTCGCTACAGCAAAAACATTCAATTGAATTTTTCTTCGCTCTAAAACCGATTGTGTATTTTCTATAATTTGGTCAATTAAAGTTGCGCCAACTAAACCTTTCCCAAAAATAGCGATATTTATTTTTTTAGTAACTCCAAAAACTTGTCCATGAATTACATTTACGGCTTTGTTAAGTTCTGTCTTTTTAACCACCAAACTTACATTTTTACCTGTAACTGTATTATTGAATAAAAGTGGAACAATTTGGTTTTTGATCAAGGCATTATAAGGATGATGAAATTCGCTTAAATCTTGCCCAATGATGGATATTACTGCAACATTATTTACAATAGAAATATGATTTACATCTTGTGCATAAAAATCATTTTCGAACTCTTTTTCCAAAGCATAAATAGCTTCTTGCGCTCTTTCAGCTTCAATGATCAACCCAATTCCTCTTTCTGAAGAACCTTGAGAAATAATACTTACACTTATATTTTTATCACTTAATGCTTTAAAAATTCTGGCATCAACACCAACTTTGCCTAACAAACCTCGACCTTCAAAATTTAACAAAGCAACATTATCAATCGTAGAAATAGATTTTATACCTTTTGTTGATGATTCTGCTGTGATTAAAGTGCCTTTATCCTCTTTATTAAACGTATTTAAAATTCGAAGATTGATGTTTTTCTCTAATAAAGGAATAATGGTTTTTGCATGCAAAATTGTCGTTCCAAAATTTGCCAATTCATTCGCTTCAGAAAAGGATAATTGCTCTATTTTTTTTGCATCAGCCACCAAATCAGGATTTGCTGTAAAAATTCCACTAACATGTGTGTAGTTTTGCAACTCATCAGCATCTAAAAAATTAGCTAATAAAGCTGCTGTATAATTACTGCCATTTCTACCTAAAGTTGTGGTTTCTCCTTTTTTATTTGAGGATATAAACCCTGTTACAATATGAATTTTATCATTATTTTCTTTAAAATATTTGATTGTATTTTCTTTAGAAATCGGAATAATTGGCTGTGCATTTCCAAAGCTTTCATCAGTAATAATTAAATTCCTAGCATCTGTTACATTTGCAGAAATACCCTCTTCCTCTAACAAACTCGCTACTAATTTTGCTGATAAAATTTCACCTTGTGCTAAAACCTCATCTTTAATTTTCTGGCTATAATCGCCTAATAAAGAAACACCTTCGAAAATGGTAGATAGTTTTGAAAACTCATCGGAAAAATCAACATTTTTATTTGGTTCTTGTTGATAATTCTTAAATTTTTCGAACTTAGTTTTGTATTCTTTCTTAGCAGCTGCTTTCTTTAAAATAGCTTCCAAATCGTTTGTGGAATTGCCTCTTGCAGAAACCACAATCGTAAATTTTTCTTTATTTTGATGTTTATTTTTTATAATTTCAATAGCATTCTCTAACCCTTTTCCATTGGCTAAAGATTTACCTCCAAATTTTACAACTTTCATCTTTTTCTTTCTATAATCTTTATTGAAAATAGGTTCAATAATGGTTTGTAATTGGTCATATTCAATTAGAAAAGCATCATGACCATGCACCGAATTAATTTCATTATAGGTAACATTTGCTTTTGTTAATGCTAACTTTTTGTGTGTTTGCTTATTTTCTTCAGCAGTAAAAAACAAATCAGAATCCACACCAACAATGTGAATATCCGCTTCAATTTTGTCTAAAATATCAATTTTTAGTTCATCATTATTAGTCACATCAATAGACCTAAGTAACTGATTCATCAACTTATAAGACGATAATTGATAACGTTCTTGCAATTTTTTTCCATGGTGTAACAACCAACTTTCAACATTAAAAACAGTTGAATTTTCTTTTTTAGAGCGATGAAAACGTTCTTTAAAAGAAGCTGGAGTTCTGTAACACAACATGGCATGCATTCTTGCATCATGAACAGGATTGCTAGAATTTATTAAAAATTGCTCTTGAATTTGACAATTTGCAATTAGCCAATCTGTAGATTTCCAATCTGTGGCAATTGGTAAAAAGTGTTGGGTAAGTTTGTTTTTTAAAACCATCATTTCCCAAGCAATTCCTCCACCTAAAGAACCTCCTATTAGAGCAAAAAGCTTATCGATTTCTAATTGTTTTAATCCGATTAAAAATATGTTGGCAACATCTCTAGCAATAAAACTTTTGTAATCCTCAATCAAAAAACCATCAAAACCATTTCCTGGAATATTAAAAGATAGAATTGTATATACATTTGTATCGATTGTTTTATCAACACCAATAATATCTTTCCACCAACCATTTTCACCAGCAACATCGCTATTTCCTGTAAGTGCGTGATTTACTAAAATAACAGGAGCAGCCCCCAATTTTTGTCCAAACAATTGATAACTTAATTGCAGGTTCTTAAAATGAGTTCCACTTTCTGTAGTGAAATTATTTATAGTGATATGTTGTAGTTGATTTTCCAAATATTGTGTTATTTTTTGTCTGTTCGAGCGCAGTCGAGAACTTATTTACTCGAAAGTCAAAAAGACCTTTCGACTGCGCTCAAGGAGACATCCTTTATGTTTATTTATATTTTAGAAAAAGCCTCTTTTAAATCTGCTTTTAAATCGTCTAAATCTTCAATACCAACAGACAATCTGATTAAATCTTGACTAACACCTGCACTTGCTTGTTGTGCTTCATCTAATTGTTGATGTGTTGTACTTGCTGGATGAATAATTAACGATTTTGTATCTCCAATATTTGCCAATAAAGAAAATAGTTTTGTAGTATCTGCAATTACTTTTGCAGCTTCAAAACCTTTTTTAGGTCCAAAAGTTACAATTCCACTTTGTCCTTTTGGTAAATATTTATCTGATAATTTCTTGTATTTACTACTTTCTAAACCAGGATAATTTACCCAAGCAACCTCATCTTGCTCTTCCAACCATTTTGCTAAAGCTAATGCATTTTTAGAATGTTGTTTAATTCTAACAGGCAAAGTTTCTAAACCTTGAATAATATTAAACGCGTTTGTAGGACTTAAAGCACCACCAAAATCACGTAAACCTTCTAATATCAACTTAAAAATAAAAGATGCTGCACCTAAAGTTTCATAGTATTTTAAACCATGATATCCTGCAGAAGGTTCTGTAAATTCTGGGAATTTTCCATTTGCCCAATTAAAAGTTCCTGCATCAATGATTGCACCTCCTAAAGAAGTTCCTTGCCCACTAATGTATTTTGTTAAGGAGTGAATTACTAAATCTGCACCATGTTTTATAGGATTTAATAAAGCTGGAGTTGCAACAGTATTGTCTACAATAAAAGGCACTTCTGCTTTTTTAGCTTGTGCAGAAATTGCTTCTAAATCTAAAACATCTAATTTAGGATTTCCTAAAGATTCAATAAAGATTGCTCTAGTATTTTCTTGCACTGCTTTTCCAAAATTTTCTGGATCAGAAGCATCTACAAAAGTTGTTGTAATTCCGAATCTTGGTAAAGTAACACTTAACAAATTATACGTTCCTCCATACAAACTGCTAGAAGCAACAATATGATCTCCAGTTTTTAAAAGCGTTAAAAAACCTGTAGCAATTGCTGCAGTTCCAGAAGCAAAAACTACGGCTCCAATTCCACCTTCTACAGCTGCTAAACGATCTTGCAAAATTTGATTTGTTGGGTTGTTTAAACGTGTGTAAATAAACCCTAGTTCTTTTAAAGAAAATAAATTTGCTGCGTGTTCTGAATTGTTAAAAACATACGCTGTAGATTGATAAATAGGAACTGCTCTTGTTCCTCCATTTGCTTTTACATCATGCCCTGCATGCAATGCGTTTGTTGCTAATTTTAATGTACTCATTTTTCTGTTTTTTTGAGTTAATAAATGATTAAACCAAAAGTCAAAACATCAATTTCTGTTGATGTATTTACTAGAAAAATGTTATTAAGAAAAATCAAACATTTCAGAAGTGAAACATTCTTTTTTTGTTATCTATCCAATCTCTTTTGTGAGATACTGAAATAAATTCAGTACTTTGGGTAGAATTTAGCACCTTCTTTAAAATTCTGAATTGAGTTCAGCATTGCAAAGGGTTGCTAAGGTTTCAAAGGGTCTAATCCCTCCACCTTTCTTGATAACATTTCAATAAGTTATTGAACTTTGTAAGTACAAATATTGCAACAGAAAAGTTTAATATCCAAATAAAAAGCACTTTATTTTATTTTTATATAGATTTCGTAAAGTTTACAGGTTTCAATTCATCATTCTATAAAATCATTCGTTGTTATCTTCTAAAATTAGTTTATCGATGATGCTATCATAAAAAATTATACCCAAAATTGATTTAAGTATGGTTTTAAACTGTAACTTTGCAAAATAATTAAGAGGAAAATTTGAACTGATTGCAACCTCTTGTTGAATTGTTTTTCACTACAACAACTTTAACAAAACAAAAGCTAAAGCAGTATAATTCCATACTTCTTTTAGTTACCTCGCAATCTTTTTATTTTTACCTAAAAAACTTAAAACAAGATAGTTATGTCATATTTATTTACTTCAGAAAGTGTTTCTGAAGGACACCCAGATAAAGTTGCAGATCAAATTTCTGATGCTTTAATTGATAATTTTTTAGCTTTTGATAAAAACAGTAAAGTTGCTTGCGAAACGCTGGTAACTACAGGTCAAGTTATTTTGGCTGGTGAAGTAAAATCTGATACGTATTTAGATGTTCAGCAAATTGCTAGAGAAGTAATCAATAAAATTGGCTACACAAAAAGCGCTTATATGTTTGATGGAAATTCTTGTGGAATTTTATCTGCAATCCATGAACAATCACCAGATATAAATCAAGGAGTTGATAGAACAAATCCTGAAGAACAAGGAGCAGGAGATCAAGGAATGATGTTTGGTTATGCAACTGATGAAACTGAAAACTATATGCCTTTGGCATTAGAATTGTCTCACAGATTGTTAATTGAATTAGCAATTTTAAGAAGAGAAAATAAAGAAATCGATTATTTAAGACCTGATGCAAAAAGCCAGGTTACTATTGAGTATTCAGATGATAATATTCCTCAAAGAATTGATGCCATTGTAATCTCTACACAACATGATGATTTTGTAAAACCTTCATCAGAAAGTAAAGAAGATAAAAAGATTGCAGAAGATAAAATGTTGGCAAAAATTAATGCTGATATAAAATCAATTTTAATTCCAAGAGTTATTGCAAAATTACCTGAAAATCTTCAAAAATTATTTACAGATAATATTACATATCATATAAACCCAACAGGTGTTTTTGTAATTGGTGGTCCTCATGGAGATACTGGTTTAACTGGTCGTAAAATTATAGTGGATACATATGGAGGAAAAGGTGCTCATGGAGGAGGTGCATTTTCAGGAAAAGATCCAAGTAAGGTAGACAGATCTGGAGCATATGCAACAAGACATATTGCTAAGAATTTAGTGGCTGCTGGTTTATGTAAAGAAGTTTTAGTCCAAGTTTCTTATGCTATTGGTGTTGCCAAACCAACAAGTATAAATGTAGAAACTTATGGAACTGCAACCATCAACAAAACTGATGGAGAAATTAGTAAAATAGTAGAAACTATTTTTGATATGCGTCCTTATTTTATCGAAAAAAGATTAAAATTAAGAACACCAATTTACTCAGAAACTGCTGCCTATGGACATATGGGAAGAACACCAGAAGTAAAAACAGTAACTTTTTCAAATCCTATGGGTGAAACTGTTTCTGAAGAAGTAGAAACTTTTACTTGGGAAAAATTAGATTATGTTGATACCATAAAAAAGGCTTTCAAATTATAAATAAGTAATTTTTAAAACGATATTAAAACCTTCAAAATTAATTTTTTGGAGGTTTTTTCTTTTAAATTTAACCACTTCTCTTTAACATTTATTTAAGAATCCTTTATTTATTGTTTGCGTAATTTCGAAAACTAATTCAAATCAAATTTAATTATGACAAAAAAAATATTTTCGCGACTACTTTTAGTTGCATTTGTTTTTGGTTATTCAGCAAATGCTGAAGCACAATTTTGGAAGAAAAAAAAGAAAGAAGAGCCAAAAAAAGTGGCCCCAAAACCAAAATCAAAAGATGGTATTGAACCTTACAGCAAGGTAGTTACAAAAGAACACACAACTGATGAAGGTTTATTTAAAGTTCATCAAAAAGCAGACACTTATTTATTTGAAATACCAGACTCTCTTTTAAAAAGAGAAATGTTAATGGTTACCAGAATTGCTAAAACCGCTAGCGGAATTGGTTTTGGTGGTGGAAAAACCAACACACAAGTTTTACGTTGGGAAAAGAAAAACAAACAAATCTTATTAAGAATCGTATCTCATGACGTAGTTGCAGATACAATTTTACCAGTGCATGAAGCTGTTGTAAACTCTAACTTAGAGCCAATTTTATTTTCATTTCCTATAAAAGCATTTAGCAAAGATTCTACAGCAACTGTAATTGATGCTACAGAATTATTTTCTTCGGATGTAAAGCCATTAGGTTTTCCTGATTTTTACAGGAAAGCGTATCAAGCAACTAGAATGGATAAAGATCGTTCTTACATTGATAGAGTAAGTAGCTATCCTGAAAATATTGAAATTAGACACGTAAAAACATATTTTGCAAATAAACCACCTTCAAATAGTGCCTTAGGCTCTATTACTTTAGAGATGAGTAATTCTATGGTTTTACTACCTAAAGTACCTATGAAACGTAGATATTTTGATGAAAGAGTTGGTTGGTTTGCAAGAGGACAAACTGATTATGGTTTAGTAGACCAGAGAAGTAAAACTGTTCGTTATTTAGACAGATGGCGTTTAGAAGTAAAAGATGAAGATGTAGAAAAGTTTAACAGAGGTGAATTGGTTGAACCTAAAAAACAAATTGTTTATTATGTAGATAGAGCAACTCCAAAAGAATGGGTTCCTTTCATAAAACAAGGTATTAATGACTGGCAAGTGGCTTTTGAAGCAGCAGGTTTTAAAAATGCAATTATCGCAAAAGACCCTCCATCTAAAGAGGAAGATCCAGACTGGAGTCCAGAAGATGTGCGTTATTCTGTGGTAAGATATTTAGCTTCTCCAATTCCAAATGCAAACGGACCTCACGTAAGTGACCCTAGATCTGGAGAAATTTTAGAATCAGATATTAACTGGTATCACAATGTAATGACATTATTACACAACTGGTTTTTTATACAAACAGCAGCTATTAACGAAGATGCAAGAGGAAATAACTTTAAAACAGAAGTTATGGGACGTTTAATACAATTTGTATCTTCTCATGAAGTAGGTCATACTTTAGGTTTACCTCATAACATGGGTAGTTCTGTAGCATATCCTGTAGACTCTTTACGTTCATCTAAATTTACAGATAAATATGGTACAGCTCCTTCAATTATGGATTATGCTCGTTTTAACTATATAGCGCAACCAGAAGATAAAGGCGTTGCTTTAATGCCAAACATTGGTGTTTATGATAAATATTCAATTGCTTGGGGATATAGACCAATCTTAAACAAAACTGCTAAAGAAGAAAAAGCTACTTTAGACGCTTGGATTATGAAACATGCTGGAGACCCAATGTATCGTTTTGGACGTCAACAAAGAGGTGTTATAGATCCAAGTTCTCAAACTGAAGATTTAGGTGATAATGCCATGAAAGCTTCTATGTATGGTATTAAAAACTTAAAAAGAATTTTACCAAACTTAGAAAAATGGACTTCTGAAAAAGGGCAAAACTATGACGAATTATCTACAATGTATGACCAATTATTAGGTCAGTTTAATAGATATATGGGACATGTTGCTGGTAATATTGGTGGTATTTATGAATACTATAAAACATCTGACCAAGAAGGTAATGTATACACACATGTTGCTAAAGATCATCAAAAAGAGGCTGTAAAGTTTTTAAATGAACAACTTTTTGAAACTCCAACTTGGATGTTAGATAAAAGCATTTTTGGCAAAACTGAATTTACAGGTGCTATTGAAAGAATTAGAAGTATGCAAACTCGTATCCTGAATTCTGCTTTAAGTGTAGACAGAATGGGTAGAATGATTGAAAATGAAACATTAAATGGAAATGATGCCTATAGTGTTATCAGCTTATTTTCTGATTTACGCCAAGGAGTTTGGTCTGAATTATACAATGGAAAATCTATTGATACGTACAGAAGAAATTTACAAAAAGCACACGTAGAGCGTTTAGGATTTTTATTAAACGATGCTGATGATGCTAGAGGTCGTGGAGAATTAGGTTCTGTAAGTGCCAACCAATCTGACATTAAATCGATAGCAAGAGGTGAATTAAAGCGTATTCAAAGAGATGCAAAAAATGCTTCTAATAGTGGAAACACTTTAAGACGTTACCATTTACAAGACGTTGTAGACAGAATTGATATGATTTTAGATCCTAAATAAATCTAAATTTTATTATACTATTATTTTAAAACCACACCAAAAGGTGTGGTTTTTACTTTTAAAAATATTATAAAATTGAATAAAGTTTTCAAAACTACTTAAAGTTAAACTCATCAATTTGTTTTCAAATCACTTTAAAAAGTAGTCTATATTTGCAGCATATTATTTTTTATGAATCAGACACTTTTATCTTCTCCACTTCAAGGATTTACAGATTATAAATTTAGAAATGCATTTCATCATTTTTTTGGTGGAATAGACACTTTTTATTCGCCTTATATTCGATTGAATGGAAAATTGGTGATTAAAAATTCTTATCAAAAAGATATCTTACCAGAAAACAACAGCACTTTAACTGTAATTCCTCAAATTATTACCAATGATGTTGATGAGTTTTTGTTCGTTGCAAAATACGTAAGAGAATTAGGCTATAAAGAATTAAACTGGAATTTAGGATGTCCTTACCCAATGGTTACCAAAAGAGGAATGGGTTCTGGCTTGATTAGCGATGCTGAAAAAATTAATAGTATTCTGCATAAAATTCATAATGAATCTGATATTTTGGTTTCTATGAAAATGAGAATGGGTTATGAAACACCAGAAGAAATTTTAGATGTTTTACCCATTTTAGATACCTATCCTTTAAAAAACATTGCCATTCATGCAAGAATAGGAAAGCAATTATACAAAGGTGGAACCAATTTGGAAGCTTTTCAGAAATGTTTAGACAACAGTAACCACAAAATGTATTATAATGGTGATATTACTTCTGTTGCTGCTTTTAAAAAACTACAAAAACGTTTTACAACCATAGACCATTGGATGATTGGTAGAGGCTTAATTGCAGATCCTTTTTTACCAAGTATGATAAAAAATGACACCACTGAATATCCACAAAATAGATTTGATATTTTTCAAGAATTTCATGAACGTATTTACACAGAATATGACGCAGCACTTTCTGGGCCAACTCCTATAAAAATGAAAATGCTTGGTTTTTGGGAATACTTTTCTCAAAGTTTTTCAAATCCTCAGAAAACCTATAAAAAAATTAAAAAAGCACAAAATCCTAAAAAATACGCTGCTGCTGTTGACGAAATTTTGAAGGAAGCTAAGAATGGGTAATTTTTTGGTTTGTTTCTAAATGTAGAAAATGCTAACTTAGTTATTTTTGATCTAAACGATTTTATTAGAATAAAGTTGTTAGTAATTTAAAAACTAACCTAATTAGAAAGAATAAATGAAAGAACTTATTTTATATTCTGGTTTTGCAGGAATCACAGTATTGCTTGGTGGAATTTTAGCTTATTATTTTAATCATCATATTAAAAAAAGTCCAATAAAATATGAAATAACTCATACAATGATGTCATTTGGTGCTGGTATAATTTTATCTGCTTTGGCATTAGTTCTTATTCCAAAAGGAATGGAAGAATTGAGTTTACTACCTTTAGCTTTTTCATTTCTTTTAGGTGCTATTTTATTTATGATTATTGACCAATATCTAGCAAAAAAAGGAGGAAAAGTAGCAACACTTCTTGCAATGATTATGGATTTTATTCCTGAATCCATAGCTTTAGGTGCTGTTTTTGCAACTGATAAAAAAGTAGCTACATTATTAGCTGTATTTATAGGATTGCAAAACTTACCAGAGGCATTCAATTCCTTTAGAGATTTAATTCAAAGTGGATACACAAGCAAAAAAACATTCGTAATATTTTTCTTTTTAAGTTTATTTGGAATTGGAGGAGCATTAATTGGTCATTTTCTTTTAAGTGACTATCCAAATTTAACAGCACATTTAATGGTATTTGCTAGTGGTGGTATTTTGTATCTTCTGATTCAAGATATTGTTCCAGAAAGTAAATTAGAAAAAAATTATTTAACAGCTTTAGGAGCAATAATTGGTTTTTTAGTAGGAATTATAGGTGAAAAAGTAATTTAAAAAATTAATTACAACAACTTTTACAGTTCATTTATAGTATCTTTTTACTCGGAAAATTCTAAGGATTTCAAAAATGGTTTGGTTCTTCTCTTAAACTTACTTTTTATCAACGTAACTAACTATAAATAATGAAAGTAACAAAACCAAAAAAAACCTACCTCAACTTAAACTCCATAAAAACAGGTAAATGATCTGAAGCTTCTTCAAATTCATTTAATACTTTCCCTGAAATATATTCGATAGAATTTTTAGTATAAAAAATATAATCGATTCTTTTATAAGGTGATTTGGAATCAAAAGTATTTTCAATTTTATCAACATTAAAAGCAGCATTTCCAACATCTTTCATTGCAAACATTTTTTGAATAACTGCTGATGTATCATTGGCTTCAGAATTAAAATCGCCCAATAAAATTGTTGGGTATTGCTCTTTATATTGGTTGAAAAGTTTTACAACCTCATCAAATTGTTTCACTCTTGTTGCTTTGTCAAAAGCTTCTAAATGAACATTGATGATCATGATTTCTTGATCCTTTAAAACCACTTTTACAACTTGCGCTAATCGCTCTAAATAAAAGGCATTTCTATAAAAAGGAGCATCTTCAACTTTTTGTAAAACAATTCTTTGTTGCTCTTTTATAGGATATTTACTAATGATAGATTGCCCAGAAACTACTTTACCAAAGTGCATAGAAATTGGCCAATAAGGAAAAGGCACATAGTGTTCATCCCAATTGATAGTTCTTGCTCTATAAGGAAAACCCAATTGGGCAATTTGCTCTTCTTGATTGATGTTGTAACTTCTTGTTGCATCATAATCTATTTCTTGAAACGCAATAATACTTGGATTTACTTTTTGAGTTTCCGCTAAAACTTTTTGCAAGTTTTCATCAAATAAAAATTTTGGCTTTGCAATGGGTCTGTTATTTGTCATGCCACTCAAATACCCAATATTGTACGTTACAATACTAAAAATTGAATCGTTTTTAATTTGGATTTGATCATCAACCTTAGTTAAAGAAACATATTCAGTTTCTTTTAATGTTGATGATGAAGCCCAAAAGAAAAATACAATCGTGGCAATTATCAACAGAAAAAGAAGTCTAAATATAAATTTTAAAAAACGTTTCATTAGTTTTCTGGAGTATTTTCTGGTGGAGTATCTTTCTTAAATTCCGTAAGAACTTTATTGATAGATGCATTAATTTTCGCTTGACTTGTATCATATTTTGGCGATAAATTGCTCTTATCTGGAAACTGCTCAATAGTAACAGTGGTAGATGGAAAAGCAAATTCTACACCCAATTCTGCAGCCAATTTAATAATAGCCATATGCAACCTATGTTTTGAAGTTTGCTCTGTACTCCAAGCCAAACTCTTAAAATATACATTTACCATAATTAATAAAGCTGAATCTCCAAAACCCGTAAACTCTACATTATAAGAATCTGAACGTGTTTCTGGATGCTCAATAACAATTTGTCTCACACCATTTACAAACGCTTCAATTAATGCTGGAGGTGTGTCATAACGAACTCCTAAATTAGTATTGTATCGTCTAAACAAGCGCAAACCTTTGTTATTTACAACCATTTCCGATAATTTACTATTTGGAATTTGGTAAATTGAAGTATCTGCTGCTCTAACTCTGGTAGACCTAAAACCAACTTTTTCTACAGTTCCAACAACTTCACCTGCTTCAATCCAATCATCTATATGAAAAGGTTTGTCCATAAAAATCATGATGGTTCCAATCAAGTTTTTTACAGTATCTTGAGATGCCAAAGCAACTGCCAAACCACCAATTGTTGCACCTGCAATTAAAGTTGTTGTATCTACACCAAACAATTTTAGCACATTAAAAAAACCAACTACAAGTACAAGACCTGTTAAAAAATTATGGAGAATTGGCACTAATTGATCATCTAGTCTTCCATGAGTTCTTTCTGTAAATTCACCATAAATCTGCATAACAACTTTAACCAATTTCAAGAAAACGTATATCCAAAAGATAGTTCTTGCAATATTAATAGCAAGGAAAACCCATGCATTAACTTCTAAAGAAAATTGTAAAGACGGAAAAATAAGATCTACAAAAGCCAAAGAAATCAATAAACTTATGGGATGTGCCAATTTTTTAAGCACTATTTTAACTTCGAAATTAATATTCGTTTTTGTTATTTGATGTTGCACTCTTTGCAAAATCCAAAAGGCAATTTTTTTAGTGAAGGCAAAAATTAGCAAAGCAATACCAAATACCAATAATAAAGCTACAAACTGCCAAAGCTCTACTCCTAAAAATTTTTTATGACCATACACAGGAATGCTGTCTTGCAATTCTTCTACATACCAAGGAAAAACATTGCTGTAAATAGCATCAATTTTAGCAACTGTTTCACTTGAATAATACCAATTATTATTAATTTTTTCTAAATAAATATCTGGCATTCTATCAGGAAACAAAATGTACCTAGAATATGCTGAATAACCAATAGAATCTATATGTGCAGGATTTGTTGTTACTTTCTTTAAATCTACATATAAACCTTTCCCGTCTAAAATTTTCTTAATCTTAATTGCCTTTCTTATAGCATCTGTTTCTTCTAAACCATAAATAGTTTTTGCTGATTTTTCAGGTTGATAAGAATCTTGCTGTAAAAAATATAAGTGTGTTGTTAATGTTGCATTCGGGTTGCTTAAATCTACCTTTACACTATCTACAGACTGTCCTTGAGCTATAGTTAATAGCGGAAAAAATAATAAAAGCCAAAATTTTGTTTTCATAGTAATTGTTGTTAAAGTGACGTTAAAAACGTTACAAATTTAAACCTTTTCTATTTTCTGATGTCATAGATGCACAATTTAAAACATTAAAATAAAAAATTTATATCATGAAAAAAATAATAACAGTATTGGTTTTAACAATTGCATTTTCTTTTACTGCACAAGCTCAAAAAAAAGGTGGTAAAAATCCAGTGGAAAGAATGTTGAAAAAAATGACCACAGATTTAAGCTTAACAGATGCACAACAAAAAGAAATTGAACCTCTTTTAATTGCACAAATGGAAGACAGAAAACAGCTAGCTGAAAATAGAGAAGCATTAAAAAATTCTGGAAGCAAACCAACCAAAGAAGCACGTAGTAAAATGAAAGAAGATAGAGAAACCAAAGAAACTGCAATGAATACTAAAATGTCACAAATTTTAGATAAAGAGCAATTTGAAAAGTTTCAAAAAATGGCAAAAGAAAGAAAAGAAAAAGCGCCAGGAAAAAAGAAGAAAAGAGATAATTAGTAAAAATAGTTTTCTAATTTTGGTTGATTAGTTAAATTGAAAAACTCGAATACATTTATTGATTCGAGTTTTTTTTATTTCAAAAAAATAACGTTAAAACTATGTTAATCAGCAATATAAATTAAACCTTTTTACAATTTAGAAGTCAAAGAAGTATACATTAATAATAATTAAAAATTTTATATCATGAAAAAAATAGCAAGCATTTTAATTTTAGTATTCGCTTTTACAGTAACAGCTCAAGCACAGAAAAAAGGCAAAAGAGATCATAAAAATCCAAAATTTACAGTTGAACAATATGCTGATTTAGCCGTTAAAAAAATGACTTTGGCTTTAGATTTATCTGATAAACAACAAAATCAAATTAAGCCTTTAATTAGTGCACAAGCAGCAGCAAGAAAAGCAGCTATGGAAAGTAGAAAAGAAAATAGAGAGGCAAACAAAAAACCTTCTGCAGACGAAATCTATGCCATGAAAAGCAAACAATTAGATAATCAAATTGCATTTAAGAGTGAAATGAAAAACATCTTAAACAAAGATCAATTTGAAAAGTTTGAGAAAATGGCTAAAATGAGAAAAGGAAAAGGGAGAAAAATGATGAAGAATAAAGAGAGTAAAAGAGGTAAAAAAAGTCATAGAGGTCAAAGAGACAATAAATAATTATTTTTAATAACTGGTTTGGTTGATTAGTTTTTGATAAAACCCGATTTCTTAATTGAAATCGGGTTTTTGATTTAATAAAGAATTTAAATTTTCCTTGTACGTTTTTCCTACAGGAACAAAGTAAGAGTTTATTTTTATTCTATTTCCTTCTATGATATTGATATGCTTTTTTGCTATTATAAAAGATTTATGCACTTGTAAAAAATCTACTTTAGAGAGTTTCTCTAAAAATTCTGAAATCTTTTCTCTTACTGTTATTGTTTCACTTTCTATAACTACTTTACAATAATTACCATACGCTTCAACAAACAAAATAGTAGCTAATTTTACTTGAAATTGTTTCTTATCAGACTTTAAAAAAATGGTTTCACTTTTATTTTCTGATGAACTTGGTAAAACATCATTTTTAGTTTTAATATTAACTTTATGTACTGCTTTTACAAATCGTTTAAAACTGAATGGCTTTAATAAATAATCTACAACATTTAACTCAAAACCCTCTATTGCAAACTCTTTATATGCAGTTGTAACAATTATTTTTGGTGGATTTGATAATGACTTTAAAAAATCAAAACCTTTTAATTTGGGCATATTTATATCCAAAAAAATTAAATCTACAGCATTGCTATTTAAGTATTCTAAGGCTTCAATTGCATCATAACAATTTTTCATCAACTTAAAATTGCTTAGTAAATCACAATAATTTTTTACAATATCGTGTGCAATATGTTCATCATCAACAATGATATATTTTATCATAATTCTAAAACTAATTTGGCTTTATAAATAGATTCTTTTTCTTTAAAAGTAAGAATATGTTTTTTAGGATACACCAATTCTAAACGTCTTTTTAAATTTTGTAAACCAATTCCTTTATTTTTAGAAATTTCTTCAGCATCAAAATTGTTTTCAACTTCAAAAGAAATATTATTTTTTGTCGCTCTTAATTTAATAGAAACAAATGCATTTTCTCTTAAATTTTCTACACCATGTTTAAAAGCGTTTTCTAATAAAATAATAAACATTAAAGGTAATATTTGATGCTTCTTATCCCCTAAATCTACATCAAATTTAATATTTATACTTTTATGATATCTCATTTTATGTAATTCAATATAGTTTTTTAGATATGCAACTTCTTCTTCTAAAGAAACACTTTTTTTCTCTCCTTCATAAATACTATATCTCATTAAATCAGATAGTTTCAAAATTAATTCTTTTGCTTTTTCTGAATCTTTATCAACCAAACCATATAAATTATTTAGCATATTAAAGAAAAAATGAGGATTTACTTGACTTTGTAAATGCAACAATTCATTTTTTCTGTTTGCATTTTTTAAACTTAACACAGATTTTAATTGCAAAACAATCCAACCTATTCCAAATAAAATAAGTAATACATAATATAGAATTATAAGAATGCTTAAATAAGTGGGAAAATCTTCGAAAATTACAATAGAATCTTGTCCTGTAGAAATGAATTTATACGCTATAAAACCTACTGGAATTACTATTGTAACTAAAACAATTACTTTAACTAAAAGCCAATTATTATTTTTTAATGTTGCTATCATACTACAAAATTACCTTAATATTTATAAGATATTATAAAATGTGACAAACTACTTCTATGCTGGTTTATAAGTTATTTTTTATGTGATAAACTTTCTTTTTAAACCATAATGATTTTACATCACACTACATACAGCCTTTATCACAAAAATTTATGCAACCTTTTTTCTACAATTACTTTTGATGAAATAAAAATAAAATCTAAAATTATGAAGAAAAGAGTTTTACGTTATTTAAAACACATTTTTGCAACTTTAATTGTATTGCTAGCTATTGGAGCATCTATTCTTATTTATGAAAATGGTAGTGTACATTATGCAGATAATATTGAAAAAATGAATTGGCACAATGAAGGTCCTTATGTTTTTTATGAAAATGATTCTGTTTTAAGTCTTAATTATATCAAAGGAAATAAAACTGATGGTTTTTCTGTTGATAGAAAAGAATTTAATCAGAAAATTGATGCAGAAAGTTATTTTAATTTAGATAAAACAGTCTTTAGTTTTACAGTAAACACTGATATTAAAATACCAAAAGCCATTTATAATGATGATGAAAAAATAATAGCAATTTCTGATATTGAAAGTGGATACAAAACTTTTAGAGATTTTCTTATCGCGAATAATGTAATTGACAAACATCTAAATTGGATTTTTGGAAAAGGGCATTTAGTTTTGGTTGGCGATTTTGTTGATAGAGGTTTTTCTACAACGCAAGTTTTATGGTTTATTTATAAATTAGAACAATATGCTAAAAAAGTTGGTGGCAATGTTCATTTTATTTTAGGAAATCATGAAATAAAAAACTTACAAGGAAATTACAAATCTGCTTCTGAAAAGTATTTATATATCGCCTCAATTCTACAAAAACAACAATTTGAATTTTACGGTTCTAACTCTTTTATTGGAAAATGGATGGCTAGTAAAAACACGCTAGAATTAATAAACGGACATCTTTTTGTTCATGGAGGAATTCATCCTGATTTAGCAAACTACAAGACTAATATAAATGAAATAAATTCAATTGTTAGAGCAAATTATAATTTAGCGGCTTATCCTAAAAAAGAAAAAAACTTAGAGCAATTTTTAATTTCTACACGTACAGGACCTTCTTGGTATAGAGGTTATTTTAAAGATGATTTAACACAAGAAGAAATTGAAAAAGGCTTAAACTTATTTAATGCAAAAGCTGTAATTGTAGGTCATACAATTCAAGGAAAAGTAAAAAAATTATATCAAGGAAAAGTATTTGCAATTGATGTAAAACATGCTAATGATTATCATAAAAACTGGCCAAATAAAGAATCTGAAGGTTTGTTAATTGAAAACGATTCTTATTATAGAGTTTTAAATAACGGAGAAAAAAAGGAGTTATAATTTCCTTTTAGAAAAATTAATTATCTGTGTTTGATAATTATACTTGGTTTTCCTTAAACCCGATTTCTTAATTGAAATCGGGTTTTTGATATATGCTGAATTTTGCGTTAGGGATTGAACGGTTTGTTTGAGCTCTTTTTTGTTTTTTCAAAAAAAGCGAGTAGTGAAAGCGCGTTAAAACGCCCAAAAACTAAAAACACTATTCTTTAAACCAACTTGAATATTTTACATAATTATTGGCAATTCTATCAATCTCTCCAGAAATTAATTCTTGCGAAATATCTTTCACTTTTTTAGCAGGAACTCCAGCGTAAATACTACCACTTTCTACTCTTGTATTTTTGGTAACAACTGCTCCTGCTGCAATTATGGAATTCGATTCTATAACACAATCGTCCATAATTATGGAACCCATTCCTACCAAAACATTATCGTGAATTGTGCAACCATGTACAATTGCATTGTGGCCAATTGAAACATTATTCCCAATGGTTGTTGGCGATTTTTGATAGGTTGCATGGATTACTGCTCCATCTTGAATATTTACTTTATTACCGATTTTTATAAAATGCACATCTCCTCTAATTACTGCATTGTACCAAATGGAACATTCTTTTCCCAATGAAACTTCTCCAAGAATTGTTGCGTTTTCTGCCACAAAACAGTCTTCTGGAATTTGTGGATGTTTTCCGTTTACGGATTTTATAATGGGCATATTTAGTTTTTAGTTTTTAGTTTTTAGTTTTTAGTTTTTAGTTTTTAAAGACTACTTAAAATAAGAAAGCAAATTACTCTTTTGCGAAGCAGAAACCAAAATTTCTTTTCCACTTGAAACAATCACGCTTCCTCCTTTTCCTTTTTTGTATTTTACAATTTCGTTTACATTTACCAAATACGATTTATGGATTCTTGCAAATGTGTGTTCTTTTAAAGCTTCTTCAAAATACTTTAAAGTTTTACTGACTAATTTTTTAGAATTTGCTAAATGAATTTCGGTATAATTATCATCTGCTTTGCAGAAAATAATATCATTGATATCTAAAACCTCAAAACCATCTTGTTGTGGAATGGTGATTTTTCCTGTAGCCGAATTGGTTTTTGGTACCAATATTTGATGCTGTAATTCGTTCTCTTTTTCTTTGATTTGAGTTACAATATTTACGGCTTTTATCAACTCATCTATAGAAATTGGTTTGAGTAAATAATAACTTGCGTGATTGTTTAAAGCTTCTATTGCATAATGATCGTAAGCTGTTACAAAAACGGTTTCAAAGGTTCTGTTTTCTACTTTTTCTAACAAATCAAAGGCATTTCCAAAAGGCATTTCTACATCTAAAAAAACCAAATCTAATTCGTGCTTTTGGATGAGTTTATAAGCTTCGTCAATATTGCTTGCTTCGCCTAATAACTGAACATTTGGGCAATATTTTTCGATGTAATTTCGAAGAATATCTCTACTTAATTGTTCGTCTTCTACAATGATTGCTTTTAATTTCATGAATTATTTTTTGACACAGATTTCACAGATTTTTGTGGTTAAAATTACACAGAGATTCACAGAGTTTTACACAGAGATTCTCGGAGATTTTTTGACACGGATTTCACAGATTTACACCGATTATAACTGTTATATTAAATAAGTATTCTCGTGAATTTTAATTTTCTTTTTTTCTCTCTTTTCTCTTCTCTCTTTTCTATATATTATATCTTGTTTCTTGTTTCCTTTTCATCTTGTTTCTCTTCCAACTTCAAACTTCAAACTCCAAACTTCCAACTTCCAACTTCATACTTCCTACTTCAACCTTCCTTCTTCAAAAACAACTCTACTTTTGTTCCCTCTCCATTTTCTAAAGCATTTGTAACGTTTACAGAAATGCGTTCTTTGTACATATCATTTAGAATTGAAATTCTATTTTTTATAGTGCTCATTCCTTTAGACTTTTGTTTCAGTTGATTTTTAGTCTTTAATTCCTGCGATTTTTTTCGTCCAATTCCATCATCAATAATTACAATAGAAATGGTTTCGTTATCTTTTTGGTTGATGGATATTTCTAAATTTCCTTTTTCTTTTCTGTAACGCAAACCATGCCAAATGGCATTTTCAATATAAGGTTGCAACAACATTGGCGGAATTGAAAATTGCTCTAAATCGATATTTTTATCAATATTTATCTGATAATCGAACTTGTCTTTAAAACGATTATGCTCTAGTTTTACATACAATTCTAGTAACTCAATTTCTTTGGTTAAAGGAATAAAATCTTCATCAGAATTTTCTAAAACAGCACGCATTAAAGCCGAAAATTCGCTTAAATATCTATTTGCATTTCGTTCATCATTAACAGCAATAAAACTATTTACAGAGTTTAAAGCATTAAAAATAAAATGCGGATTCATTTGCGAACGCATCGATTTTAATGCTAACAAATTATTAGCTAATTTTTGCTGTTTATTAGTTCTAAACATAAAATACAACACTAAAATCATCAATAAAAAACCACCAAATAAAGCGTAAATTAATATACGTTGTTTTTGGTTACTTTCTTCCGATAATCGCTGATCTACATACGCCAAACTAATTTTACTTTGTGTTAATTCTTTGTCTTTCTCTAAACTTGCAATTCGGTTTTGATTGTCGGCAATTTTCTTTGCAAAACGCGTTGCTTGCTGAATTTCTTGTTCTTTTCTAACATATAAAGAATCGACCAAAGAAACATATTCTTTGTAATTTTTTAATGCTTTTTCATTATCCCCAAGATTTGCAAATGCTTCTGAAATTTTTCTGGTGGCATCTTTTTCGATGACGATATCATTTTTTTCTTTGGCATCACTTTTACTCTTCTCTAAAAAAGGAATCGCTTTTTTATAATCTTCTTTTTGTAGATACGCATTCCCAATTTTGTAATTTATTTTTTGTGATGTAATAGAATCCTTAACTTCGGTTCCTGCTGTTGTATTTTTATTTTTTGTTTTTTCTAAACTCTTTTTTCGGAGTTTAATTTCATCATCAAAACGTCTGTTATCATTATAAAAATCGGCGACTTTTTCTTCTTCTATTAAAGCACGTTCAGGATTTTCTTTTGCTGCTAAACTCATAGAATTGATGAATGAATTTTCTGCTTTGCTTGTTTTTCCTTGTGCTGCATACACATCTCCAATTTTAGAGCTTATATCTGTAATTTTAGAGGTTATAGAATTAGTTTCAGCAATTTGTAATGCTTTTTGATAATTGATGTTGGCTTCTTTCCATTTTTTTGTAGCAAAACTGATGTCTCCTAAAGCTTCATAGATCTGAATTTCTTCAAAATTACTTAAGCTTTCTTCTTTTAATTCTCGATAGGTTTTAGCACTTTCCAAATAGTTTTTCGCTAAGAATTGTGCTGCTGCTAACGATATTTTTGTAGTTACTTCTTCTTTAATTTGATAGGACAATTTGTAGTTATTAATTGCCAAATCGTATTGTTTCCAAAACAGGTAAATATCTCCTAAAAGGTTATAAGTAGTTGCATTTCTTTTTTTATTCTGGTTATTTTCTAACGCTTTTTCTATAAATGATAAACTTTTTTCGATGTCTTTTTTCTGATAAAATTTAGCGGAATCTATATGTTGTAAATAAAAATCTGTTTGTGCTGATTTACTTCTAGATTTTAAAATGGAATTACTTTTATCCTCATAATCTTCCACAATAATTTTAATATCTTCACTAGATGTTAAGGTATAATAAACAGTTTCGAAATCTGGATGAGAGACCCTAATTTCGTCGCCAACTTTAGCTTTAATGATATACCTTCCAGCAACATCAGCATAAGAATAAAATCGCCCATTCGCATCTATTTGAACATTTTTTACGATTTTACGATTGTTATCATCCACAACAATAATTCGCACAGAAAACTCGACGCCTCTTTGAGTGATGATATTTTCTTGCGCAAATACACTTGAAAAACTCAAGCATAAAAAAAGGATTGCTATGTATATTTTTTGTTTCATTAAATTCTTTAATTATGTAAACATACACACAAAAAAGCATCAAAAAAAATGTTCAAATTGATTATTCTTAATTTCAAGCCTTTAAAAGACAAGCTTTACTAAACTGATGAATTCCTTCACGCATTCAAAATGCCATTTCACTCATTGTTGTTTTTTTAGAAATTAAGTTGGTGTTAATATTGAGCACGTTTAACATCAAAAAATAAACATCATGAAAAATTTTAAACTCATTTTCTTTTTACTTTTTACATCAGCATTTTTAGCGCAATCAACAGGTCAAAAACCGTATATAGAGGTTACAGGAACTGCAGAAATTGAAATTGTACCCGATGAAATTTATTTGGACATCACCCTAAAAGAACGCACAGAAAAAGGAAAAAAAATTACGCTTGATGTTTTAGAAAATCAGCTAAAAACAGTTTTAAAAAAGATTGGAATTCCAGAGAAAAACCTTTCTATTTCTGATGTAAATGCAGTGTTAGCAAAAACAGGTTGGTGGTCTGAAGAAATCTTTTCGGTAGCAAATTACAGCTTACAGGTTAATGGAGCAGACAACCTAAAACAACTTTTTGAAAACTTTAAAAAATTAGAAATTTCTGACGTTAATATTGCAAAAGCTACACATTCTAATCTTATCAACATTAAAAAGAAAAACAGAATTAAAGCGATTAAAGCTGCTAAAGAGAAAGCAGATTATTTGCTAAATGCTATTGGCGAACAAACAGGAAAACCAATCATCATTAACGAATTGGCAAATAATAATAATAATAATAATAATAATCAAACTTTTGTAAACGCCAATTATTTAAATAATAACGCAAATTACTCTATGATAAAAGTAAGAGGAAATGGTTTTAAAGATGAAACTGTAGAATTTAAAACGATAAAAATAACGTCATCAATTTATGTGAAATTTGAAATTAAATAAATTGATGAAATCATTTAAAAATTGCTTTTAGTTTCAAAATGATTTTTAAATCAACTTTTTAATGCAGCAATAACTTTTGACCGATAGAAATTGTGTAGTCTTTTAAATTATTTAGTTTTTTTAGAACAGGTACAGAAACACCAAATTTTCTACCTATCGAATATAAAGTATCTCCTTTTTCGACTTCGTAGAATTTTGGTTCGGTTTTTTGAATAACGGTTGGTTTTTCGAAAGATTCACCATCATTTAATGCTAAAATTTCTTTAGAATAGGCTCTTTTTGAAATCTTATCAAACTCGTATAATTTATAATCTTTAATAATTTTAATCAATTTAGCAGGATATTTTGGATCGGTTGCATAACCCGCTTTTTTTAAACCATTTGCCCATCTTTTATAATCTGTAATTTTATAACCGAACAAAAAAGCATAACGTCTTCTTTGCGTTAAAAACAACGAATGATCGTTATAAGAAGTTTCTGGATATACGTATTTTCTAAAACATTCTCCTTTTTCATCATCATCATGATAAACGCTGTCACCTGTCCAACCTGTGTGACATTTTATCCCAAAATGATTGTTAGATTTTAACGCCAATTCGCTTCTACCTTTGCCAGATTCTAAAATTCCTTGTGCTAAAGTAATGCTTGCAGGAATTTTATATTCGTGCATTTCTTTGACAGCAATTGGTGCATATTTTCTGATATAATCAATTGTAAGAGTATTTAAATTAGGATTCTTTTTTACCAATTTCTTAGTAATTTCCTTTTCATTTACAGAAGGTAAATCAACAGGTTCTGGCTCTACAATTACAACTCCTGGGTTTTCCTTGTTTACAACCGTTTTTTTAGCTCCACAACTGGCTAAAAATAACATTGAACATAAAAAAACGATTCCTTTTAACTTCATGATACCTTAATTAATTCTTCATTCTTTGCCATTAACTTTCTGTTGATGCCTTCAATTCCCTGAACACCTCCTGTGTGAATTACTAAAATTTTAGAGCCTTCTGCAAAAAAGTCTTTTTTAATTAAATCCAACACACCAAAAACCATTTTTCCAGTATAAATAGGATCTAGTAAAACATCGGTTTTTTCTTTAAAATCATTTATAAAACGAATTAATTCTTCATTATATTTTGCATAACCACCAAAGTGATATTTTTTCTGCAAACTCCAATTTTTTCTATTAACCGTATATTTTTTAATTTCTTCGGATAAAAAATTTCCTTTTAATGCTGGAAAACCAAGTACTTTTTGCTTTTTACTAATAGAATTTATCAATCCAGAAACTGTACCTCCAGTTCCTAAAGCAGCACAAATAAAGTTAAACTCCTTATCTTCTTTCGATAAAATTTCCTCACAACCTTTTACAGCTAAAAGATTAGTTCCTCCTTCAGGAATTAAATAAAAATCGCCCCATTTATTTTTTAATTTCTCTATTAAACCGAAAGAAGTTTTTTGTCGATATTCTTCTCTAGATACAAATTGAAATTTCATTCCATGGTTATGTGCTTCTCTTAAAGTAGAATTTTCTTCTAATGTTTTTTCGAGGTTATTCCCTAATTCTTCTCCTCTAATAACACCAAAAGTTTTAAAACCAGACATATTGCCTGCAATTGCAGTAGCTACAATATGATTAGAATAGGCACCTCCAAAAGTTAATAAGGAATTCTTTTTTAATTTTTTAGCTTCTTTAAGATTGTATTTTAACTTTCTGAATTTATTTCCTGAAACAAAAGGATGAATTAAATCTTCTCTCTTAATGAAAAGTTCAATCTTTTTTTCTTCCAAAATAGGAAGATGAATTTGTTGATTCTCACTCGCAATTGAATCGTTAAAAAGTGTGTTATCTATCTTTACCAAAAAATTATTTTAACTGCAAAAATATAGAAAGTTTCTGGGGTAATCAATATTTATATATTTTAGAGGTAGAAAATAAGCAGTGTTTGATTTTAAGAATATAAAACACGAAATTCGCTAACAATCAATAAATTATAATTTGTATGGCTGTAACCGAACTTATAAGCAAAGTATTTTTACCCATATCTTTAGCAATAATTATGTTAGGAATGGGCATGACTTTAATTCCTGATGATTTTAAACGGATTTTTAAATTCCCAAAAGCCATTTTTATAGGATTGACAAATCAATTAATTCTATTACCAATTGTTGGTTTTTTATTGGCAATTATTTTCAATTTAGATACAATAATGGCAGTTGGTTTGATGATTTTAGCTTCTTGTCCTGGAGGACCAACAAGCAATTTAATAACACAAGTTTGTAAAGGAAACATTGCCTTATCTGTGACTTTAACTGCCTTTGCTAGCTTTATAAGTATCTTGCTAATTCCTTTTATATTGAGTTACGCTTTAAATTATTTTGGCACAAATACAGCTGTAACCATACAATTGCCAATTCTAGACACCATTTTACAAATTATGGTAATTACTGTAATTCCTATTACAATTGGAATGCTTATTCGTAATTATAAAACCAACTTTGCCAAAAGAATGGAAAAACCAATGAGAACAGCTTCTACTGTAATTTTTATCTTGGTTTTTATAGCAGTTTTAGTTGCTAATAAAAATATGTTGATTGATGGAATAAAAGAAGTAGGTTTGGTTACCTTATTGCTAAATTTAATTACAATAGCACTAGGTTATTTTACTGCAAAAATTTTTAAGATCGATTTAAAAAGTAGCATTTCTATAATGATTGAAAGTGGCATTCAAAACGGAACGTTAGCTTTTGTAATTGCAGCCTCTATTTTAAATAATGTAGAAATGGGCATTCCAATTGGTGTATATGCTATTTGGATGTTTATTACTGGCGGATTTTTGATGTGGTATTTTGGGAGGAAAACAGAAATTTAAAAACAGTATGAAATTGTTTAACTTTACAAAATAACAGTAATTTAGAAAATACGATATCACGTTTAATTTATGAGATATTTGTGATAAAAGTTATTATATAATTATTTGTGCTTAATTAATGAAACCCAATATGACTGAATGGAAAAAGTATGAAAAAGAATTATTTACTAAATATTCTGAGGAATTTCCAGATCACGAAATAAAAATTAATGATAAGATAATTGGTCAATTCAGTAAAGTCAAAAGACAAATAGATATTTCTATTAGAAAAAATGTCACTAATTATTCTGTTTTAGGAATAATTGAATGTAAATATTATAATAGAAAAGTTGATGTAAAAATTGTAGATTGTTTTATTGGCTTTTTAGATGACATTAAAGCAAATTTCGGAATTATAATAACTAATAAAGGATTCACGCAAGCAGCAAAAAACAGAGCTGAAGTTAAAAGTATTAAACTACACATTCACAAATTTGAAAATATAGAAAACCTTATAAAAGATGTTGATTATTACTTCAATCAAAGGATTAAAAACTTGGAATTAAATGAACAAGATTTTTATCAAAGAGTTAAGGAATATTCAAATTATATTGATTTTGAAAAAGTAGATTTCGAGAAAAAAGTAATTGTATTCAAAAATGGATTTACGAATACAGAATATTATGCTTGGAAAAAATTAATGCAAGAAACTTCAAGGGTGTTTAGGGATTTTCCTGAAATTGAAAGAATTGAAATAATAACTCCTGCAAAAAGAAAATTTTTCGAGAAAAACAAATATATAATTGAGGATAGAGTTTACAAGAGCAATATAGAATTAAATGAGTTCGAAATATTTATGAAAGTAAATTTTTCGGAACTAAAAAATGACGTTAAGATTTGGAGAAAATTTTTAAACCGAACGAATTTAAATAATAAAAACTTCATTCAGAGTTTCGCTAAAAAATATGTAACATCTGAAATATTGATAAATAACTAAGTACAATACCCAATATACCAAAAAAAAAAAAAACATCAAAAATCACATAATTTTATTGATTAAAATTATGTGATTTTTGATGTTTTTACAGTACTAAAACTATAATCTAAATAGTTTATTATTTAAGAAAACTGCCCAACTTTACTTTCTATTTTTTCCCATTCTTCCATTAACGAATCTACTTTTGCTTTTTTCGCTTTGTATTTTTGAAAGAAATTAGGCCTTGCAGAAACTTCATCGTAGTTTTTTGCTAGTTCTAAATCTATTTTTTCGATTTCTTTTTCTAAATCAGCAATTTCAGTTTCTATATTAGAAAGCCTATTGTTTAGCTTTTTAAGTTCTTTTTCTTGATCTCTTGAAAGCTGTTTAGCTTCACTTTTAGAAGTATCTCTATCTACTTTTACAACAGTTCTTTTTTCTGCTTCACGTAAATTTTCCATTTTGTGTTCTTCCAAGAAATAATCGATATCACCTAAATATTCTTTAATTTCTTTGTCTTTAAAACCATACACAGAAGACGTTAACCCTTGTAAGAATTCTCTATCGTGAGAAACTACAATTAAAGTTCCATTAAAATTACTTAAGGCTTCTTTTAAAACTGTTTTTGAAGCAATATCTAAGTGGTTTGTTGGCTCATCCATAATTAAAACGTTGAATGGCTGTAACAATAATTTACACAAAGCTAATCTGTTTCTTTCTCCTCCAGAAAGTACTTTAGCTTTTTTATCTACAGCATCTCCACCAAAAAGGAAAGAACCCAACATGTCTCTAACACGCATTCTGTTTCCATCTGTTGCAGCATCTTCCATAATTTCTAACACCGTTCTTTCTGGTGGTAAATGTTCTGATTGATTCTGTGCAAAGTACCCAACTTCTACATTGTGCCCAAGTTTTAAATACCCTTCAAAAGGAATTTCGCCAACCATCATTTTTGCTAAAGTCGATTTTCCTTGTCCATTTTGCCCAACAAAAGCAATTTTGCTGTTTCTTTCAATTAATAAATCTACACCTTCTAAAACGTGTTTATCACCATAACTTTTAGAAAGATTTTCTGCTTCCACAATAATTTTACCTGGCTCTTTAGAAATTGCAAAACGCACATTCATGGCTTGGTTATCATCTTGATCTACTTCAATCAACTCAACTTTATCAAGTTGTTTCATTAAAGATTGTGCCATAGATGCTTTACTTGCTTTGGCTTTAAACTTATTAATTAAGTCTTGCTTCTGCTTTATTTCTTTCTCT
The DNA here is from genome assembly GCF_001761365.1 of Polaribacter vadi. NCBI lineage: Bacteria > Pseudomonadati > Bacteroidota > Flavobacteriia > Flavobacteriales > Flavobacteriaceae > Polaribacter > Polaribacter vadi. The sequence goes on along the minus strand of NZ_CP017477.1, from coordinate 3,203,749 downwards.
TGGTTTTTCTGAGCTTGTAACTGCTTTTCTTTGATTTCTCCTCTTAAAAGTAAGAATTGAGAATATGGTTTTTTATAATCGTAAATCTGCCCTAAAGAAATTTCGATAGTTCTATTGGTTACGTTATCTAAAAACATTTTATCGTGAGAAACCAAAACAATTGCTCCAGAATAATTCTTTAAAAAGTTCTCTAACCAAATAATAGATTCAATATCTAAGTGGTTTGTTGGCTCATCTAACAGTAAAATATCGTTATTCTGTAAAAGTAGTTTTGCCAATTCAATACGCATTCTCCAACCTCCAGAAAAAGTATCTGTTAGCTTATCAAAATCTTCTCTTTGAAAACCTAAACCTTGTAAAATCTTTTCTGTATCACCTTGATAATTATAACCTCCTAAAAGCTCATAACGTTCTTGCTTATCTGTTAAATCTTGAATTAATTCTGTATAAGAATCGCTTTCGTAATCGGTTCTTGTAGTTAATTGCGTATTAATTTCTTCTAGTTGAAGTTCAATTTCTTTAATTTCAACAAAAGCTTGATAAGCTTCTTCTAAAATAGTTCTTCCTTCCACAAAATCTATATCTTGTCTCAAAAACCCCATTCGAACATCTTTATCAAAAGCCATAGTGCCTCCACTGGTTTCAATATCTTTTGATAATACTTTTAAAAGCGTAGATTTTCCTGCTCCATTTTTCCCAATCAATCCTATTCTATCGCCTTTATTTAATTTAAAAGTGATGCCAGAAAATAAATCTGTTCCCATAAAGGAAACTGTTAAGTTATGTACGTTTAACATTAATTTTGCTTAATTTTGTAATTTGCAAAACTAACTAAAAAAATACAGTTAATCATGTTTAAAAAAGGAACAAAATTTTACAGTATTGTAAAAGGAAAATGCCCTAAATGTCATGAAGGGGATTTCTTTAAATATGGTTTTACGTTCAATCCATCAAAAATAACAACCATTCATACACATTGCTCTGAATGTAATTTAAAATACATGCTAGAGCCTTCCTTTTTTTATGGAGCTATGTATATAAATTACGGAATTACAGTGGCTATTTCTATTGCTGTTTTTATAATTACAAAACTATTTATTGGCTTAAATTTATTGGAATCTTTTTTAAGTGTTTTGGGTGCTTTAATTGTTTTAGCGCCTTTAAATTTAAGAATGGCAAGAATTATTTGGATAAATATGTTTGTTCCTTATGATGAAAATGCAGTTGCAAAAACTAGTTAATTTATAACTTATCTGCACATATTTTAATTCGATTGGATAAATCGTATAAGGCTTCTTTTAAGTTTTGTTGCTCTTCTTCAGTAAATTCAGTATTTGAGCCATTACCATCCAAACCATTCATTTTTTGACTTAACCAAGATCTAGACTTACCAAAATATTTTTTAGAAATATTTGCCCAAGATATATCAACAATAATATCCCACATTAAGGATTTCATTGATTTTTTTTGTTTTGTAATTTCCATAATATTAATTTTAAAAGATTCTTTTATTTTTAAATATCCATTAACTTATCTACCAACATTTGAATATAAATTTCCAATTCTATCGACTTTGGATATGTATTATTGTAATTTCTAATCATATCTATTAATTCCCATTCATCTTCTGAAAGCTCTTTTCTCATAGTAGTTTTAAAATTACATTGTAAATATATTAAACATTTGTATAATAACAAAGCAATATGTTATTTAAAACGCTTAATATCAGCATCCATATCTAAAGCTTCATGATGCTCTAAATGATTGTAAAGCTGTATAGCTAATGTGGGTGCAATCATAACTCCACGAGTTCCTAAACCGTTTAAAACTGCTAAATTTTGGTATTTTTCATGCACACCAACTAAAGGTCTTCTATCTTTTACTGCTGGTCTTATTCCTGCTGTTTGGTTGATGATTGTGTAAGGAACATCAATTACTTTTTTTAATTTTTCTACCAATTCTTGTTTTCCTTCTTCTGATGGAATTGAGGTTTTATCTTTATGGTTAAAAGTTGCGCCTACTTTGTAATTTCCATTTCCTAAAGGCATAACAAAAACGGTTGATTTTACTAAAAAGTCAATTTTTAAATCGGGCGCATTTATAATGATAGATTCTCCTTTTACTTCATCTAAAGGTAAATATTTAAAAAACGGATTTTCTTTTACGCCAAAACCTTCTGCAAATACTATTTTGCCAACTTCTAAGTTTTGATATTGAATACTATTATCTAAAAAAGTGATTTCATCATGATTAAATTTCTCAAAACGAATCCAATTATTTTCTTCTAAGTAATTTCTGTAGGTTTCGATTAACAACTTTGTGTCAATTCTACCTCCTTCTTTTACATTTCCATAATGATATTCTTCAATAATTCCATGGTATTTTTGCTTGTCTAAAGTTTCATCTAAAAAAGGAGCTACTTTAGGTTTGTCAAATGAAGCAAACCAATTATTTTGATCTTCAATAGATTTAAAAACTTTTTTGATGACAAACTTTTTATCAAATTTTTGGTTGAGTTTTTCTTCTAGTTTTTCGTAAAATGGTAAAGCAATTTCTAACTGTTCTTTAGCATTCCAAACTGGTGTGAATCTTTTTAAAATAACAGGATTGTAAACGCCACCTGCAACTAAAGAAGATGTTTGCGAATGATTTTCAAAAACAAGAAATGTTTTCCCTACTTTTAACAATTGCTCTGCAAAAGCCAAACCTGCCAAACCTAAACCAACAATTATATAATCAATTTTCATGATGCAAAAATAATTAAGTTTTAATGAAAGTTAGGTGTTTTATGAGAAATTGCAGGTTTTAAAAAACAAAGATAGAATTTAAAGGCGCAAATGATTACACACAATTTTGTCATTTCGAAATGAGCTTTTTTAAGCGATTGAGAAATTCCATAAAACAGAGTTTCTTTGGTGTTCTCTCTTATGTGATTTCTCCTAAAGTCGAAATGACAAAATAAATAGAAAAACAATTTTACAATTAAAATTTCCTAAAAGTTCGCAAACAATTCTAGCCCTGATTGAACGATCTGTTTGAGCTCTTTTTTGCTTTTTCAGCAAAAAAAGCGAGTAGTGAAAGCAGGAAATAGCTTCAAAAAAAACGCTTATATATTATAAACGTTCTCAAAAAAATTAGTCTGTAAAAAAAATCCTGCAAGGTTTTGAAAACCTTGCAGGATAATATTTGTTAGGGTTCCGTTTTTCAACGGAATTAGTTCAACTTACTAATTTAAATTCATCACTTTGTGACTCTTTAAATTAGAGTTTCACTAATAGTTCCACATATCAATTTCTCTATTTCTGATGTCTTCTTTAATTTTATCTGCTTCTAAAAGTTGAAATAAAGAGTTACCTCGAACATAATCTTCTATAGCTCTGTTTCCGTAAATGTTTTCTTCTCTTACAATTACTGAACTAAATCTTCTTGCGTTTAACAAATGATCATAGGAAATTGGATGAGATGCATTCATAGCATTAAACACTTTAGATTCGTGCAAAGTTGCTCTTGCAGATGGAAAGAAAACCCAGAAAAGTTCGTATAAATTTTCATCTTCTACACCTTGAACTCCTAATGTTTGTACATCTTTACCCATTGGTGCAATTGCTAATAATCTATATTTCAATTCGCCTTGACGTTTATCAAAATACCACATTCCTTTTAGCATGTAACCACCAATATCTTCTGCTTGTAATCTATACGTATCACTATAACCATTTTCTGTACGAACATTTACCAAACGAGATTCAATTTCTTCTGGTGTTATTTTAGTCGTAAAAAATGAATCTGAATAGGCATCTTCAATTTTTCCTTGTCTTATTCCTTTTACTAATGTATCAAACAACGACCTTCTATCTGCAGAAATATTTGTGGTGTCTATTGGAAAATAATATGGTAAATTTATTTTCTGATTTAAATCTACAAATTCCCACACAACTTTAGACCACATTACGTCTCTATCATCTACATATCCATAAGGAATTGGGCCATCATTATCTGCAAGCAGTTGTTGCTCGTTTTTCTTACCTATATCTTCAGCAGATTTTGCATTTAGTATGTTTGCTTGCGCATTTACTAAACCTGAAGTTAAAAGGGCGAAAAATACTATGAAACAATTTTTATACATACTTTATTTTTTAATTCTAATTTGTTAACTCTATAGTAACTGGCAATACTTTTTTAAGTGGTACTCCATTTGCTGTAGCTACAATATCGTAAATATTAATTTGATCTCCTCTACCAGCTTTACTTAATGCTTTTTTAGCTGCTGCACTTAAAGTATTTCCATTTACAATAATGGTTAATTCTCCAGGAACTTTAATTTTAAAACTTTGTACTCTAATGGTTAAATCGAATTCAAAATCTGGCAAACCAGCTGCAATTGGTGCATTTGCTAAACCAGAGGTTGGCATTCTTACCACTCCATATTGTTCACGAACTGAACCCATAGCTGCTGGAATATCTTTAATTCTAAAAGTTGCTTTAGAATTTACAGTTTTTCCACTACTTAATTTAGCGCTTACATTTATAGTTGCAATATTTCCTGATCCTGGTCTTATGCTATATTTACCATTACTTCCTGATAAATTTCCTCCAGAAGCTGAAACATTTAAATTATTATCTCCAACTCCAGGTAATGACACAGAAATAGGATTATCTAAACCTCTATACACTACATTCATTTTATCTGCAGAAACTACAGCTGAACTTGGTTCTGCAATTACAGAATATTTGCTTTCAAAAGTTACAGGAATTTCTTCTCCATTTTCTGTAAAAAATATAGTCCCTTTAATTTCTTTTTGACCAACATTTCCTGCAGGCATATCAATAATTACTTGACCATTTTTTACAGATTTTGTTGCATCTGCTCCATTTAAAGTAACTTTATCTGGTACTAAAGAAGCATCATATCTTCCCAAAACAACTTCTCCAGTTACACGTTCTCCAGCAAAATAAGCGCTTTTATTTAAACGTACAATTCCAGTATAATTGTTTAAAGACAAAGCTTCTTCCATTTGGCCACCTAATAAAGCACTAACAATATCTGCTTCTGTATTTTTAATATCAGCTTGCATTTGTGTTAGGTTTGTTAAAGAAGCTACTAAAGGAAAACCTTCATATCTTGCATTTAACCACTCTACTGTTAGCCCTGTTTTACTATTTTTAACTGGAGCTGTAGAAAACCTATCTTTTATTGTTGATGCAAATTTACTATCTTCACCAACTACATTCATTAAGTTAGTTCTATAACTATCTATTTTATTCAAAAATTCCTGACCTTCTTTTGTATACTTATCTCCAATAAAAAAGTACGAATTTAAAAACTCTGTTTTATCCATAGACTCATAAGCTTTTTTATCTTCTAAATCTGCTGTCATCTTGGTTTTTAAATCGGCTAAATATGCATAAAAATCTGCTGAATAATCTTTTATTTTTTTTGCTTGTTTATTTAACTCCCCAAATTTTGCACTTTGCTCAGATGCTTTTACTGCTAAATTTGCATAAGCTGCATTATTTTTTTCTGTTGTAGAGATGTTATTGGTCTCTAACTTTTCGTTCATAAAACCAAAAGCTGATAAAACTTCTTTATCCATTTGCATTGCTAACATTGCAATGAAAACAAGATACATTAAGTTAATCATCTTCTGTCTTGCTGAAACTTTTCCTCCTGCCATATTTTCTAATTAGTTTATTAAGTTCTTATTTTATAAATTAACTAATTATTATTTGCTAGACATTGCAGAAAGCATGTTTCCATAAACTCCGTTTAAAGAAGATAGGTTTTTTGCTAAAGATTGCATTTGCTCATGTAATCTTTCTGTATTTTCTACTACAGAAGAATTTAATTGTGCTTGTTTCGTTGTGTTTTCTACTTGAATTTTATACAAACTATTTAAAGATTCCATTTGCACTGCTGCCATAGAAACTTGTTCATTGTATTTATTTGTTGATGAAATAGATTCTGAAGCTGCTGATAAACCTTCTGCTGCTCCTTGAAAATTTTTCATACTTGCACCTAAACTCGCCATTAAATTTGAATCGATTTTTGCTTCTTGTAATAAATTATCTAATTTTTGAGATAACATACCTTCTGCTCCAACTTTTTCTTTTTGCTCTGAGATAATTCCATCTTCTCCTAATTCTGGATATACTTTAGACCAATCTAAATCGTCTTCTACAGATTCAAATGCTGATAAAAAGAAAATAATCGCTTCTGCAATTAAACCAACTGCTAAAACTGTAGAACCATTTAAAGGACCAATACTATAATGGTTTAACTTAAATAAGGCTCCTAAAATTACAATGGATGCTCCAATATTATATGCGATGTTAAATAATTTCTTTTTAGTTTTTGACTGTGCCATTTTCTTTTAACGTTTAATTTTTATTTTATTTGTTTGCTGTACCTATGTAATTCTGAACGGTTCTAAAACCAATATAACTTCTTGCAGTATCTGCATATTCGTAATCTCTTGAAGCCACTTCTAAATAATAAGAAACATCTTTCCAAGAACCTCCTCTAATAATTTTTCTTTTATTTTTTCTATCCTCTACATTTGGATTCATTGTAGAAGCCATGTAATATGATGATAAATTATACGCTGTATTTGTCCATTCAGAAACGTTACCAGCCATATTATACAAACCATAATCGTTTGCATTAAAAGATTTAGCTTCCATTGTATATAGGGCACCATCTACAGAATAATTACCTCTTACAGGTTTAAAGTTTGCTAAGAAACAGCCTCTATCGCTTGTTGTACCTCCAGACCCCCAAGGATATGTAGCAAATTCTAAACCTCCTCTTGCTGCATATTCCCATTCAGCTTCAGTTGGTAATCTAAAATCTGGCACTTGTACAGATCCTTTTTTACCTCTTAAATAATCGTTTTTCTTTTTTGTTCTCCAATTACAGAAAGCAGTTGCTTGTCCCCAAGTTACCCCAACAACAGGATAATCACCATAAGATTGATGATAAAAATAATCTTGATGCATTGGATCGTTGTAAGAATAATTAAAATCCTTAACCCAAACTGTTGTATCTGGATAAATATTTAAAACTTCAGATTGTACAAAATCTTTTCTACTACCACCTTTTCTGGCAGCATTATCTCTATCAAACCAAGAATATTTATAATTTAAAGATTTTGTATTAAAAGTTCTAATGCCATCTACAGCTTCTTCTCTACTAATAAAAAGAGAATCCATAACTTCTACATAATCTACATCTGGAAATTCTTCTTTTTTCCAAACAATTTCTTCATCCCAGTTTAAAGGCTTTATCGTATCAAATTGATAATAATTATCATACATATATTTTTGATATGCATTAGAATCTGTAGTATCCATTACTTTATAAGCGTAATTTTGTATCCCAGAAGTACGATTATTCCCTGTTGGATCATCAGAAGCTCCTAAAGATGCAAATTCTGCTTGGTTTGCTAGTTTAGTTCTAACAATTGAATCTCTTACCCAAAATACAAATTCTTTATATTCTTTATTTGTAATTTCGGTTTCGTCCATATAATAAGGTCTTACAGTAACTGTCTTAGTAGGAGCACTCATGGTTCCTAAAAGATCTTCATCTTGCTTACCCATGGTAAAAGAACCTCCTGGAATTAAAGCCATTCCATAAGGTTTTTCTGAAAACCATTTTTTAGTATTCTTTACGCCAACTAATTCTCCTCTATCATTAGAACCACAACTGTAAAAAACGGCCATTAAAAGTGCAAATATTGCTGCTTTCTTCATATTTTATTTTTGTCTTTACTAAAAGTTCGTAAACCTATTATTTTTTTTGCTAAAATACAATGTTGAAACTACATTTTAACGTATTGTTTTTTATTATATTTTCAAATTACATCATCTTTTTCATCGCTTTATACCATCTTTCTGGTATAATTTGTTTTGTAGCTTCTGTGTAATCTTTGTATGTACATGGTATTAACGCATGTCTTTTGTATTTATTATCTGATAAAATATTAATCTCAATCCACCATCTGCCAGTTTTATTACTTTTATAAAAAACGATTGGATCATCATCTTCCATTAAAACTGTAAATTTTTGATAATTTTCTTTGCCAGAAAAAGGATAGTCTTTTACTCTAAAATTAACACCCTCAATAAAATACCAAATCATTTGCGCAATTAAACTTGCTGTTTGGTGATTGTTATCATATTTAGAATTATACTCGTAAATACCAAAAGAGGAAACTTTATCGCTAATTCCTGCGTATCTTGAAATAGCACAAATTTCTTCGCCATAAAAACCATTTGGAGAGGCATTATTATTAGCAGGAGCTTCACTTTGCCTAACTGCACCAATATCTATAGAAACAATATCTGCATTTCTAAAAGCAGGTTCTATATTCTCTAACTCTTTTGCCATTCCCAACCTACAAGTGTCAAAAAATAAAGAATCAAACAATTGGATTTCTCCTTGAGAATTAAAATACGTTTGATACCCAACATTGCTATAATTAAACAAATTGTTAGGTTTTTGCATGATAATTTTACTCAAATAAGATTGTGAAGTTAATTCATCTTCTAAACTTCCTAAATCAAAACGGCTATCTACAGCAGTAATATTTATGGTTTGTTCTAAAGAATCGTACGCTCTATAATTTACATAGGTAATATCTTGACCACCACCAATAATTACAGGAATAATGTTCTTTTTTAAGAGTGATGTAATAATATCTGCAACTGCAAAATAAGTATCTGAAACTTCCTGACCTTTTAAAACAGTTCCTAAATCTGCAATTTCTGCATCCCAATTTCCTGGAAATAGTTCGTATAATTTTCTTCGGATGAAATGTAAATCATCTCCACAACCAAAATTATTTTCAGAATTCCTATCTTCTTCAACTCCAAAAATTGCAATTTTTACATCTTCTAAATCAGGAAAACCTTCTTCTTCAGTGTGTATTTTTATCCTATTCCCCAAGCAATGAGGTGAATGTAATATTAAATGCGCTAAGGCTGTTTCTTTAACAGGGGATAAAAAATCTTGATTCATCAATTTTTAATTGGGTATGCAATATAACAAATGATTATTTCTTTTTTGCTGTTTTTTTTAGCTGGAGCTTTCTTTTTTGCTACAGGCTTCTTTTTTGCCGCTTTTTTCTTTGGAGTTTTTGCCTCAATCATTTTAACAGCTTCTTCTTTCGATAAGTTTTCTATGTCTGTAGTTTTTGGCAACTCTATCTTAATTTTACCTTTTAAAACATTAAAACGTCCCCATCTTGCTTTTTCAACTCGAATGCCAACATCTTCCCAATTATGAAGAACTTTATCTATTTCTTTCTGCTTTTTAACTTCAATTAGCTCAACAATATCATCATCAGAAAGATTATCAAAATCGTATTTTTTATTTACGTTTATAAACATGGAGTTCCATTTTATAAAAGGTCCAAAACGCCCAACGCCTTTTTGCACAGGTAAATCTTCATAATGATAAATTGGAGCGTCTGCTTTTTGCTTAGCTACAATTAATTCTTCTGCTCTTTGCAAATCAACTTCCATTGGGTTTTCGCCTTTATCCAAAGAAACAAACATAGTTCCGAACTTAATGTAAGGTCCAAAACGTCCATTAGAAACAATTACTTCTTCCCCTTCATAAGTTCCTAAAGTTTTAGGTAATAAGAACAACTCCAAGGCTTCTTCCATGGTTATTGTGCCTAAATTCTGATCTTTATTTAAACTTGCAAACGTTTTTTCTTCATCTTCTGGAGCTCCAATTTGGGCAATAGGTCCAAATTTACCAAGTCTTACTAAAACTGTTTTACCAGATTCTGGGTGTTTTCCTAAAATACGTTCTCCACTTTCTCTGTCTGCATTTTCTTTTACATCTTCTACATTATCATGAAAATTTGTGTAGAAACCTTTAATCATTTCTATCCAGTTTTCTTGTCCTTCAGAAATATCATCAAAAGAATTTTCAACTTTAGCAGTAAAACCAAAATCTAAAATATTTGAAAAATTGGCCACTAAAAAGTCGTTTACAATGTTTCCAATATCTGTAGGAATTAATTTGTTTTTATCTGAACCTGTTTTTTCCGTCAAAATTTCACTTTTTACAGCGCCATTTGATAAAATCATTTGTTCATATTCTCTTTCTACACCTTCATTTTGCCCTTTTTCTACATAACCTCTTCTTTGAACTGTAGAAATTGTTGGTGCATAAGTAGATGGTCTTCCAATGCCTAATTCCTCCAATTGCTTTACCAAAGATGCTTCCGTAAATCTATAAGGTGGACTTGTAAAACGCTGTGTTGCATTTATAAATGTGTAGTCTAAACTTTCACCAACTTGTAAATTTGGTAACATTCCTGCTTGTTCTTCCTCATCATCATCTTTGCCTTCTAAATACACTTTTAAGAAACCTTCAAACTTAATCATCTCACCATTTGCAGTAAAGATTTTTGAGTTTTCAGTATTCTCAATCTTCATGTTGGTACGTTCCAATAAAGCATCACTCATTTGCGAAGCCAAGGTTCTTTTCCAAATTAAATCGTATAATCTATCTTGGTCATATTCAACATTTACAGAATGCATTTTCATGTTGGTTGGCCTAATGGCTTCGTGAGCTTCTTGTGCTCCTTTAGATTTCGACTTAAAAACACGTTGTTTGCTGTATTCTTTTCCATAAGAAGCTGTAATTTCTTCTTCAGCTTCATCTCTGGCATCTACAGATAAATTTACACTATCTGTTCTCATATAAGTAATCAAACCAGCTTCGTACAAACGTTGTGCAACCTGCATAGTTCTACCAACAGCAAAACCAAGTTTTCTAGATGCTTCTTGTTGTAATGTTGATGTTGTAAAAGGTGCTGCTGGCGATTTTTTTGCTGGTTTTTTAGTTAAATCAGCAATTGAAAAATCTGCTTTTGCACACGATTTTAAAAATGTTTCTGCAGCTTTTTTAGAATCGAAATTCTTTGGAATGGTTGCTTTAAAGGTTTTGCCTTCGTTGTTAGAAAATTCTGCAACAACTTTATAATGTGTTTCTGCAGTAAATTCTTGAATGCTTCTTTCTTTTTCTACAATTAAACGAACTGCCACAGATTGTACTCTACCTGCAGACAAACCTCCTTTAACTTTTCTCCATAAAACTGGCGATAATTCGTACCCAACAAGCCTATCTAAAACTCTACGTGCTTGTTGTGCATTTACCATGTTATAATCGATATCTCTAGGATTTTCGACTGCTTTTAAAATGGCTTTTTTAGTAATTTCATGAAAAACAATTCGTTTTGTATTTTCATCTTTCAATTCTAATTGCTCTTTTAAATGCCAAGCAATTGCCTCTCCCTCTCTATCCTCATCACTTGCTAACCAAACAGTGTCTGCTTTTTTTGCTAATGCTCTTAATTTCTTAACAACAGGTTTTTTATCATCTGAAATAATATATTTTGGGCTAAAATCACCATCAACATCTATTCCTAATTCTTTAGAAGGTAAGTCTGCAATATGCCCATAGCTAGATTCTACTTGAAAATCTTTTCCGAGAAATTTTTCTATGGTTTTTGCCTTTGCTGGCGACTCTACAATTACTAAATTCTTTGCCATATATCTTTCTTTTGTCTTAAAAAACACAAATCAAACTGCATTTTTTGGACTGCAAAAGTATGTAGTTTTTTTTTATAATTTTTTTTAAAAATGATTTTTACGTTAAATTTATGAGAAAAATTATTCTACAGTTATCTTTTGCACGAGTTTTGTTGCCGAATTTCCACCAACAAAAAGTTGAAAATCTCCAGCTTCTACTTCCCATTTTTTATTGATGGTATAAAACTGAAGAACCTCTTTATCAATAGTAAAAGTAACCGTTTTTGTTTCGCCTACATTTAAAGAGATTTTCTCAAATCCTTTTAATTCTTTTACAGGTCTTACAATACTTGCTACTAAATCTCTAATATATAATTGCACAACTTCTTCTCCAGCAATATTTCCTGAATTTGTTACCTCTACAGAAAGTGTAATTTTTTCTTTGGATGAAATTGTTGCTTTATCAACGTTTATATTATCGTAAGAAAAAGTAGTATAACTCAAACCAAACCCAAAAGGGAATAGTGGCCATTTTTCTACATCTGTATATCCTGCATAGGTTACATGTTTTGGGTGATAAGGTCTTCCCGTATTTTTTTGATTGTAATATAATGGCTCTTGCCCAACATTTCTTGGAAAAGAAACTGGTAATTTTGCTGATGGATTGTAATCGCCAAATAAAACATCTGCAATTCCATTTCCAGATTCTGAGCCTAATTGCCAAGTCACTAAAATTGCTGGTAATATTTCGTTTGCGTGTGTTAAATCCATTGGTCTTCCATTTGATAAAACCAATACAATATTTTTATTGACTTTATAAACAGCTTCTAACAATTCGTTTTGAAGACCAGCAAAACCAATATCAACTTGACTTCTTCCTTCTCCTGTTTGATACGCATCTTCACCAATTGCTAATAAAACAATTTCTGCTTTTTTTGCAGCTGCAACAGCTTTTGCGATTCCGTCTTTATTTTCGGTATTTATTTTTAAAGGATGTAAAAATTGTCTTTCTCCAGGTGCTACAGTTGGAATCAATAAATCGATCCCTTTTTCGTAATAAATTTTAGTATTTGCATCAACTTTAGCTTTCACACCTTCTAACAAAGAAACAGCTGAATTATACGCACCTTTTCCTCTCCAATTACCCAAAGGTTGATTTTTATTATCACCAAAAGGGCCAATAATTGCAATACTTTTTACACTTTTAGAAACTGGTAAAATCTCATGATCATTCTTTAATAAAACAATCGATTTTTTTGCAGCATCTCTTGCAACTGCTAAATGTTCTGGAGTATAAATATCGTTTTTTTCTTTTTCTTCATCACAATATTTATAAGGATCATCAAACAAACCTAATTGAAATTTAATTCTTAAAATACGCTTTACAGCATCATTTAAATGCTCTAGAGAAATTTTATCTTCTTCTAATAAAGTTGCTAAAGAAGCCTCATATGCATACGATTCCATATCCATATCACTCCCAGCATTTAAAGCAATTTCTGCAGCGTGTTTTTTATCTTTTGCAAAGCCATGAGCTCTCATTTCACCAATAGAACCCCAATCTGAAACGATAAAACCATTCCAGTTCCAATCTCCTTTTAAAATATCTCTTTGTAATTCTCTATGTCCTGTTGCAGGAATTCCATCAATATCATTAAAAGAATTCATAAACGTTGCAACACCCGCTTTTGCAGCTGCTTTAAAAGGTGGTAAAATCATATTATGTAATTCGAATTCACCAACTGTTACTGCACTATATTCTCTACCAGCTTCTGCAAAACCATAACCAGCAAAATGTTTTGCACAAGCTGCAATTGTATTATTATCAGCTAAATCATCACCTTGAAAACCTTGAATTCTTGCAACACCAATTACCGAATTTAAATACGGGTCTTCTCCTGCACCTTCCATAATTCTACCCCATCTTGCGTCTCTAGAAACGTCAATCATAGGTGCAAACGTCCAATTTAAACCTGAAGCAGCAGATTCTTTGGCTGCAATAGCTGCAGATTGTTTCATTAAATCCAAATCCCAACTTGCGCTTTCTCCCAAGGGAATTGGAAAAATTGTTTTTAAACCATGAATTACATCGTACGCAAAAATTAAGGGAATTTTTAAACGAGAATTTTCCATGACCAATTCTTGCATTTCTCTAACTCTTGCTACAGAAACAACATTTAAAAGCGAACCAACTTCTCCTTTTTTAATTTTTTCGTGTTTATCTCTTGAACTACTTGACGATCCTGGCCCTGTTAAAGTTCCACCAACAGAATATTGAACAGTTTGCCCAATTTTCTCTTCTAAAGTCATTAAATTTAAAACAGAATCTACTTTACGTTCTATTTCTTTATTGAGTGATGAATTCTCGGTTGTGTTCTCGGTTTTATGACAACTTAAAAAACCAATACCGATTATAAAAATTATAAATGAAATTTTTGCTGATATACGCATACTAAATTATTTTTTTTGAAATTCTACAAATACAGGAAAATGGTCAGAAGGATATTTTAAATCTTTAGAATCTGATAAAACACCGTATTTTTTTAGGTTGATATTTGCCTTTTTTGATATAAATATATAATCGATCCTGTTTTTTATAGAATCTTGAAATTTAAAGCCATTAAAGGTTCCTTGTTGCCCAAAAGCATTTGCTCCTGCCAATTCTTTAGCATCATTAAAATTGATTTTTAAATTTGAAATGAGTTCACTTTCTGGGGTTACATTAAAATCGCCCATAAGTATTACAGGATATTTTTTTTTGTTTACTTTTTTAATTTCGGCCTCAATTAATTGGATTCCATTTAACTGTGCTTCGTTTCCTTTATGATCTAAATGTGTGTTGAAAACCCATATTTTTTCATCAGAATTTAAAACACTCATTAATCCATAAGTACATATTCTTGGATAGGCAGCATCCCAACCTTTCGATATTTTTTCTGGAGTTTCAGACAACCAAAACGTGTTTCTATTCGTAAAAGACACTTTGGTGGAATCGTAAAAAATAGCAGAAAATTCACCAATATTTTTACCATCTCTTCCTTGACCAATAAAACTATAATTAGTCAAATTGCTATTGATATCCAACATTTGATTTGGTCTTGCTTCTTGCACTCCAAAAACTGTTGGTTCGTAAAAATTTATCTGAGAAATCAAGAAATCTTTTCTTTTTGCCCATGCATTTTCACCATCACTTGCAACATCTAAACGTATATTATACGTCATCACTTTTAAACTTTCGGTTTCTTTTGATGCGCAACTTGCTAACATCAGCAGAAAAAATAGTTTTAGATTTTTCATGTTTTATTCCTTTTCTTTTTGATAAATTCTAACATATTCAACAACCATTTGCTGAGGAAAAACGGAATCATCTATTCCTTTTTGACCTCCTAACATCCCACCAACTGCAACATTTAAAATTAAATAAAATGGTTGATCAAAAGGCCATTCTGCAGTTGTTTTATGTTCGTTTTTAAAGGTATTATAAACAGTGTCGTTTAAAATAAAATCCATTTTTTCTGGAGTCCATTCCAAAGCAAAAACTTGAAAATCATCATAAGGTTTATCAATAAAAATGCTTCTACCCTGTTCTGTTTTTTTATTATGATTGTATGCTTTTGTGTGTACAGTTCCAAAAATGGTATCATTATTAAAACCAACATGTTCCATAATGTCAATTTCACCAGCTTCTGGCCAACCAACTTCAGTTTTATTTTCTCCTAACATCCAAACTGCAGGCCATAAACCTACACCTTCTGGAAGTTTTGCTTTAATTTCAAAACGTCCATATTTCCATGAAGCCAAGTCTTTTGTGGTTAATCTTGCAGCTGTATATTTTGCTGTTTTACGTTCGGCTGCATATTTTTTCCAACTTTTCTTTAAAAATTCTGGATTGCCATAATCTTTATTGATAATTGTTTCTTTGTGAGTTTCGATAATTAATTTTCCACCTTCTACTCTCGCATTTTTTAAACTATCTGTATAATATTGTTCTTCTTCATTTGCAATAAAACCATAATCATAACCCCATTTTGTGTGGTCTGGTTTGCCTTTATAATTAAATTCATCACTCCAAACTAATGAGTATCCTTTTTTAATTGGCGATTTTTTTATCCTCTGAAAAACTAATTCTGGCTCATTTGTAGTGATATAATCAAATTTGTTTGCCAACAACCAATCTATATTATCTATAGAATTTGCTGTCCAAGCATTTAAAGTGATTCCTATTTTTTTTGCTTCTTTAATAAATTGCTCCTTATTTTTTAATTTATAAATGATATAATCCAGACCTGTAATTCCTGATTTTTTTAATGATTCTGGAGATTTAGATCCATCTAAATATTGTGTTTTTGCAGTTCGCTTTTTTTCTGCAATTCTTTTTAAAATATCTAAACTAAAGCTAATGTAAGAATGGATGTAGTTTTCTGCTTTTAATTCATCAACTAAAGCCAAAATTTTATCTACAATAATATTATTTTTTTCTTTTGTGGCTCTTGGTTTAATTTCTAAAACCAAACCTGTTGCAACATTATTTTGCATTCCTGCTAACAAATATTCTTTTAAAGTAGGTAGTTTTTCTCCATTAAAAAGGGTTGTTTTAGCTAATTCCTTATAATTGGTTTCTTCGATAATTAAATTGTTATACTCTTTATCATGCGTTACAATTAAAACATTGTCTTTGGTGATTCGAACATCAAATTCACTTCCAGTACATTTTAAATTGATTGCTTCCTTTAAAGATGCAATTGAATTTTGAGGCAGGTTTTTAGTTTTCCAAGCTCCTCTGTGAGCAACAACAGGATTATCTGCAAAATCTATCTTTTTTTCTGGTAAAGTACTATCACAAGAAAAAAACAAGAGAGTTATTATAAGTATTGATAAAAAACGCATATGTAAAAATTAAAGAAAAAAATTCCAAATAAAGAAGAGTATCGAAAAAATAATAGGAATTCTATTTTCGATACTCATCTTAAATAAATGTATTATTTTATAAATTTTAGTATCCTAAATTCTGAGGATAATTTGGTCCTAAAAGATCTAAATCTTCTTGAAAAATAGGCCAGTTAATAAAATGATCTTGCCAGTTTGTTCTTGGATCTTTAGAACCTAAATTGGCAGGATAGAAATCTCCAGCTCCAGCATACGTTCTAATTTGACGATTGATAACCTCTTGACCCATTCTTTTTAATGTAAACCAACGTTGACCTTCAAAAGATAATTCTCTAGCTCTTTCATCTAAAATTATTTGTTCTGAAATTGTGGTTACTGGAGCTGCATTTGCCCTAGTTCTTACAGCATTAATATATGGTAAAGGATCTCCTGAAGAACGCATTATTGCTTCTGCAGCAATTAAATATGTTTCTGCTAACCTGTACACCAAAGCACTTGTTCTATTTCTATATGATGTTGCATCATCATCTTCTTCATTAAATTTAACACAAGAAGGGTGCAACCTTTGAAAATATCTTTGATATTGATCTCCATCTGGATTTGCTGCTGATATTGGTTTATAAATATCAATTACATCTCCTACATTTTTACCTGCAGGCAAATTATTAACATCGTTATAAAAATAATTTAATCTAAAGTATGTATTATCATCTCTAGTATCATTAGGATCTTCTGCTAATAAATCTAGCAAATAATTATTTGGAATAACTCTTGAGAAACCTCTTCCTCCTTGCTCTAAATCTTCTACAATACCTGGTATTTGAAAATATTGCGTTACAAAATTTGCATTCATCATGGTTACATCTCCTCCTCCTAAAAGTTCATTATCTGTTTGGATAACATATAATTGCTCTGAATTATTTTTATCACCTTTAAAAACATCTGCAGTTGTTGCCACTAAACTATGAGGACTCATTGGATCTTCGATAACATCTAAAGCTTGTTTTTTTGCTTCAGCCCAATCACCTTGCCACATTGCAACTTTTGCTTTTACATGTTTTGCAGTTCCTTTAGAGATTCTTCCAAAACTAACATTCCATTGTAAATTATCTACCGCAAATTGTAAATCGCTGTTTATTAAAGAGAAAATTTCTTCTTTTGTAGAACTTGTTTCTACAACATCAAAAGCATTTTCTACAGTTACAGACTTAGTGGTTACAAAGATATTATTATACATTCTATATAAAAAGAAATAAGAATGAGCTCTAAAAAATTTTGCTTCTGCAATTATTTGATTTTTTGTAGCAGTATCTACACCTTCTACAACTTCAGCTGCATTTATAATATCTGTAGCTTTATTAGTCATATTATAAAAATGCTTCCAAAACAAGGTTGATGCAAGGTTTGAACCATAATCTACAGGAGAGATTCCTCTTTCATATCTACCCATTAATCCTGTATAACCAGATCTACTAAACGTTAAGTCTGATCTTGATTGCATTAATACAGCACCCATATAATCTTCTGTGCTTCTATCATAACGATCTCTATCGAATTTATACAAACTAACTACACCAGATTTTAAACCATCTTCTGTAGTATAAATATAATCTGCATCTATTAATGTGGTTGGTTGTTCGTCTAAATAACCATCACATGATACTACTAAAAACATAACTGCAAGTAATAGTGTGCTTTTTTTAATTTTTGAATACATAATATTATTTTTCATGATGTTTTGTATTATAATTTAACTTTTACTCCAAAAGTAAACGCTGTTGCATCTGGATATCCTGTGTCTGCATTAGAAAATGTACTTCTAATATTTACCTCTGGACTATACCCAATATAATCTGTATTTGTAAACAAATTGGTTCCAGTAACATATACTTTAATTTGATCTAACTGTAATTTAGAAGTTACTGCATCTGGCAAAGTATATCCTAAACTTACTGTTCTTAATCTTAAATAAGATGCATCTTTAATTGCTAAAGAATTTAAGTATTGAGGGGCAGCATCAAAATTTGCTCTAGGAAATGTTGTTGAAGGATTCTCTGGAGTGTAATATGGAACTTTAACTCCATTTAATTTTCCTGAAATAGTTCCTCCATTATTAAAGTCTGATAAAAATGGATTTACTTTTGTTGCTCCTTCTACAGCATAAAAATCTAAAAATAAGTCGAAACCTTTATACTGCATTGTAGAAGAAAAAGATGCAAACCAATCTGGATTTGGATCTGTAAAAACTCGATCTTCTTGTGTTATTTTGCCATCAGGAATTCCTGTTAAATTTCCTTCTGCATCCAAACCATTTGTATCTTTAACTTTAATATCTCCAGGTCTTAAATCTGTTTGCGTAAGTGCAGAATCTGGATTAGCTTGTGGTGCATTTGCAAAATCATCACCTTCTTGCCAAATACCATCAAATTGATATTGTCTTAAAACATTGGTTGGTTGCCCAACATAATAATTATAAGCATCATCTTCTAAGATCGCATTTCCATCACCATCATTATATAATGATAATAATTCATTTTTGTTGTTAGACCAAATTGTAGAAACTGACCACTTAAAATCATCATTATTTATTAAATTGGCAGTTAAACTTAATTCTAAACCAGAGTTTTTAGCTTCACCTGCATTAAAGTATGTAAATTGATAACCTGTTGTAGATGGCACTCCTCTTCTCAACAATAAATTAGAGGTTACTTGATCATAATATTCTACACTACCAGATAAAAACCTATCGAAAATAGAAAAATCTAAACCAATATTTAACGTTGTTATTCTTTCATGCTCTAATTTTGGATTTGGTAAAACCACAGAAGGTGAATACCCAGATGCAGATTCACCATCAAAAACATAGTTTTGACCTTCTGCAGTAAATAAAGAAGTATAAGGTGTACTTAAAGAGTTAATTAAAGAACCATACGTTACTCTTAACTTCAATTCTTGAATTTTCTCTAAATTTTGAATAAATTCCTCATTATGTGCTTTCCAAGAAAGACCAATTGCTGGGTTTGTAGTCCATTTAAAATCTGCTGCATTTACAGAAGAACCATCTCTTCTTACAGTACCAACTACTTGATATTTGTTTAGAAAATCGTAACGAGCTCTAGCCATGTAAGATAAATTTCTTGTCTTTGTTTTATTACGAAAAACATCTACACCTCCAATAGCATTTGTAATTCCATCATATCCTAAACTTTCGTTTGGAAAACCTCTTCCTTCTGTAAAAGTTTGTGTATACTTATTCTCATCCATGGTTTGCACCAATGTTAAGTTGAAAATATTATCTGAATTAAACTCCTTGTTATAGGTTAGAATGTTTTCAATAAAAAACGCTTCTCTTAACTGATTGTCTATTCTAGCAATTCCTCTATCTGAATCTCCAGAACTACTTAAAGAAGATTGATATTGACCTCTTTCTGAAGATTTTCTTGTTAAAGAAGTTGTTAACTGATATTTTAAATCATCTGTAATTTGATATGTTGGTATAAAATTTACCACAAAATCGTTTCCTTTTTCATCATGGTCTTGTTCTCTTAAATTCCATAAAGGATTAACAGCTGTTCCATCTTCTCCACTTGGAAAACGCGTTATAGTTCCATCATCATTATAAGCTCTTCCTAAAGGAGATGTTGTAATAACATTTACATTTGCAGCTCTTTCAGATAAATCATTAAGAAGGTTAATATCAAACCTAGCAGAAATTTTATCTGTAATTTTTTGATCTACATTTAAACGTAAATTTTTTCTTGTATAGTTAGATGATGGTATAATTCCTTCTTCGTTAAAATAACTAATACTTCCGTAAACTTTAGTAATTTCTGTACCTCCAACAATACTTAAAGAGTGACTATTTACAATACCTGGAGCCACCAATTCTTCTTCCCAATCTACAAATTCGTTATTATTGATAGCATTTAATTCTATAGCACTAAAAATATCTGCATCATCTGAATACGCGTCATTTGCATTTGTAGACCTTACTGCTTCTCTTCTTAATTGAGCAAATTCTTGACCACTGTAAACATCAAAATTTCTTTCCAATTTTTTAGTGGTTAAAAAACCATGATAAGAAACGTTTACTTTATTATTTCCTCCTCTTTTAGTTGTAATTAAAATTACACCATTAGAACCTTTTGCACCATAAATTGCCTGTGCAGAAGCATCTTTTAAAACTTCGATAGATTCTATATCATCAGGATTTATATCTTCGATACCACCTTCTCTAATAATACCATCTACCACATAAATTCCACTTACATTACCTTCTATAGAACTTCTACCTCTTAGTAAGATTTCTGATGTTCCTCCAGGTCTTAAAGAACCTCCACCAACATCTACTTGTAAACCAGAAACCCTACCTCTTAACATTTCTGTTACATCTGAAGTTGGAGTTGCAGTTGCTTTCGATAAATCTGCTTTTGCAACAGCACCCACTAAATCGCTTCTTTTTCTAGTTCCATAACCAACAACTATAATTTCATCTAAAGCATTTTCTTCAGGTAAAATAGTAACTTTTATAGGGTCTGTTGTAATAGCAACTTCTTTAGTTTTATACCCTAAATAAGCTATAATTAAAGTTTTTGCATTTTCACTAACTATTAATGAAAATTCTCCATCAAAATTTGTGGATGTTCCTTTTGTTGTTCCTTTTATAGAAACTGATGCTCCAGGCAAAGGCATGCCAGACTCATCTAAAACTGTTCCTTTAATTGTTTTTTGTGCGAATGCTGAAATACTGAATGCAAAAAAGAACAAGAAAGCAACAACTATTTGTTTTCTTTGATTAATTGATTTGACCATCATAAATAATTTTTGGTTTTAATTTTTTGTCGAAATTATGAACGTCTAATTGTAACGACATTAACATAACATTAACTTAGAATCAAATATATGTTTATATTGAAGTATGTAGTGTTAATTTAACCTTTACAAAAAACCTACTTATTATCAATATGATAAAAAACACTATAAAATAAAGGGAAATTAGCATTTTAAATATAGCATAAAAATAAAATATATAAAAATGTAGAGGTAATGTAGAGGTGTATTATTGCTTAAATACTCAAAATATAATCGGTTAAATTGGTTTTTGAAGATAAATTTAACTTTTTCCTTAATCTGTATCTTCTAATTTCTACACTTTTCACAGAGATATTTAATAAAGGTGCAATTTCTTTAGAAGTTAAGTTCAATCTTAAATATGCACAAAATTTTAAGTTGTTATGTGTTAAGTCAGGATGTAGTTTTTTTGCTCTCTTTAAAAAGTCTTTATCTGCGTTATTAAAAGCTTCTTTAAAAAAGTCCCAATCTTTTGTGCTGTTCAAATTTTTCTCTATTAATTTATAAATAGGGTTTGAATCATCTATTTGTGGGTTTTGTTTTAATTCCTTTTTAATACTTCTTAAAAACTCGTTTCTTTTAATAATACTCATTGTAGAAATTGCCAATTCTCTATTTTTACTTTCAATTTCTTGGCTTAACTTTTCGTTCGTTAACTTAATAACTTCTTGATCTGTTTTAATTTTTTGAACTTCCAACTGTCTAAAATTATATTCAACTAATTTTTTATGACGTTTTCTATAATGCTTTTTATAAAATTTATGAACAAAAAACACAATTGATAAAAAGAGTAAAATATATAATACAATTGCTGTTGTAGTAAAATAAATTGGCGGATTAATCCTAAAAGTATAGCTAATAGTATTGTCTGATAAATTATTTGCAATAGTAGACCTTAGCTTTACTTCATAAGTTCCAAAAGATAAATTTTCAAAATTTAAAGAAGATGTATTTCCTAAATCTATCCAGTTTGTATCATTTATTTGATATTGATAATTTATGAACTCGTATTTGTTATAAACAGGACTACTAAACTGAAATTCAATCGAATTTTGATCCGCTTTAAAATCACCAGCTTTCTGTAAATTAACTCCTAAAGTATCAGCATTTTTTAGAATTATATTATTTAAATAAATTTTATGTGCAAAATCTTGTTTCTTATCTAAATCTAAAAGCAAATAACCGTTTGTTTTTCCTATCAAGTAACTATTATTATAAACGTTTGATATATTTTCAAAACTAACAGTCGTTTTCCTTAAATAACTTTGAACAGGAATGAAATTAATACTAAACTTATTTTCGATAGGTCCTTTTTCCAAATAACTAATAGTGCTTTTATTAAAAGACCAGAGCTTGTTATTTTTATCGCTAATTAGTTTTCCAGATACATATTCATCAGAAGAGAAAAGCGAACTAAATACTGAATCTTTCTCAAAATTATTTGTTGACGGATTTAATCTAAAAACACCTTTATTATAACTATAAAGAAGGTTATCATCGTATTTTGTTAAACCAGAACCTTTTCCTTTTTCTACAGTCGACAATAAGTTATTCTCTTTAAAGTTTTGATAATCATCATCAAAAACCAATTTATAAACTCCTTTATATTCATGATTTACAAAAACATCTTTTGAGTTTATCAATTCGAAAAAACGAGCAGAGTTTTGAAAACCTTCTAACTTATTTCTTAAGCTCCAAATACCATTTTGTTTTTCTAAAATGCTCATTCCTGAGTAATGCCCTTGTAAAATTAAATTTGATTTTTCAGGAATTTCTCTAAAATTCCAAGTTCCTGAAAAATCGGTAATTTTTAAAGCTGTATTATTTTTAATTTGATACGTTCCTGAAGTATGACCACATAACAAATCGCCATTTGTAGCAAATAGCGACCAAATTTGACCTGTAATTCCTGATACTTTTTTTAGAGGCTCGTTTGTGTTTTTTGCCTTATAGAAAAGCCCTTGATTTGTACCAATATAAATTTTATCATCAAAACTTAAAGAGCAATATGTTGTTCCAAAATGACCATCATCATCATTAAATTCTTTTATAAAAGACTGGTTATTTAGGCAATTTATTCCATTATCTAAAGCCGACCACACATTGCCATCTTCATCTTCATATAAATACAATACTGTATTATTTGTTAAACCAACAGTTTGATCTATTCTATTAATTACCTCTCCTTTTGATGAAATATGCAAAACTCCATTTGAAATTGTGCCTAACATAAAAGAGTTGTCTTTTAAACGAATTCCGCAAAATATTTGATCTTTTTTAAATTCTTGATTTACAGGTGCATCCCATTTTTTTACGTTACCATTTTCAATAAGAAAAAAACCTTCACTTCTTGTTAAAACTAAGAAATCATTATCAATTTTAAAAAGATTTAAAACCAGTTTAACATTGTACTTTTCTGGAAAAAAAGTAATTAAAACCTCTTTTCCGTTTTCTAATTTCACTAAAGATCCATCCTTTTTAAAGATATAAATAACAGCATCAATCTCAAAAATTCGATAGTAATTATTAAAATCTGTGAGATAATTTATCTCTTCTGTTTCAATATTGTAAAAATAAATGCGATGTAATGATTGAAATAAAATCCATTTTTGATATTTTTTTATATTCCAAATATTTTCATCCTCAAAAAGCTTGTCTTCTATTTTTTTTGAAATGGATTTGTAGTTTAAAATTCCTTTTTGATCTTTTTTCCAAAAACCAAATTCCATATAAGATCCACTATAAATTTTATCTTCATCTGCTAACAAAGATCTAATTACAGTATTGTCTGAAGAAGGATTCAGTGTCCATATTGCTCCATTATATTCTAATAAACCTTCGTTATTTGCAACAAATATGGTTTTATTCTTATTTTGAGTTATGGCCCAATTTTGATTCTCAGCCCTATAATCTTCTGGTTGAAATTTTAAAATTGGTGGAATTTCCTGCCCAATTAAAAGACCAGAAATAAAAAAAAAGAGTAAAAATAGATTCTTTTTAAAACTCATCTTTTTTCTATATATTTTTAGGTTGATAATATCAAAAATAAACCAGCTGCTAAAACTGCTCCAATAATTGGCCCTAAAACAGGAATCCAAGCATAGCTCCAATCATTAGAAACTTTATTTTTTATTGGTAGAATTGCATGTATAATTCTTGGCCCCAAATCTCTTGCAGGGTTTATGGCATAACCAGTTGTACCTCCTAAAGATAAACCAATAACCCAAACCAAAATAGCAACAGGCAAAGCACCTAAAGATCCTAAACCAATAGGAATTATACCATTTTCAGCATCATTTAAATTAGCGTCTGTAAAATATAAAACCACAAAAACCAACACAAAACAACCAATAATCTCACTAATTAAATTGCTGGAATAATTTCTTATTGCTGGTGATGTACAAAAAATAGCTTTCTTTAAGTCGCCATTTTCAGTGGCTTTAAAATGATCTCTATAAATTAGCCAAGCAAAAAAGGCACCTAACATTGCTCCAATAAATTGAGCAATTACATATTCTAAAACCAAACTCCAATCGAATTTTCCTGCAACTGCCAAACCAATACTTACTGCTGGATTTAAATGTGCTCCACTAATTGGCCCAGCAACAGAAACACCTACAAAAACAGCAAAGCCCCAAGCAGTTGTGATAACCATCCAACCTAAATCGTTCGATTTTGTTTTTTCTAAAACTACGTTTGCAACTACTCCTGCTCCTAAAAGGATCAATAAAAAAGTTCCTATAATTTCTGCTATAAATGGTGTCATCAATTTAGCCTTTAGATTTATAATGATTCTTGTTTTTGTTAAAAAAAGCGAAATTTTACTGCTCTCTTTTTCTCTTCTTTCTCTTCTCTATTCTCTGTTCTCTGTTCTCTGTTCTATATTTTCTCTATTAAAGAAAACCCTATTTAGTCCAAAATTCTAAAGCTTTCACTGCTTTATACCAACCTTTAATATTCTTATCTATTTTTTCTCTTTCTTCTGTTGGTTCAAATTCTTGATCTATTTGCCAAATTTCTTGAATTTCTTGTTCATTTTCCCAGAAACCAACTGCTAAACCTGCTAAAAAAGCAGCACCCATTGCTGTAGTTTCCACCACTTTTGGTCTAATCGTTTTTGTGTTTAAAACATCTGCTTGAAACTGCATTAATGTATTATTTACAGTAGCTCCACCATCAACTCTAAGTTCTTTAATCTTAATTTCAGCATCAGCTTCCATCGCTTTTAAAATATCCATAGATTGATATGCAATAGCATCTAAAGTTGCTCTTGCAATATGCGCATCTGTAGTACCTCTTGTTAACCCAAAAATTGTTCCTTGTGCTTTTTGATTCCAATATGGAGCACCTAAACCTGCAAATGATGGCACAAAATAAACGCCATCAGAATCTTTTACTGAATTTGCTAACGCTTCAACTTCAGATGAGTTTCTTATTATTTTTAAACCATCTCTTAACCATTGAACTGCAGCACCAGCAATAAAAACACTCCCTTCAAAAGCATACGTTGTTTTATTGTTGATTTTCCAAGCAACTGTGGTTAATAAATTATTTTTAGATTTTATGGGCTTGTCTCCAATATTCATCAACATAAAACAACCTGTTCCATACGTATTTTTTACCATTCCTTTTTTGGTACACATTTGCCCAAAAAGTGCAGCTTGTTGATCTCCAGCAATTCCTGCAATTGGAATATTACAGTTAAAAAAAGTGGACTTTGTATGTCCGTAAATTTCACTTGATTGCTTTACTTCTGGCAACATCGATTTTGGAATTGTTAGCAATTCTAACAATTCATCATCCCAAGCCATTGTATTTATATTGAATAATAAGGTTCTAGAGGCATTTGTAACATCTGTAATGTGTTTTTTCTTTTTAGAAAAATTCCAAACTAACCAAGTATCGATGGTTCCTAATAATAAATCTCCTTTTTCTGCACGTTCTCTTGCGCCTTCAACATTATCTAAAATCCATTTTACTTTGGTTCCAGAAAAATAAGAATCGACAATTAAACCTGTTTTTTCGGTAATCATATCCGCTTTTCCAGCTGCTCTTAATTCATCACAATAATCAGAAGTTCTTTTATCTTGCCAAACAATCGCATTGTAAACAGGTTTGCCTGTATTTTTATCCCAAACAACCACAGTTTCACGTTGATTTGTAATTCCGATTGCTGCAATATTCTCCATTTCTAAACCTTTACTTGCAATTGCTTCTGCAGCAACTCCTGCTTGTGTAGACCAAATTTCTACAGCATCATGCTCTACCCAACCTGGTTGTGGAAAAATCTGAGTAAACTCTTTTTGAGCGACTGATCTAATTTTTCCTTTTTTATCAAAAACGATGGCTCTAGAACTTGTTGTTCCTTGGTCTAATGCTAAAATATATTTGCTCATTTTTTAATTGTTTCAGGTTTATAGTTTCAGTTTTTTTCTAGAAATTCTTATTTTAATTTTTAAAAGATAAGGTTTAAAAAATTTTCAATTGTTTTTTTTATTACAAAAAGCAATCAATAAAACTAAAATAGTAGTTTTTTTTGAGAATCGAATTTATTTAACTCTCAAATCTATAAATTTTAAACAGAAAGAATGAACATAACTTAATTAAAAGTAAATTTTTGTTTTCTGCCAATATGTCATTTATTTTTCAATTTTGGTTGTATATTTGCAGTTCATTTTTTTATTATGGAACAAATTGAAAAAGTTATTGACGAAAAAGTTCAGGGAAAAGCGTTGATTACTGAAAATAAAAAGGAAAACACTAAAAAACTATTTATTGAAAGCTATGGCTGTCAAATGAATATGAATGATAGTGAAATTGTTGCTGCAATTTTAGATAAAGAGGGGTATAACACCACAAATATTTTAGAAGAAGCAGATTTGGTCTTGGTAAACACCTGTTCAATCAGGGAAAAAGCTGAGACTTCAGTCAGAAAAAGATTACAGAAATATAATGCTGTAAAACAAGTAAACAAAAACATGAAAGTTGGTGTTTTAGGATGCATGGCTGAACGTTTAAAAGAAAAATTTTTAGAGGAAGAAAAAATTGTTGATTTAGTTGTTGGGCCAGATGCCTACAAAGATTTACCAAACTTACTAGAAGAAGTTTACGAAGGCAGAGACGCTGTAAATGTTATTTTATCTAAAGAAGAAACGTATGGAGATATTTCTCCTGTAAGATTAAATTCTAATGGAGTTACTGCATTTGTGTCTATCACAAGAGGTTGTGACAATATGTGTACTTTTTGTGTGGTTCCTTTTACAAGAGGAAGAGAAAGAAGTAGAGATCCAAAAAGTATCTTAGAGGAAATTCAACAAATGGTTGATAAAAACTTTAAAGAAATTACACTACTTGGACAAAATGTAGATAGCTTTTTATGGTATGGAGGAGGTTTAAAGAAAGACTTTAAAAAAGCTTCTGAAATGCAACAAGCAACTGCTATCGGTTTTGCAGAGTTGCTAGATATGTGTGCTACAAAATTTCCAAAAACACGTTTTCGTTTTTCTACATCTAATCCTCAAGATATGAGTTTAGATGTAATTCATGTAATGGCTAAACATAAAAATATTTGTAAATATTTGCATTTACCTGTTCAAAGTGGAAGTAATGCCATGTTAAAAGCTATGAATAGACAACATACTCGTGAAGAATATATGGAATTGGTGGATAACATTTTTAAGATTATTCCAGAAATGTCTTTATCTCAAGATATGATTGTTGGTTTTTGTGGTGAAACTGAACAGGATCATCAAGATACTTTAGAGTTGATGAAATATGTAAAATACGACTTTGGTTTTATGTTTGCGTATTCTGAAAGACCAGGAACTTTAGCAGGTAACAAAATGGAGGATGATGTGCCTTTTGCTATCAAAAAAAGACGTTTACAGGAAATTATCGACTTACAACAAGAACACGCATTATTTAGAACACAACAACATTTAGGAAAAATAGAAGAGTTTTTAATTGAAGGTACTTCAAAGAAAAATCCTAATGAATGGAAAGGAAGAAATACGCAAAATACAGTGGCTGTTTTTGATAAAGGTGATTATAAATTAGGTGATTTTGTAATGGTTAAAATTGAAGATTGTACATCAGCTACTTTAAAAGGAACTGTTGTTGGGTATTCTGAAAATAATTAAAAACAGCCCATCCTAACCTTCCCAAAGGGAAGGAACTCCAATATTATGAAATTTATTTTTAATTTAAATAATGGAAAAAGAAATAAAAATTAAGGTAAACTACTCTTTTAAGGACTTTATATTACCTGTAAAACAGAAAATATTTAAATCTTGGGGAACCTGGTTAGTATTATTAATGGCTAGTGGAATGCTAATTTTTAATATATTATATGTTTTCAACAAAAGTATTTATGAAAGTGGAATACCTACAACCAATATAATTTTTCCACTTATAGTCTTTCTGATATTTCCTTTTGGATTCTATATTGGATTGAAAAAAAGTTTTGATAAAAATTATTTATTAAAGGAAGAAACAATAATTGTTTATAATAATAAAGGAATTTCAAGCAGTAGTAAATCTGTTCAATTTTTCACAGAATGGAACAAAATAAAATCTATTAAAGAATATAAAAAATATTTTGTTTTGAAAAATATTAGTGGTTTAGATTCATATATAAATAAGAGTTTCTTTACAATAGAAGAATTGAATGAATTCAAACTTTTAATAAAAAGTTTGAACTTTTAAAATAACACAAGAGTATTTTTCCCCTTTAGGGAAATTAAAAGCGGCTAAATGGAAAACATACAAGCATTAAAACAACGTTTTGGAATTATTGGAAACGATATTCACTTAAACAGAGCTTTAGAAAAAGCGGTTAGAGTTGCCCCTACAGATATTTCTGTTTTGGTAACTGGAGAAAGTGGTGTTGGTAAAGAAAATATTCCGAAAATAGTACATTCATTATCACACAGAAAACACGCAAAATATATTGCTGTAAACTGTGGTGCAATTCCAGAAGGAACTATAGATAGCGAACTTTTTGGACATGAAAAAGGTGCTTTTACAGGTGCAACACAAGACAGAAAAGGATATTTTGAAGTTGCTGATGGTGGAACTATTTTTTTAGATGAAGTTGGTGAATTACCCTTAACAACCCAAGTACGTTTGTTACGCGTGTTGGAAAATGGTGAGTTTATAAAAGTAGGTTCATCCAAAGTATTAAAAACGAATGTTAGAATTGTTGCTGCAACCAATGTAAACATGCAGGATGCAATTAATAAAGAAAAATTTAGAGAAGATTTATATTACAGATTAAGTACTGTAGAAATTCATTTACCAGCTTTAAGAGATAGAAATGAAGATATTCATTTACTTTTTAGAAAGTTTGCAGCAGATTTTGCTCAAAAATATAGAATGCCTTCCATTCGTTTAGATGAAAATGCAGTCGCTATTCTATTAAATTATCGTTTTCCAGGAAACATTCGTCAGCTTAAAAATTTAGCAGAACAAATTTCAGTAATTGAAGAAGAAAGAGTGGTTTCTGCACAAAAACTACAACATTACTTGCCTAATAATAAAGGTAATTTTCCAGCAGTGGTTGGTAGTAAAAAAGAAAATGATTTTTCTACAGAACGCGATATCATGTACAAGATTTTGTTTGATATGAGAAATGATATCAACGATTTAAAAAAATTGACGTTAGATTTAATGAGGAATGGAAACATTGAAGAGGTTCAAGAGGAAAACCACCATTTATTAGAAAAAATCTACAGCAATAAAGAATTAAAAGACAGTGATATTGAAGTGATGAATATTCCTCAAAATTCTTCTACTGATAAAGATTATGATTTTATTGAGACTATTGAAGAAGACGAATCTTTATCTTTACAAGAAAAGGAGATTGAAATGATAAAAAAATCTTTAGAAAAAAACAACAATAAACGTAAATTAGCAGCGAAAGAATTAGGGATTTCTGAGAGAACTTTATATAGAAAAATTAAACAATACGATCTTTAATAATTCAAGATTTATAATTCCGAGTTTTCATTGATACTCGAAATTTTGAACTTTGAACTTTGAACAATAAATTATGAAGAAAATAATTTTATCCCTTATTATAATAGCCACTTTTATAGGTTGTGGTGCTTATGGATTTTCTGGAGTAAATACGAATGCAGATTCAATTCAAATTGATTTTTTTCCAAATCAAGCACAGTTAGTAGAACCCGTTTTAACACAACGTTTTACCAACGATTTGCAAGATTTGTATACTCGTCAAACAAACTTAACACTTACAAACTCGAAAGCAGATTTACATTTAAGTGGTGAAATTACGGGATATAGAGTTACACCTATGAGTGGAACTGCAGATCAAACTGCAGCTCAAAACAGATTAACTGTTACTATAAATGTCCGTTTTGAAAACAGATTAAATGAAAAAGATGACTTTGAAAAAAACTTTTCTTTTTATGCAGATTTTGCAGCAAATGCACAATTGGTTGGTGGTGTTTTAGAAACTGCCTTAGATGAAATTATAGAAAGAATTACCCAAGATATTTTTAATGCTACTGTCGCAAAGTGGTAGTTGGAAGTTGGAAGTTGGAAGTTGGAAGTTGGAAGTTGGAAGTTGGAAGTTGGAAGTTGGAAGTTGGAAGTTGGAAGTTGGAAGTTGGAAGTTGGAATAAAAAAGTAAAAAATCAAAATTGAAAAAAGATAGTTTCATCAATATATTAGAGAAAAAACAACCTATTCAGCAAGTAGAAACTGCCGAATTAAAAACGGTTGTAGATGAATTTCCTTATTTTCAAGCAG
Source organism: Polaribacter vadi (assembly GCF_001761365.1). Taxonomy (NCBI): domain Bacteria; kingdom Pseudomonadati; phylum Bacteroidota; class Flavobacteriia; order Flavobacteriales; family Flavobacteriaceae; genus Polaribacter; species Polaribacter vadi. The sequence goes on along the minus strand of NZ_CP017477.1, from coordinate 3,172,690 downwards.
CAAGAACTTTATATTTAAAAGGATTAAAAAATCAAGATAGTTTTAAATATAATAATGAATTAAAAACAACTGCAGCTTACACAACTGATAGAACTATTTTATTCGATTTTATCATCTCTAAAGAATTCAATACTTCAGAAAAAGAAATTCATCAAAAATTAATCGAAAAGATTTCTGAAGAGAAAACTTCTAAAAGTAGCATCAATATAAAAAGTGCTATTGAAAAAAAATCCGTAGAAAAAGTTGAAAACGAATTACAGGTTGGCAAACCAATTTCTTTTACAAGTTCTGAAAATTACTCTTTTAATCAATGGTTACAATTATCTACTAAAAAACCAATTATCAGAGAGGTTTCTGAAGAAAATAATAGCAATGAAAATCAGCAAATTATAGAGAAATTTATTCAGAATAATCCTAAGATAGAGCCTCTTGCTAAAGACAAAAGTGTTTCAGTTTCTATTACTAAAAACAAACAAGACTCCTCTTTAATGACAGAGACTTTAGCAAAAGTTTATTTAGAGCAAAAAAAATACGAAAATGCAATACAAGCATATAGAATTTTAATTTTGAAATATCCAGAAAAAAGTGGTTTCTTTGCAGACCAAATTAAAAGAATACAAATTTTACAAAAAAATAAATCATGAGTTATACAGTATTTATAGTATTAATTTTATTTGTAGCCATAGCCTTAATATTAATTGTTATGGTACAAAATCCTAAAGGTGGAGGATTATCTTCTTCTTTTGGAGGTGGAGGAGCACAATCTTTAGGTGGAGTGCAAAACACAAATAATTTTTTAGATAGAACAACTTGGACGTTGGCAATTGCAATGTTTGCATTAATTTTATTATCAAACATCGCTATTCCTAGAGGTGGAGAAAATGATGTAAATTTGGATAGAACTCTAGAAGGAACAGCTCCTATAGAAAACACCACTTCCACTCCAGCAACAAACGATACAATCAACTAATTTTTTTAGTGACATATAACATAAATGCCAACGTAAATGACACGTTGGCATTTTTTTATACACTTAATTTAGCTTAAAAAATCATTCAAAGTAAAATTGTCAGTTTTAGGTTGATGGCACAATTTCTGACTAATATTACATGTAAAAATTAATTAATTAACCTACCTGTTTTAAACAGGTTAAAATTTATAAAAATATGGGATTAAACATTAAACCTTTAGCAGATAGAGTTCTTGTAGAACCTGCACCAGCAGAAACAAAAACAGCCTCTGGATTAATTATACCAGACAACGCAAAAGAAAAGCCACAAAAAGGTACTGTAGTTGCAGTTGGTAATGGTAAAGTTGATGAGCCTTTAACTGTAAAAGTTGGAGACACTGTTTTGTATGGTAAATATGGGGGAACTGATTTAAAATTAGATGGAACTGATTATTTAATGATGCGTGAATCTGATATTTTAGCGATCATCTAAAAAAGTGTTCAGTTCGCAGTTGTAATTTTCAGTAGCAACTTTTGAATGAATAAAACTTACATAAACTATTAATTCTGAGTGGAAAACTTGAAACTTGAAACTCGGAACTTTAAACAATTTAAACAATGGCAAAAGATATAAAATTTGATATAGAAGCTAGAGATGGCTTAAAACGTGGAGTTGATGCGCTTGCAAATGCAGTAAAAGTAACTTTAGGACCTAAAGGAAGAAATGTAATTATTTCTAAATCTTTTGGAGCACCAACAGTTACTAAAGATGGTGTTTCTGTAGCAAAAGAAATTGAGCTAGCAGATCCTTTAGAAAACATGGGAGCACAAATGGTAAAAGAAGTAGCGTCTAAAACCAACGATTTAGCTGGAGATGGAACTACAACTGCAACTGTGTTAGCACAAGCAATTGTAAAAGAAGGTTTAAAAAACGTTGCTGCTGGCGCAAATCCAATGGATTTAAAACGTGGAATTGACAAAGCTGTAGCTGCAATTATTGCAGATTTAGAAAAGCAAGCTCAAAAGGTTGGTAACTCATCAGAAAAAATAAAACAAGTTGCTGCAATTTCTGCAAATAACGATGATGTTATTGGAGATTTAATTGCAACTGCTTTTGCAAAAGTTGGTAAAGAAGGTGTAATTACTGTTGAAGAGGCAAAAGGTATGGAAACATACGTAGATGTTGTAGAAGGTATGCAGTTTGATAGAGGTTATTTATCTCCTTACTTTGTAACTGATGCAGATAAAATGATTGCAGATTTAGAAAATCCGTATGTTTTATTGTTCGATAAAAAGATTTCTAACTTACAAGAAATTCTTCCAATTTTAGAACCAGTTTCTCAATCAGGAAGACCTTTATTAATTATTGCTGAAGATGTAGATGGACAAGCTTTAGCTACTTTAGTCGTTAATAAATTACGTGGTGGATTAAAAATTGCTGCTGTAAAAGCTCCTGGTTTTGGAGACAGAAGAAAAGCAATGTTAGAGGATATCGCTATTTTAACTGGTGGAACTGTAATTTCTGAAGAAAGAGGTTTTTCTCTTGAAAACGCAACGTTAGATTTATTAGGAACTGCAGAAGGAATTACAATTGACAAAGACAATACTACAATTGTAAATGGTTCTGGAAATCCTGAAGCGATTAAAACTAGAGTAAATCAGATCAAAGCGCAAATAGAAACAACTACTTCTGATTACGATAAAGAAAAACTTCAAGAACGCTTGGCTAAATTAGCTGGTGGTGTTGCAGTTTTATATGTTGGTGCTGCTTCTGAAGTAGAAATGAAAGAGAAAAAAGATAGAGTTGATGATGCTTTACATGCTACAAGAGCTGCAGTTGAAGAAGGTATTGTTGCTGGTGGTGGAGTTGCATTTGTACGTGCTAAGAAAGTTTTAGAGAAATTAGCTACTGAAAATTTAGACGAAACTACAGGTGTACAAATTGTAAACAAAGCAATTGAAGCGCCTTTAAGAACGATTGTAGAAAATGCTGGTGGTGAAGGTTCTGTTGTAATCAACAAAGTTTTAGAAGGTAAAAAGAACTTTGGTTATGATGCAAAATCTGAACAATATGTAGATATGTTAGAAGCTGGAATTATAGATCCTAAAAAAGTAACTAGAGTTGCTTTAGAAAATGCAGCTTCTGTTGCAGGAATGATTTTAACTACAGAATGTGCTTTGATAGATATTAAAGAAGAAAACGCTGGTGGTGGAATGCCTCCAATGGGTGGTGGAATGCCAGGTATGATGTAATGGCGAATCGCCATAGATAATTAATTTACTCTTGCTTTAGAGTAACTTAATTTATTTCTAAAAAAATAAAAAATCCGTTAGAATTAATTTTCTAACGGATTTTTTATTTATGATAAGTTATATTTTATAAAAACGACTAAGTCTAATTTATCTAATCTTAATGTATGTCTTAAAATATATTGAAATATAAACCACTTAAAGAAAAGCTAATATCAAAAATAGATTTTGTATCACTATCGATTTTTATAAATTATAAAATTTGATGTAATTTTTACTCTTGTTTTTTAACCTTTTTCAACTCTCCTTCATGGGTTTTTATAATTTCTTCATCTCTGTATTTACAACAAGGATGCACAGAATTATAAGCCTCATCTTTCGCTATAATTTTTTTATCATCTTCTAATAAAATATCATGACCAACATCTAAAATATTGTCTTGAATAGCTTTCAAATCCGTTTTACGTTCATCCATAATCAAATTTAATTGATGGGTTGTTGGGCTCCACAAAGCAAATTTTACACCTTTAGTTTTTAAAGCTGCAGTTTCTATTCGCTTTTTACACATGCCACAAATACCATCTACTTTTATAGATACTTTTGCATTTTTATCTTTTTTTATTTCTTGAGCTTGTATTGTAAAACCTACCAAGATCACTATTAATGTTATAAATATTTTTTTCATTTTTATTGATTTTTTGATTTCTAATAAACAGAAATCTTTTTATTATTTTTTTTATATTAAATTATTTAATTCCACTATGTGGACTATTTTATTTTAAATCGTAATCCTGCATACATAGATCTTCCAAAAATTGGCTGATACACAATTGTAGTATCAAAATTTGCACCAAAAGGATCATCGCTTCCTAAAATAGGATTTGGTTGTTGCACATTTGTTAAATTTTCTCCTCCAATATATACTTCAAATTTATTTGAAAATACTTTTGTTATTTGAGAGTTTAACAATTGATAAGATCCTACATTTTCTGGCAATCGATATTGAGTAGGATTTGAACTTGTGTTTGGCAAACGTTGTTCTCCAATAATATTATAGGTAACATCAAACCTCCACTGAGATTCCTTTTCTGTTAATTCAGTTTCATAAGATAAATTGGCAAAAAAGCGATCTTTTGGCTGTATTGACTTTTGCAAAGTACCACTTTTATAATCTGTAGAAATATCAAAATATTTATAAGCTGTTCTTAGATTAAAGCTCTTTACTAGTTCGTAATTTACTTCTACTTGAAAACTATTCGCAATACTTTTACCATCTAAATCATAAAAAGAAATTTCTTGTGGATTTTCCCAATCTACAATAACTTGGCTTTGAAAATCTGTTTGATAAAAATCAAACGTAATATCTCCATTTTTTTCAAATATGTTGAATCTTTGCATGTAAGAAACTCCATAATTCCAAGCAATTTCTGGATTTAATCCATAGATATTTCCACCAATATTATCTACATTTATTTGTCTTGAACTTGCAAACAATTGCTGGTTTTCTGCAAAAATATTTGCACTTCTTTTTCCTCTTCCAACAGATGCTCTAAAAACTCCTCTATCCCAAGGAACATATCTTACGTGCAAACGTGGCGTAATAAAAGTACCTAACAAATTATGTGTATCAATTCTTATACCTGCTGATAAACTAAAATTCTCTAAATTATCAAACTCATATTCAAAAAATGCTCCTAAAGAATTTTCTTTTCTTTGGTAATTTGTTGTGTTTACCAATTCATCATATTTATCATATGTAAAAGATAAACCCGTTTTAAATTGATTTCTTGTATCGCCAATAATTGAATTTAATTGTAATTTAGAATATAAACTTTCATGCTGAATATCATATACATTCAAGCCAAAATAAGAATCTTGTTGATGATTGCTATAAGCTGTTTGAAAACCCAAACTTTGATAAGGCATTTCTGGAAATACATACCCTAATTTTACAGAAGTATCAAAACGTTTTGTGTCGATTTCACTTCCCCATAATTCATCTCCAGTTAATATAGTTTCTGGATAAACTCTATCTGTTGATGGATTAAAATTGATTTCACCAGTCTGTTTTTCATCATTTAAAAAACGAACATTTATAAAACTTACCCAACCTTTTTCTGCATCTGTAAATTGCCATCTATTCATTACATTTATCTGGTTAGATAATGGCCTATCTAAAAAATTATCGCCATTATTATCAAACTTCTGACCTGTATAATTTCCATGAATATATAAACCTGTTTGCCATTTATCTGAAATCCGTTCATTAAAATGTGTGTTCAATTCAAAACGCCCCATTTGAGAACCATAAGCATTCAAGAAAAATTTATTATCAGAAAATGGTTTTACCAATTCTGCATTTATTTGTCCAGAAATACTCTCAAAACCATTCACTACAGAACCTGCTCCTTTTGTAATTTGAATACTTTCTACCCAAGTTCCTGGCGTAAATGTCATTCCAAAAACCTGACTTGCACCTCTAATAGATGGAATGTTTTCTTGCGTAATTAGCAAATATGGACTTTTTAAACCAATCATTTCAATTTGTCTAGTTCCTGTTAAGGCATCCGAAAAACTTAAATCGATAGATGGATTTGTTTCAAAACTTTCAGCCAAATTACAACAAGCAGCTTTCAGCAATTCTTCTGCATTTACTGTAAACATATTTGTGGTTGATAAAAACGATTTTTGAACCGGATTTCTTTTTGTGCTAATCGTAATTTCTTCCAAATCGCTTTCTGGTTTTAAGAAATAGTGAATTGGCTCCAAATTATTAATGGTAATTGTATCCGTTTTATACCCTAAATAATTAACAACTAATTTTTTATATTCAGGTTTATAAGTAATTGTAAACCACCCTTTGCTGTTGGTAATTGCACTTACATTGGTGTTTAGCCAATGTACAGAAACGCCCTCTATTCCCAAATTATCTTTAGGATTATTTTTTTCCATAATCATTCCTTTATATGTAGTTTGAGAAAGTAGAATGAATGGCATAAATAGCAAGAAACTATTTAAAATATATTTTTTCACTTTATGTTGATTTAATTTGATAACAAGACTTTTAATCATCTAAAAAGATGATATTTAATTGTTAAAAAATTAAATCAAATTAAAAAAGATTGGTAAGAAATCTGATAATCGAAAGAAAAATCAGGTGGAGAAAAGTTTTTATAGAAATTGTTTTCAGTATCAACTTCTACAAATAAATCTTTGTAAGCAATAAAAAAAGCTGCTAAAAACTGTTGATTTTCAAAAGTGATGTTCTTAATTTTATTAGTTTGCAATGTATCTTGCCCTTCAATTTGATGAACCTCATTTTTACAACAACTTTTCTTTTCAGAAATCTTTTCCATACTCATTCCACAAGCATCAGATTCGCCAATAAAAGAAATATCCACTAAAAAATCTCCACAATAATGTGTATCAACCGTAAAAGAAAAGGTTGAAAACAACACTAAAAACGCAAGTGTAAAAGATGATATTTTAGTTAAAAATTGTTTCATTATCGTCTTGCAAATTTACAATAAGATTTTAAAACAATTTGTTAAAATAAAATTGATGTAATGCCATACACTAATTAAAATATTATCAATATTAATTTTGATAAAAAATATTTATTTTAACATATAAATTCTTGGAAAATTTTAACAAGAAGTAAAGATTTATAATTTATTTTTGTCGTTAAATTTTTAGGCATGAATACAGAAGTTTTATCAAAAGAAATTGATACAATTATAGCAAATAAAGAATCGAAAGAAAACAAGTTACAAGCAATTTGTGATTATTTAGAAAGTGAAATTTCTTATTACGACTGGGTTGGTTTTTACTTTATAAATGGTAATAAACAAGAATTAAAATTAGCACAATATACAGGCGAAGAAACTGAACATACTATTATTCCTTTTGGAAAAGGAATTTGTGGGCAAGTTGCAGTAAGTAATAAAAACTTTGTGGTGCAAGATGTTACTGAACAAGACAATTACATTTCTTGTGGTTGGAAGGTAAAATCTGAAATTGTGATTCCTATTTTTGTTGATGGCGAAAATATTGGTCAAATTGATATTGATTCTCATACAGCAAATACGTTTACAGAAAAAGACGAAGAATTATTAGAATATGTTTGTAAACAAGTTGCAACGTTGTTTTAAACTATTTGCCACGCATTCACGAATTAAAAATAAGTGATACTCTTTTTATAAAGTTTGTTATTCTGAAAGCATTTCACGAGTTTAAAATTATACGCGTAGATTCTTTCTGAATGACAAACTAAATGAAAATTAATGTGTATTAGATTGTATTTATCTTCATAAAAGTACCAAGAACACTCGAATTGAAATTAATTTTCTTACTCTTTTTATAAAGTTCAAAATAGCACTTTAAACTGCAACTGAAATCTGAAAACTCTTTTTTGTTAACTACTCCCCTATTTTGTTACTATCTTTTTATTGTAATTCATTCATTGTTTGTGTAGTTTTGCGTGCTTAACAATTCAACAAAAAATGAGCACTTCAAAAACGATTAAATCTGCCTTAATTTCGGTATTTCACAAAGATGGTTTAGCACCAATTGTACAAAAACTAAATGACTTAAATGTTACTATTTATTCTACTGGTGGTACAGAAAAATTCATTAAAGAATTAGGTATTGATGTGGTTCCTGTGGAAGATGTTACTTCTTACCCATCAATTTTAGGAGGAAGAGTAAAAACTTTACACCCAAAAGTATTTGGAGGAATTTTAAACAGACAAGATCATGAAGGTGATGTTGCTGAAATGAAAGAATACAACATTCCTCAATTAGATTTGGTTATTGTTGATTTATATCCGTTCGAAAAAACAGTTGCTTCTGGAGCTCCTGAACAAGATATTGTTGAGAAAATTGATATTGGTGGAATTTCTTTAATTAGAGCATCAGCAAAAAACTTTAAAGACACATTTACGGTTTCATCTATGGAACAATATGATGAGTTTTTATCAATCTTATCAGAAAATAATGGAGAAACATCCATAGAACAAAGAAAAAAGTTTGCTGCAAAATCTTTTAATGTTTCTTCTCATTATGATACTGCCATCTTTAATTATTTTAATGAAGATGAAGTTGTTTATAAAGCAAGTCAAACTACTTCTAAAGTATTAAGATATGGAGAAAACCCACATCAAAAAGGATATTTCTTTGGAGATTTAGAGGCTATGTTCGATAAATTACATGGTAAAGAATTAAGCTATAATAATTTATTAGATGTAGATGCTGCTGTAAATTTAATGAACGAATTTATTGGCGAAGACCCAACCTTTGCAGTTTTAAAACATAATAATGCTTGTGGTTTTGCACAAAGAAGCACAATTAAACAAGCGTATTTAGATGCTTTGGCTGGAGATCCTGTTTCTGCTTTTGGTGGAGTTTTAATAGCAAACAAAGAAATTGATGCTGCAACTGCTGAAGAGATTCATAAATTATTTTGTGAAGTTGTGATTGCTCCTTCATATGCTGATGAAGCTTTATCAATCTTAAAAGGAAAGAAAAATAGAGTGCTTTTAATCCAGAAATCTACAGAATTACCAACTCAAAATGTAAGAACTGCTTTAAATGGTTTATTGGTGCAAGATAAAGATTCTAAGACAGATACTTTAGCAGATTTAACTTATGCTACAAACACAAAACCTTCTGAAAGCGAACTAAAAGATTTATTATTTGCTTCTAAAATTTGTAAGCATACAAAATCAAATACCATTGTTTTTACTAAAAATAATCAGCTTTTAGCAAGTGGAACAGGACAAACAAGTAGAGTTGACGCTTTAAGACAAGCTATAGAAAAAGCAACCTCTTTTGGTTTCGATTTAAAGGGTGCAGTAATGGCTAGTGATGCATTTTTCCCTTTTCCTGATTGTGTAGAAATTGCTGATAAAGCTGGTATAAAAAGCGTAATTCAACCTGGAGGATCTATAAAAGATCAGTTAAGTATCGATTATTGTAATGCCAATAATATATCGATGGTAATGACAGGAACAAGACATTTTAAACATTAATAAAATTAACAGATTTACAAGATTAATTTTAGTAAATTTGTAAGAATATAGTACTCCAAAACAAGATAAATTTATGGGTTTTTTTGATTTTATGACGGAAGACATTGCGATTGATTTAGGAACCGCAAACACGTTGATAATTCACAATGGAAAAGTGGTTATTGATGCACCTTCTATTGTTGCTAGAAATAGACTAACTGGTAAAATTATTGCAATTGGTGAGGAAGCTAATTTAATGCAAGGTAAAACGCATGAAAACATCAAAACTATTCGTCCTTTAAAAGACGGAGTTATTGCAGATTTTCAGGCATCAGAAGAAATGATTAAGGAGTTTGTAAAGAAAATTCCATCTATTAAGAAAAAATTATTTCCACCTGCATTAAGAATGGTTATTTGTATTCCTTCAGGAATTACAGAGGTTGAAAAACGAGCTGTAAGAGATTCTGCAAAGCATATGAATGCCAAAGAAATTTACTTAATTTACGAACCAATGGCTGCTGCAATTGGTGTTGGTATTGATATTATGGAACCAAAAGGAAACATGATTATTGATATTGGTGGTGGTACTACAGAAATTGCTGTAATTGCTTTGGGTGGTATTGTTTGTGATCAATCTGTAAAAGTTGCTGGAGATTTATTTACCAACGACATTATGTATTACATGCGTACTCAACACAATTTACATGTGGGTGAAACTACTGCAGAAAAAATAAAAATTACAATTGGTGCTGCAACTGAAGATTTAGATACACCTCCAGATGAAATGTTGGTTCAAGGTAGAGATTTATTAAGTGGAAAACCAAAACAGGTACAAGTTTCTTTTAGAGAAATTGCAAAGGCTTTAGATAAATCTATCTTAAGAATTGAAGATGCTGTAATGGAAACATTGTCTAAAACTCCTCCAGAATTAGCTGCAGATATTTACAATACAGGTATTTATTTAGCAGGTGGTGGTTCTATGTTACGTGGTTTAGATAAGCGTTTGTCTCGTAAAACAGATTTACCTGTTTATGTTGCAGACGATCCTTTAAGAGCTGTTGTTCGTGGAACAGGAATTGCTTTAAAAGAATTAAAAAAATACAAAAACGTATTAATGAACTAGCATTATTATGTATTAAGAATGCAACAACTCATCTATTTTTTTCAGAAATTTAAATACTTTCTGTTCTTTTTATTGTTATCATTTATTTCGCTTACGTTAACGTTTAATAATCTTGATTTCCACAAAAGTAAATTTGTAAATTCTGCGAATTTTATAACTGGCGGTTTTTATTCTCAAACGTCTAATATTTCTGAATATTGGAATCTGAAATCTGAAAACAAACTTTTAGCTGAAGAAAACACGCGTTTAAAAAACCTGTTAGAAAAATACAACTCCGTAAGTTTTAGTATCGATTCTATTGTTATCGATTCTGTAAAATATCAACAGAAATATATGTTTACTACTGCAAAAATTATCAATAATAATTACGATAAAGAGTTTAATTTTTTAACGATTGATAAAGGTGAAAATCAAGGTATAAAAAAAGAAATGGCTGTAATTAATAGTAAAGGGATTATTGGAATTACAGATAATTCTTCTGGAGATTACGCAAGAGTTCAATCTATTTTAAATAGAAACAGTAAAATTAATGCTCGTTTAAAAAACAGCAACTATTTTGGTTCTTTAAGTTGGAATGGAAAAGATTACAATACTGTTCAACTTTCTGACATACCAAGACAAGCACCTTTAGAAATTGGTGACACCATAGAAACTGGAGGGAAATCTACTATTTTTCCAGAGGGAATCTTGGTAGGCACTATCTCTAAAATTAACAAAGGAAATACAGCAGACAATAAAGTAGATGTTACTCTTTTTAATGATATGAGCAATTTAGGTTTTGTACAGGTTATTAAAAATTTAGATACTATAGAAATAAATCTTTTAGAAGCTCAAGATGAATAATCCATTTAATATGGTTACGTTATTTTTTTTCCTGCTTTTTTTGCAGGTTTTTGTGCTGAATAACATTTTATTTTTAGGATTTATAAATCCATACTTATATATTGTTTTTGTTTTTTTATACCCACTAAAAGAAAATAGATTCCCATTTTTACTTTACAGTTTTTTATTAGGTCTTTCTGTTGATTTTTTTTCTGATTCAGGAGGTATTCATGCATTTTCAATTTTATTCATCTCTTATATACGATTGTTTTTTGTAAGAATTTATTTTAGAAAAATACCTGCAGATTTTCCATTTTTTAAATTAAAATCAGAATCTTTTGGTAAAATTTTCAATTATGTAGTAACTTTAACAATCATTCATCATCTTATCTACTTTTCTTTTGCTAATTTTAGTTTTTATAATTTTTCTAACGTACTTTTAAATACAATTTATTCAAGTATTTTTACGTTGTTATTATATTTTTTAGGTACTTATATTTTTACTAAAAGCGAATAATGCAAAAAAGTTTTTTACTCTATTTTCTGATTACACTAATCGGAATTGTTTTTATTGGGCGTTTGTTTCAATTACAAATAATTAGAAGCGAAAGTTATGATCCAATCCATAATGCAGCCGTAAAAACAATTTACGACTATCCTGAACGTGGTTATATCTATGATAGAAATGGTAAATTATTAGTTGCCAATCAACTTTCTTATGATGTAATGGTGCAACCAAATCAAGTAAAAGCTATAGATACTTTAGAGTTTTGTAAACTTCTAAAAATCGATAAAGAAGATTTTATAAAACGTCTTCAAAAGGCAGAAGATTATGCTCCTTATTTAGCATCTGTTTTCTTAAAACAATTAGCAAAAGAAGATTTTGCATTTTTACAAGAAAAGCTACATAAATACACTGGTTTTTTTATCCAAAAAAGAATTATTAGAGATTATCCAATCAAAGCTGCTGCTAATGTTTTAGGTTATATTGGTGAAGTTAATGAAGAAAAAGCAAGAAATAGCAATTATTATGAACAAGGAGAATTAGAAGGAAAAGATGGTGTAGAAAGACAATATGAAGATATTTTAAGAGGTAGAAAAGGTAAAAAATACTTACATAGAAATCGATTTAACAAGGTTACAGGATCTTACAAAGACGGAGTTTACGATACATTACCTGAAAATGGAAAAGACCTAGTCCTTACGTTAGATATAGAATTACAATTATATGCGCAACAATTAATGAAAGGAAAACGTGGGGGAATTGTTGCCATAGAACCTTCTACTGGAGAAATTTTAGCCTTAGTAACTGCTCCTTCTTACGATCCTAATATGTTAGTTGGTAGAAAACGATCAAAAAATTCTGTTCTTTTATTTAATGATACCATTAGCAAACCAAGTTACGACAGAGGTTTATTAGCAGCTTATGCTCCTGGAAGTCCTTTTAAAATGATGAATGCCTTAATTGGTTTGCAAGAAAATGTAATTAATCAGCAAACTGCATTTAAGTGTTATGGAGGTTATAGATATGGAAACAGAGCTGGTGAATTTATGGGTTGCCATTGTGGAATTTACGGAAGTCCAATTCAATTAAAAACAGCTATTGCAAAGTCTTGTAACAGTTATTTTTCAAATACTTATAAAAGAATTGTAGAAAAAGACAACAACCCGACTGAAGGTTTAAATACCTGGCACGATCATGTGGCTAGTTTTGGTTTGGGTAATTTTTTAGGCTATGATTTACCTGCAGGCCAAAAAGGATTAATTCCTGATGGTAATTATTATGATAGTCGTTATAGATATTCTTGGAATGGGTCTACAACTATATCAAATGCAATTGGTCAAGGTGAGGTGTTAACAACCCCTATACAATTAGCAAACTTTACTGCTGCTATTGCAAATAGAGGCTATTTTTTTACTCCACACATCGTTAAAAAAATTGACACTGCTTTTATTGACAATCCAAACTACACAGAAGCTAAAAAAACAACCATAGATAAACAACACTTTTCGCCTGTTATAGAAGCAATGCACGAAGTTTTTAAAACAGGAACAGGAAAATGGTCCCAAGTTAAAGATATTGATATTTGTGGAAAAACAGGAACTGCAGAAAATTTTATTATTGTTGATGGAATAAAAGAACAATTAAAAGATCATTCTATTTTAGTGGCATTTGCACCAAAAGACAATCCGAAAATAGCCTTAGCTGTTTTTGTAGAAAATGGGGGTTATGGTTCTACAATTGCAGCTCCAATAACCAGTTTAATGATCGAAAAATATATTAACGGAAAAATCTCTGAGAAAAATAAACACAGAGAATTGAATATGTTAAATATGAGCTTGCAAGAAATTTATGACAAACAAATTCAAAAACCCTTAGAAGAAATTGCGTCAAGAACAAAATAATATATTTGCAGGTATAGACTGGATTTTAGTTTTTATTTATATAGCTTTAGTTGGGTTTGGTTGGGTTAATATTTTTGCAGCTTCAAAAACTGAAGAAGATGTTGAACTTATAGGTTTTGCTACAAAATATGGTAAACAGTTAATTTTTATTGTTTTAACCATTCCACTTATTATTCTTATTCTTTTTTTTAATTCAAAATTTTATGAAAAATATGCTAGTATTTTTTATATAATATCAATTTTTTCGTTAATACTTTTATTCCCTTTTGGTAAAGAAATTAATGGAGCAAAATCTTGGTTTAATTTTGGGGTTTTAGGGCTACAACCATCTGAATTTATGAAAGCTTTTACGGCACTTGCTGTTGCTAAATTATTAAGTGACAGGCAGTATAATTTTAAGTTGATAAAAAATCAGATAAAGGCATTCATTATTATATTTTTTCCGGCATTTCTAATTACTCTTCAACCAGATGCTGGTTCTGCACTTATTTATCTTGCTTTCTTTTTTGTTTTACATAGAGAAGGTTTAACTCTTAATTACATTTTATTAGGAATAACTTTTATTACATTATTTATTTTAACCATTTTTTTTGGTGCAAGTAAAATGTTTTTGTCACTTTTTATTATAATTACAATTGTTGTAGCCTATATTATTTATAGAGGAGGTAAAAGGTTTTTAAGATTTAACTGGCATAAAGTAATAGCTATTTATGCGATTATAGCATTATTTATCTTTGGAACAGGGTATACTTATAACAATGTTTTTAAACAACACCATAGAGATCGTTTTGAAGTATTGTTAGGTTTAAAGGTTGATAATAGAAATATTGGATACAATTCATATCAATCTGAACTAACTATTAGTTCTGGTGGCTTAAGTGGAAAAGGATTTTTAAATGGCAATTTAACTCAAGGTGATTTTGTTCCTGAACAACATACAGATTATATTTTTAGCACAGTAGGTGAAGAATGGGGATTTTTAGGGAGTAGTTTTGTTATAATTCTATTTATGCTATTAATGTATAGAATAATATATTTAGCGGAATCGCATACAAACAAATTTGGAAGAATATATGGTTACAGCTTAGCTTCTATTTTATTTTTCCACGTTATTGTTAATATTGGGATGGTAATAGGATTATTACCAACTGTAGGTATTCCATTGCCCTTTTTTAGTTATGGAGGCTCTTCTCTTTGGGGTTTTACAATCTTACTATTTATATTTATAAGATTAGATGCTCATAAAAATTATGATTTTTAAAAACAGGTTTTCGAAAAATTTATCACAAAAAAAACTCTTAATTAAAATTAAGAGTTTTTAAGTTTTATAGAAGTATAAAATATATTATAATGCAGAAACCTTTTTAGTCAATTGAGATTTTAAGTTAGCTGCTTTATTTTTATGAATAATATTCTTTTTAGCTAATTTATCTAGCATAGAAATAACTTTACCCAATTTAGTTTCTGCTTCTGTTTTATCTTCAATTGCACGTAAATCTCTAACTGCGTTACGAGTTGTTTTGTGCTGATATTTGTTACGAAGCCTTTTAGCGTCGTTACTTCTAATTCTCTTTAATGCTGACTTGTGATTTGCCATAATTTCTTTACCTCTTGTTTCTTATTAAAACTTTTGTAGTCCGTACGGGAATCGAACCCGTGTTACATGGATGAAAACCATGCGTCCTAACCCCTAGACGAACGGACCATAACAATTAAATGTTCCTAATTGCGGGTGCAAATATACAACGTTTTTTAAATTGTGCAATAATTTTTTAAAAAAAATTACTTTTTTTTTTCAATTAATTTTTCTCTTAATAAGCTTTTGCAAATAATACTCTTTTTGATGAAGGTTTTCCTGTTAAAACACACACACCTTCTTCTTCAATAGCATCATTTGGAATGCATCTAATTGTAGCTTTTGTATATTCTTTAATTCTATCTTCGGTTTCTTCTGTTCCATCCCAATGAGCAGAAACAAAACCACCTGTATTTTTTATTGCTTGTTTAAATTCTTTAAAATCGTTTACTTCTGTAGTATGTTCTTTTCTAAAGTTAATTGCTCTATCGAATAAATTCTGTTGAATTTCTTCCAAAAGCTTCTCTATAAAAACTACTGTATCATCTTGAGAAATAGTTTGTTTTTCTAAAGTATCTCTTCTTGCAATTTCTAAAGTTCCGTTTTCTATATCTCGATTTCCAATAGCAATTCTAATAGGAACTCCTTTTAATTCATATTCTGCAAACTTTGCCCCTGGTCTAAAAGTATCTCTGTCATCAAACTTTACAGAGATTCCTTTTTTACGCAGATCTTTAACTAAAAAGTTTACTTTTTCTGAAATTGCTTCTAATTGTTCATCATTTTTATAAATGGGAACAATTACCACTTGAATTGGAGCTAACTTTGGAGGAAGCACCAAACCTAAATCATCTGAGTGCGTCATTATTAAACCTCCTATTAAACGTGTAGAAACACCCCAAGAAGTTGCCCAAACATATTCTTGTTTCCCTTCTTTTGAAGTATATTTTACATCAAAAGCTTTGGCAAAGTTTTGTCCTAAAAAATGACTTGTTCCTGCTTGTAAAGCTTTTCCATCTTGCATTAAAGCTTCAATTGTATAGGTATCTTCTGCACCTGCAAAACGTTCACTATCAGATTTTACACCCTTAATTACAGGCATTGCCATAAAATTTTCGGCAAATTCTGCATAGACATCTTGCATTTGTTTTGCTTCTGTAATTGCTTCGGTTTTTGTTGCGTGTGCTGTATGTCCTTCTTGCCATAAAAACTCTGCAGTTCTTAAAAACAAACGAGTACGCATTTCCCAACGAACAACATTTGCCCATTGATTTATCAATAAAGGTAAATCTCTATAAGACTGAATCCATCCTTTATAGGTATTCCAAATAATAGCTTCGGATGTTGGTCTTACTACCAATTCTTCTTCTAATTTAGCTTCTGGATCTACTCTTAATTTTCCTGGATTATCAGGATCATTCTGCAAACGATAATGAGTTACTACTGCACATTCCTTTGCAAATCCTTCAGCATTTTTTTCTTCTGCTTCAAATAAACTTTTAGGAACAAAAAGTGGGAAATAGGCATTTTCATGACCTGTTTCTTTAAACATTCTATCCAACTCTTTCTGCATGTTTTCCCAAATAGCATATCCATAAGGTTTTATAACCATACAACCTCTAACAGCTGAATTTTCTGCTAAATCAGCTTTAACAACTAATTCATTATACCATTTAGAATAATCCTCTGATCTTTTCGTTAACTTTTTACTCATAACCTATACTTTGGCACAAATTTTGCATTATTTCAAGTGAAAATTTTGTTAAAAGATTGAAATCTTTTTCAAAATTGATACAAAACTACTATATTTTAGTGTTTTTAATGCAATAAAACATCAATAAAGAATAATACATAAAACATACCATTATGAAACTACACTATAAAAATTTAAAGCTACATCAACTTATCTTAATTGTAACAGCTAATTTGTTATTAGTTTCTTGCGGAACTTACCAAAGTGTTTACAATGATGATGGTATTTATGGAGATGTAACTCCAGCTAACAATGAACAAAAAGTAATTGTTATGAATGAACAAGAGTATGATGATTATGAAGAAGATTATTTTACAAAAAAATTGAATGCGCTTCAAAATATCGAAGACAATGAGATTTTTGTTGATGTAGATTCTTACAATTCTACTACTGATTATGTTGATGACGAACTTATTGATGAAACCTTAAATTACGATGCAAGTCAACCTTGGGGTTATGAAAACAACGATGTTGTTGTAAACATAAATCTTATAAACGACCCTTATTGGGGTGGTGGATTTAATAATTGGGGATACAACTATTGGGGATACAACAACAATTGGAGATTTTACAACAATTACAATTATTGGGGTTTTAACTATGGTTATGGAAATCCATATTGGGGAGGAAATCCTTACTGGCACCCATATCATAATAATTGGGGTTGGAATCGTGGATTTTATGCTTCAAGATGGTATAATACTAGATCTTATAACAATAGAAGCTATACTTATGGAAGAAGAAACAATACGAACACTATAAGTTCAAGAAATAGAATTTCTACAAGCAGAAGAAATAGCTCTGTACATAATAGAAGGTCAGTTGGAACATCTAACAGAAACAGTACTATTTCGAGTAGAAGATCTACTGGAACTGTAAGAAATGGAAACACTACAAGTCCTACAAGAAGAAGTACAACAAGTAGTAGAAGTTCATCTTCTGTTAGAAGAAGTTCTACACCATCAAGAAGAACTTCTACTGTTAATAGAAGAAGTACAAATTCTAGAAGTAACAACTCTACATATAGAAGATCATCATCTAATACCAATAGAGCATCAACTTCATCAAGTAGAAGCTCAAGATCATCCTCTACAAATACAAGAAGTAGTTCTTCATCTTCAAGAAGTTCTGGAACAAGTAGTTCTAGTAGAAGATCATCTTCATCATCATCTAGAAGAGGAAATTAATATAATATTTAAAAGAAAATTTCAAAAAATATGAAAAAACTTTTTATAGCAGCTATATTTACATTCACTGCATTCACGTCATTTTCTCAATCATTAAGTTACCAAGATTTAGCAATTTTGTTTTCTCAAGATGATAAAAATGGAACTGCTAGATTTACAGCAATGAGTGGTGCTTTTGGAGCATTAGGTGGAGATATTTCATCTATGAATGTAAATCCTGCAGGATTATCAGTATTTAACAATAGTTCGTTTTCTGGAACACTTAATTCTAGAAATACAGAAATTAAATCAAATTATTATGGTGCTAACTTAATAAATCAAAATCAGTATACAAATTTGTCGCAAGCAGGAGCTGTTTTGGTTTTTGACAGTGCTTACAAATCGGATTGGAGTAAATTTGCAGTTGGTATTAATTATAGAATTACAAAAGATTTTAACAACAGCTTTTTAGCACAAGGTAATAGTGGAGTTGCAACGTTTACAGAATATCCTTTAGACACAAATAACCCTGCTTTAGTTTATGGTATTGCAGATGAGCAACGCTTTAATAATACCTTTGCAGGTGAATTAAGTGAAGTGAATTTTGGTTTTTCTTCTGTCTATGACCAGAAGCTACATGTTGGATTAGGACTTAATTTTTATGATTTAAATTTTAACCAGCAATCTACTTTAACTGAATTTAATAGTGATGTTGATGGAAATGAATTAGATGCTAATTTATACCAAGAAAACTTTACAACTGCAACTGGCTTTTCTGCTAATTTAGGTTTTATTTATAGAGCTAACCAAAGTTTTAGATTTGGTTTGTCTTACCAAACACCAACTTGGTTTTCAGAAATTATTGAAGATAGTAATATTGTAAATAATGAAGGTTTTTTCGGTGATACAGAAATTATTGTTAGTAATGATAACTTAATATATGATAATACAGCTGATGGTTTTTTCCCTTCGCAACAATTATTTTATAGATTAAGAACCCCAAGTAAATTAACAGCGAGTACTGCATTTATTTTTGGTAAAAACGGCTTATTAAGCTTAGATTATAGCAATAAAAATTATAAAGGAATTACACTTTCTGAAGATGATTTTTCCGCTGAAAACCAAGCTTTTCAAAACGATTTTAGAAATACGCATAATCTGAACATTGGTACAGAATGGCGTTTAGACAAATTTAGTGTTAGAGGTGGTTATTCTTATGAGCAAACTCCTTTTGAAAATAATAATTTTAATCCTGGTAGTGCTTTACAATTAGATGACGTTACTGGCTATTCGTTTGGAGCTGGTTATAATTTCGGGAATTTTAAAGTAGATTTTGCCTACAGTAATAGCAACAGAACTGGTGCTTATAATTTCTATTCTGGTTTTAATGTTGATGCAACAAAATTAACTTTAGATAACAGATTTTTTACAGGAACCGTTTCTATAAGTTTATAATAAATTTTCTCTATAATAAAGACCTTGTATATATAAATATGCAAGGTCTTTTTTGTTGGAATTCAGTTTTTTCCCTTAATTTTGCAACTTATACTTTAGAACATGCAAGAGACAAAAATTACTATTCAAGAAACTACAAACGAAACCATTTTAAAATTTAATAGCACACAAGTTTTAATAAATGGAGGTAGTTATGAATTCGCAAATATAGACGAAGCAAAAAACTCTCCTTTAGCGCAACAATTATTTTATTTACCTTTTGTAAAAAAGATATTTGTTACCGCTAATTTTATTGCAATTCAACGATTTGATATTGTGGAATGGCAAGATGTACAAGAAGAAGTTGCAGAACAAATTCAAGCTTATTTAAATGATGGAAATGTGGTTGTAAACGAACAAACCTCATCAACAAAAAAAGAAGCCATAGAAGTATATGCAGAAGTTACCCCAAACCCTGGAGTAATGAAGTTTGGTACAAACAAGAATTTAACACAAACAGATGTTGAGTTTAAAAATATAGAAGAAGCAAGTAAATCTTCTCCTTTAGCACAAGCAATTTTTAATTTTCCTTTCGTAAAAGAAGTTTTTATTTCTGATAATTATGTTTCTGTAACCAAATACGATATGGTGGAATGGAAAGAGGTTTTTGCTGAAGTAAGAACGTTTATTCGCGAGTATTTAGTGGAAGGAAAAACCATCATTAAAGAATTACCAACTTTAGAAACTGTAACAAACAAAGAAACAATTGCTCCAGTTATTGAGTTAGAAGGAATTCCTGCTCAAATTTCAGATATTTTAGACGAATATATAAAACCTGCTGTAGCTGGTGATGGAGGTAATATTGCTTTTAGATCTTATGATGAAAAGAATAAGGTTGTGAGCGTAGTTTTACAAGGCGCTTGTAGTGGTTGTCCATCTTCTACAGCAACTTTAAAAAACGGAATTGAAGCGTTGTTAAAAGACATGTTGCCAAATCAAGTAAACGAAGTTATAGCCATTAATGGTTAGAAGTTAGCAGAAAAATAATTATATTTAGTATAAATCAAACATAGATGTCAGCAGAAAAAATTAATCCTTACAAAGATTCAACTTTAGGAAAAAAAGAGCAAGTTGCTAAAATGTTTGACACTATTTCTGGCAATTACGATGGTTTAAACAGAGTTATTTCTTTAGGAATCGATGTAAAATGGCGTAAAAAAGTTGTTGAGATTGTTGGTAAAAATAATCCAAAGCAAATTTTAGACATTGCAACAGGAACAGGAGATTTAGCTTTAATGATGGCTGCTTTAAAACCAGATAGAATTGTAGGTTTAGATATTTCTGCAGGAATGTTAGACGTTGGAAAACAGAAAATTGCCAAAGCAAATCTTTCTGATAAAATAGAAATGATTGTAGGCGATTCTGAAGAAATGCCTTTTGATGATAATACTTTCGATGCAATTACAGTTTCTTTTGGTGTGCGTAATTTTGCAAACCTAAACAAAGGTTTAACAGAAATTGCAAGAGTTTTAAAACCCACTGGAGTTTTGGTTATTTTAGAAACTTCAAACCCAGTAAAATTTCCTTTTAAACAAGGTTATAAATTATATACAAACCTATTTTTACCAGCAGTTGGTAAATTACTTTCTAAAGATAAAGTTGCCTATTCGTATTTATCTGAATCTGCAAATTCTTTTCCTTTTGGAGAAGCTTTCAACAATATTTTACAAAAAAATGGGTTTACACATACAGAAGCTACTCCTGTAACTTTTGGAGTGGCCACAATTTACACTGCAAGTTTATAAAAATGATTAAAAAAGGATTTCTTTTTGGTTTTTTATTGATGATTTCTGCAACGTTTTTTGCCCAAAGAGAACGTGTAGAAAACCTACCAACATTCGATGATAGAAAAATTCATTATGGTTTTTATTTGGGAATCAATCAAAATGATTTTAAACTAAATTTAAAAAACAGCAATGTTTTTAATGCTGATATTTCTGTAGAACCAACCTATGGTTTTAATGTTGGTTTAATTGCTGAATTGCGTTTGCACAAAAATTTAAGTGTACGTTTAGAACCAGGCTTAGTAAGTAATTCCAAAAACATTATTTTTAATCATTTAAATACTTCTGCCAATCCACAAGATAGTATCAGAGAAATTGGCTCTACATATTTGCACTTTCCTGTAGTTTTTAAATTTAGTACTGACAGGTATAAAAATATTCGTCCTTATTTATTAGGAGGTGTTTCTTTAGATTATAATTTTTCTAGTAATGAAGCCAATCAAGATGATAATTCTGCTGGACAATTTAGGATGAAAACAACCAATTTTATGTACGAAGTTGGTGTAGGAATTGATATTTATTTAGCGTTCTTTAAATTCTCTCCTTCCATTCGTGGAGTTTTTGCCATTAATAACGAGATAAAATACGATGATGATCCAAATAGTAGATGGACAGCTCCTATTAATTTTATGGGAACTCGTGGTATTTTCTTGAATTTTGCTTTTGAGTAGTAACTTTCCTATTACACAGAAATTCACAGAGGTTTTTCGCGGAGATTCAAAGAGACAAAATACCTAACTCCTTTAGAATCTAGAATTATTTTTTAATATTGTTATTAGATTAAACCTTTATAAACTCCAAAAAACTCTTACTAAATAACCAAATTTTTAATATATCGCCCTTCTAGGGCTAAACTTAATTTTGAAATAATTTTCTATTAATATTTCATCCCTCTGGGATTTTCAGCTCTGTAAGAGCGAAATATTCATAAAAAAATAGCGCAAGAAAGACAAAGCTCCATAGGAGCGAAATTTAATCAAAAATCTTTTTTAAAACTATACTTTTAAATATAATAGGAACCTCTCAAACTCGCTCACTGAAAACTGCTACTGATTACTGCCAACTAAAAACTACCTACAAATACTACGTTTAAACTCGCTTAACAAAATAGCGGTTGCAGTTGCCACATTTAAGCTTTCTGTTTCTTGCGTTTCTCCAAATCTTGGAATTGATATTTTATTTTTTATCAATGCTCTAATTTCATCAGAAACACCATTTGCCTCATTTCCCATCACTAAAAGAGCCTCTTTTGGTAAAGTTGATTTATAGACATTTTCACCATTCATATCCGCAATAAAAGTTGGTAAATTCGTTTCTTGTAGATAGTTTTCTAAAGCTATATATTGTATAGAAATCCTTGTTAAAGAACCCATACTTGCTTGCACAACTTTTGGATTGTAACAATCTACAGTATCTTTAGAGCAAATTAATTGCGTTACTCCAAACCAATCACACAAACGAATAATAGTTCCTAAATTTCCAGGATCGTTTATGGCATCTAAAACAATAGTAAGCCCTTTTTGTTGCAAAGGTTTTTCATCAGGAATTTTAAACAGCCCTAAAACTTTGTTTGGCGATTTTAAGTTGCTGATTTTCTGTAAATCCTTTTCAGAAACTCTCACAATTTTATCCGAAGAAATCGTAGTTTCAAAATCATCAGTTGCAAATAAAATATCAACTTGAAAAGATGAATTTAAAAGTTCATTTACTACTTTTATACCTTCAGCAATAAATAAACTATTTTTTTGTCTATACTTTTTTTGCGATAAAC